>JAKEFM010000249.1 GCA_022616055.1 Planctomycetota bacterium
CCGGATACCGGGTCGACCGGACCCCGTACGGGGTCGTCCTCCACGAGGTCGGGCACCACTGGCACCTGACGTTCCGCCGGCCGAGGGTCCTCGCCCGGGAGTTCCGGGACGCGACCCGGGGCGAGGACCCGGTTACGTCGTACGCCCCGAACGTTGGCGAGGACGTCGCGGAGGCCTTCAAGCTCTTCTCGTCGAACCCGGACCTGATGCGCCTGGTCCGACCCCTCCGGTTCCGGTTCCTGGCGGACCGGATCCGGCCGGTCGAGATGCGCCCGTGGCGCGAGGTCCTCGCGGGGTCGCCCCGCCACCTCGCGACCGCCGAGCGGCAGGTCGACCGGGCCCGCCACCGCTTGGACAACCGGCCTCTCGGAGCGTATGATTAGGGCGAGACGGGGAGGAGCAGCGAAAGGAGACAGCGATGAGCCACCAGATCCTCAAGTCCGACCGGTTCGGGTACGTCGGCCAGCCCGCGTGGCACGGCATCGGCGTCGAGATCCCCGCGGGGACGACGGCCGAGGAGGGGTTCCGGCAGATCGGCCTCGACTGGCCGACCGTCCTCGTCCCCGTGGAGGCCGTCCTCCCCGACGGGACGCGGGTCGCGGTCCCGGACCGCCGGGCGCACCTCCGCGCGGACACCCGGAAGGTACTCGGGTTCGTCGGGCCCGACTACAAGTCGATGGAGAACGTCGACCTCGCGAAGTTCGCGGACGCGGTCGGGGGCGCCGACGGCGGGACCCTGATCGAGACCGCCGGGTCTCTCTTCGGGTCGAAGGTCGTGTACGCGCTGATCAAGATGCCCGAGCGGATCTGCGCCGTCGCCGACGACTGCATGGACCTGTACCTCCTCTGCGTGAACGGGCACGGCGGGTCGCGGAAGTTCGCCTCGTACCCGACGGGGGTCCGCGTCGTCTGCGCCAACACGCTCCGGTTCTCGGAGAAGGACGCGGCCCGGGGGATCGCGTTCCAGCACACGGGTGACTTCGACGAGAAGGTGAAGGCCGCCCGGACGATGCTGGGGACCGCCCGAGAGGAGATGGCCGAGTTCCGGAAGAAGGTCGACTCCCTCGTCCGGACGAACCTCTCCGCCGCGCGGACCCGCGAGTTCATGGAGGCCGCGTACGACGAGTGCTTCGGGAAGGTCGACCGGCTCGTGGTCGAGGCCGACTCCGCGGACCGCCTGACCGAGAAGCGCGCGGCGACGGTCGAGGCCTGGATGGCCAACCTCGACGACGAGCGCCAGCGCATCTCGGGGATCCGAGGGACCGCGTGGGCCGCGTTCAACGCGGTGACCCAGTGGATCGACCACGACTCCCGCCCGAGGACCGAGAAGTCCTCCGAGGCGCGCGTCGCGTCGAACCTGCTCGGGCCCGCTCACGACCAGAAGCTCAGCGTGCTCCGGCTCGCCCTCGCGACGGCGCGGGGGTAGGGGCCGCGCTCCTTTCATCGGGGCCCGTCCACCGTTGGACGGGCCCCCTTCGCTAGGGTACGATTGCGCCGACCGGAGATGAGGAAGACGACCGTCGCGGAGTTCATCGGGAGGGAGGGACCGCGCCCCGGCGCCCGCTGCCTGTGCTGCGCGGACCGACGGCTGCGGGCGGCTATCAAGGAGTTCCTCGACGCGCGGGACTCGGGGAAGACGAGGGTGTCCCTGAACTACTTCCACGCCGGGTTCATCGTCCCGACGTTCGGTCGGCCCCGCGCCCTCAACTCGTTCATGAACCACGTCCGGAGGTGCCCCCGGTGACGAAGGAGAAGAGCGTCGAGCAGTTCCTCGCGGCCCCGGACTCGCTGCGGAAGTCCGAGGCCGAGACCCGGAAGGCCGTCCTGCGGAAGGCGGCCGAGGAGGCCGAGCGGGTCCGACTCCGCCTCGGGAAGATGAGGACGCCGCCGTCGATGGAGGACCTGCTCGCGGACATCGTCCGCGTCGCGTCCGACCCGCAGACGAACCCACTCTTCTACAAGTTCCGGTCCATCTCGCGCCGGCGCTACGAGCTCTATGGGCACTTCCCCGTCGAGGCGGTCGACCGGGAGTTCGGACAGTTCGAGCACGCGAAGCAGGTCGCGGGGCTCGTCGACCAGCCGGGGACGACGCTGTGGAAGGCCGCCCGCGCGGAGACGAGCCGCCGCGAGCACGCCGCCCGGTACCTCGACCGATGCGTCCGACCGTACGTCCGGCCGGCGGAGCCGACCCTGCGGAAGACGTTCATGGTGCTGTCGGGGTCGGACTTCCACGACTTCTTCCTCGACCCGTGGACGTGGCTCTGCTTCCTCCAGGCGATCCGCGACCTCCAGCCGGACATGGTCTACCTGAACGGCGACGTGATCGACGGCGCCGAGATCGGGCGGTACCCGAAGGTCCCCGGGTGGACGATGCCGCTGCAGGCCGAGCTCGACTTCTGCCGGGAGATGCTGCGGCAGGTACGCGAGGTCGCCGGGTTCCAGGGCGAGCTCGTCCTCGGCGCCGGGAACCACTGCCTAGACCGGATGGCGAGGTACCTGACCCAGGTGTCGCCGGAGCTCTCCGGCCTGCGGTCGATCCGGTTCGACAAGCTCCTCGACCTCGAGGGCCTCGGCGTGCAGCTCGCGATGAGCGGGACGATCGCGTCCCCGAAGGACCAGGAGCACGCGAAGCGGGGCCGCCTCCTCTTCGGGTTCTACCGGGTCCACCACGGCGTCCGCCTCGGGAAGACCCCCGCCGTCGAGGAGCTGAAGGACGCGGGCCGGTCCGGGCAGTCCGGGCACGTGCACCGCGCCGGCCTCGCGTTCGGGACGACCGAGCGGGACATGGGCATGTCGTGGATGTCGACGCCGATGGCGTGCGTCGAGCGGGCCGGCCGCGCCTACATCTCGGCGACGACCCCCGGGTGGCAGAAGGGCTTCGGGATCGCGTTCCTCTCCCCCGACGGGCACGTCCACCAGTATCCGGTCCTGACCGAGTCGGGCGGCGCCCGCCGGTGCGTGATCGAGGGGATGACGTACGAGTGCCGGCTCCCCGCCGGGGACCCGGACCCGCAGACGATGTGGATCAAGGACCTGAGGTTGCCGTCGTGAAGCCGAGCCTGTTCGAGACCCACACGGGGGTGCTGCTCGACCCCCTCGACCTCCACCCCGGCGACATCGACGTCCGGGACGTCGCGCACGGGCTGTCGAACGTGTGCCGGTTCGCCGGCCAGTGCCCCCGGTTCTACTCGGTCGCGGAGCACTGCGTCCGGATGTCCCGCCGGACGTCGCCCGGCCTCGAGCTCGAGGCGCTGATGCACGACGCCGCCGAGGCGTACCTGTCCGACCTCCCCCGGCCGGTGAAGACCGGGATCCCGGGGTACCGGCGCGCCGAGAAGCGGCTGACCCGCGCGATCCGGGACCGCTTCGGGCTGCGCGGCCGGTCGTACCCCGCCGCGGTCCGGGACGTCGACGACGCGATGTGCCTCGCCGAGGCGAAGTCGTTCGGGATGTGGGGAGGGGGCAACCCGTTCGGGAGGGACCTGCCCGACTTCGGGCGAGTCCGGCCGTGGGCGCCGGCGACGGCCGAGATCGCGTTCCTCGACCGGTTCGCAAGGCTCTACGCGGGCGAGGAGTCGCTATTCGTGACGCGACGCCTGCGCGTCCGCGCCTGGACGTCGGCCGTCCTCCGAGGTAGGTTAGACGAGGCGAGGGTGATCGCCAGCAAGGGAAGGTGACGATGGGCCTGCACGGGGACGTCCGGAAGTTCCACGAGAAGTTCGGGTTCACGGTCTCGGAGTACCCGAAGCCGCTCCCGAGCCGGGAGGCGCTGATGCGGCTCCGGCACATCCAGGAGGAGGTCGGAGAGCTCGCCGGGGCCCTCCTCGACGACGACGTGCGCGAGGCCGCGGACGCGGCGGTCGACCTCGCCTACCTCGCCGTCGGGACCTGCGTCTCGCTCGGCGTCGACTTCGACGCCTTCTGGGCCGAGGTCCAGAGGGCGAACATGGAGAAGATGCTCGACCCCGAGAACCCGAGCCGACCCGCGAAGCCCAGCGACTGGCTCCCTCCCCTCTACGGGAAGGACCTCCCGGCTGCCCGGAGGCCGGACCCCTGGGGGTGGCCGACGTGATCCCTCCCCTCCAGGCGCTCCTGATCGCCGGACCCGACGCGCAGTGCGCGGTTGACGAGGGGAGGAAGTTCATCTCCATCCGGAACGGGATGCGCAACTTCCGGGTCGGGGAGCCGATCGTCCTGTACTGCAACGTGACGAAGTGGTGCGCGATGGGCCACGTGACCCACGTGGACTACTACCGGGCGGGAGCGATCCCCGACCGAGACGCGAGGGACGACGGCTTCGGGTCGTCCGCGGACGCCCTCGTGGGGATGCGGCGGCTCTACCCGTCCCTGACCCCCGAGTCGTTCGTGACGGTCATCCGCTGGAGGCTGGAGTGAAGGTGATCCTGGTGAACGGCCCGCCCCGCGCGGGGAAGACGACGGTCGAGAAGATCGTCGCGCACCTCCTCGGGAGGTGCGACGTCCTGTCGATGGGGGACCGTCTGAAGGACATGACCCATCGGCTCTACGGGATCACGGACGTCGACGGCCGGCCGTTGCGAACCGACCACTTCGAGAGGACGAAGGACCAGCCCTGCGAGGGGTTCCTCGGCGCGACTCCGCGGGACACGTACATCTCGGTGGCCGAGAACCACCTGAAGCACCTCCACGGGAAGGACGTCCTCGGGCGCCTGGCGGTCGAGGAGATCGAGAGCCGGGACCGCGAGGGGTTCGACGCGGTCGCGTACGATTGCGGGTTCGACCTCGAGGCGCGCCCCGTGGTCGAGCGGTTCGGTCGGACCAACTGCCTGATCCTGCGGGTCTCGCGGCCGGGCACGTCGTGGAGCGGGGACTCCCGGTTCTGGCTAGACGACCGGACCATCTCGGACGACGGGAACCCGGTCTCCTCCATCGTCATCTCGAACGACGGGACCGAGGCGGAGCTCGCCGAGAAGGTCCGGTCGGCGCTGGCCGGGTCGGGGCTGCTCCGGTGATCGTCGTCCTGCTGAAGGGTCCGCGGGCCTGGGCGACGGCGAAGTCGCTCGAGAAGAGCGGGCTGGTCCCGACGTCGCTCGAGGTCGAGGTCCGGCTACGGTGCCACTCCCTCTACGCGCTCGTGACCGCGCAGGGGGTCCTGCCGTGGCGGCACTTCGAGGAGAAGCTCGACGAGAAGACCGAGCTCTTCGAGAACCTGTCGCCGCGGGACGCCTACGACAACTTCCGGGACTTCATGGAAGCGTGCCACGGGGGGTCGATGCTCGGCATCTGGGGGGTGCGCCGGCTCCGCCGCCACCTCGCGCAGTGCCGCGACCAGAGGATGATCGCCCCGCCCGGGTTCGCCGTCGCGGGGGTCGACGTGGAGCAGTGGTCGGTCCCGTTCCGGGACCACTTCGGGGACAAGGTCCACGGCCCTCTCGAGTGCTCGGGAGACTCCGACGAGGCGGCGCTCGCGCTCGTCCTCGCCGCGGTCCCGCAGCTCAAGGTGATGGGGAAGTGAGGAAGCTCTTGATCGTCGTCGCCACCGCCGCGATCCTCGCGTGCGGGTGCGCGTCCGTCGCCCCGGCCCTACTCCAGGCGTGGCCGGCCGTCCGGTCTGACGCCGAGCGCGGGATCGCCGAGCGGGTCCGAGCCGGGGAGGTGTCCGAGGGAGCCGCCGAGTCGATGCGCGAGCGCCTCCGCCTGTTCGGCGAGGCGCTGGGGAGGGCCCGGTGACCGCGACGTCCCCCCTGTTCGAGATGGCGGCCGAGGTCGCCGCCCTCCTCGACGCGGCGGGACGCAGGCGAGACGTCACGAAGCTCGAGGTCCGCGCGTACGCGGAGGCGAGGGCGCGGCACCTCGCGACCCTCGCAGGAAAGCCCGGGTTCGGGGAGGCGCTGGTCGCCGAGCGCGACAACGTCGCCCTGTTCGCCGGGATCGCCGAGTCGGACTCCGACGAGGAGCTCCGCGGGCGGATCGCCGCCGTCGTGCAGCGGGCCCTGGTCTGCGCGGTCGCGGCCATGATCTGAGAGGGTACGATACCGGCATGCCCGACGACTCCGCCGCCGACGTCACCGTCAAGATCGAGGGGCTGGGCCCGAAGCCGGGGGTCCGGTCGACGGAGTTCTGGCTGCACGTGATCGCCATGACCGCGGTCGCCCTGCCCGCGGCCCTCGCCGACTCGACCTGGGCGAAGGTCGCCGCGGTCGCCGGCGGGGTCTACCTCGCCGCGCGGTACGGGCAGCAGAGGTTCGAGCTCAAGTCCCGGTGACCCTGTTCGAGACGTTCTTCGGGTTCCGACCCGAGGTGCGGTCGATCAAGATGCGGCCGCGCGAGGGCGTCTACGAGGTCTGGGACTGCGAGGGGAACCTGTCGGTCGTGACCCCGCGGATCCTGTGGGCGATTCGTAACCAGCACGCGCCGATCCTCACCGTCCGCGAGCGGGACGGGAAGCACGCCGTCGAGATGCTGGTCCAGGGCGACCCGGTCGGGATGGTCGTGTCCCCGCGCGGGGCCGCGACCGTCGCGGACCTAGCCTCGTTGCACGGCGCGCCGGTCTAAAGCGGCTCGACCGGCGACGCCCACGAGTACTGCCGGTCTCCCTCGAGCCGGGCCGCGACGCCGATCACGGCGCCGTGCTCGTCGCAGACGACCGGGGACCCGCTGACCCCGCGGAACAGGGGGCGCGCGGTCCGGAGCAGGTAGTCGCCGGAGACCCCGTCGTCGCCCAGGCGCCCCATCACCATCCCCTCGACGTCGACGCCCTCGCCGGGCCAGCGCGCGAGGAGGACTCGGACCCGCGACGCGGCGGCGTGGTGCTCGCGGCAGATCGGGAGTCCGTGGAACCCCGCGGGCCCGACGTCGGAGACATCGCCGCCCGCCTGCTTGGCGTCCTTCCGATCGTAGGCGTCCGTGACGTGCTTCGCCGTGTACACTCGCCCCTCGGCGGCGAACTCGGTCCCGGCGATTCGGCCGAGGTCGTCGACGTAGAACCGGACGGGGTTCGGCTCCGGGGCGACGCGGGCGGCGGCGGTGACCAGGCCGATCGTCGACCCGGCCAGGACGGACAGCGCGAGGGCGATGACGGGCTTCATGCGAGAATCGTACCGCGGCGACGGTACGATTCCCCCGTGATCTACTGGCCGGACCCGCGCCTCCTCGCCCCGTGCCGGACGGTCGAGAAGTTCGACGCGGGCCTGCGAGACCTCGCCAGGGAGATGGTCGAGGAGATGCGCCGCCTTCGCGGGGTCGGGATCGCGGCGCCGCAAGTCGGACGGGGGGTCCGCCTGGCGGTCGCGGTCCTCG
>JAKEFM010000250.1 GCA_022616055.1 Planctomycetota bacterium
ACCGTCAAGTTGGAGCCACCTCCGTTCGCGGAGGCGAGGTCGAGCTGGCCGTCCCCATTCAGGTCCGCCGCGACGAGGGAGGAGGGGCCGTCCGTCGTCCCCGGGCCGCCGAGGATGAGCGGCGGGCTCGCGTAGATCCTCGGCGACTCCTGGAAGAAGACCGTCAGGTTGGAGCCGCCGCCGTTCGCGGAGGCGAGATCGAGATGACCATTCCCATCCAAGTCCGCCGCCGCGAGGGAGGTGGGGCTGTCCGTCGTCCCGGAGCCGCCGAGAATCAACGGGGAGGTCGCGAAGGCCCTCGGCGACTCCTGGAAGAAGACCGTCAGGTTGGGGCCACCAGCGTTCGCCGAGGCGAGGTCGAGGTCGCCGTCCCCATCGAAGTCCGCCGGGGCGAGGGAGGTGGGGCGGTCCGTCGTCGTAGGGCCGCCGAGGATGAGCGAGGAGCTCGCGAAGAATCCCGGCGAATCCTGGAGGAAGACGGTCAGGGCGCCGCCGAACAGGTTCACCGAGGCGAGGTCGAAGTCGCCATCCCCATCCAAGTCCCCCGCGGCGATCGATGTGGGGCGGTTCGTCACCCCAAAGCCGCCGAGGGTGAGCGGGGAGGTCGTGAAGACCCCGGGGGACTCCTGGAAGAAGACCGTCAGGTTGGAGCCACTGGCGTTCGCCGAGGCGAGGTCGAGGTCGCAGTCCCCATCGAAGTCCGCCGCGGCCAGGGATATGGGCCCGTCCGTCGTCGGGAAGCCGCCGAGGGTGAGCGGGGGGCTCCCGAAGACTCCGGGGGAATCCTGGAAGAAGACCGTGAGGCTGAAGTTGTTCGCGGAGGCGAGGTCGAAGTCGCCGTCCCCATCCAAGTCCGCCGCGGCGAGGGAGATGGGATCGACGCCGAGGATCGGCGGAGAAGCGACGAAAACCCCCGGCGACTCCTGGAAGAAGACCGTCAGGCCGGAGTACCCGTTCGCCGAGGCGAGATCGAGGTCGCCATCCCCATTCAGGTCTGCCGCGACGAGGGAGGAGGGCCCGTCCGTCGTCCCTGGGCCGCCGAGCGTGAGTGGCGGGCTCGCGTAGATCCCCGGAGA
>JAKEFM010000251.1 GCA_022616055.1 Planctomycetota bacterium
CTGCGCGTGGCCGTCGACGGCAAGCCCGCGTTCGAGTCCCCGCCGCTACGCGCCGGAGGGGAGCCCGTTCCCCTCCCGGAGATCGACGTCCGGGGGGCGAAGGACCTGCGGATCGAGGTCGACTACGGAGAGGACTTCCACGTCGGCGACAGGGTCGACCTCCTCGAGCCGGTGCTGATCCGGGGATGAGATGGATCACCGCGGGCGCGTACGCTCTCGCGGGGCTCCTCCTCCTCCTCGCCCTCGGCTCGCCGGCTGCGCCCGGCCCGGCGCGCGCGTCCTCCCCAGCCCGGGCCGCTCCCGTCGAGGCCGAGGAGGGAAGCGCGCCCGCGGACCGCGCCGAGGTCTTCGTCCCCGCGACGGCGCGGGCCTCCCGCCCCTTCCTCCTCGAGGTGGCGGGCTGCGATCCCTCAGGCGTCCGCCTGCTCCACCCCGCGACCGGCGGGCAACATCTTCCGGGCCCCGGCCCCTTCGCTCGCCTGCGGCTCACCCTCGCCGAGGAGGGATGGCAGGGCCTGGAGGTCGCGGCGCCGGGCTGCGGGCCGCTCCTCGCGTGGGTGAGGGTGGGCCCTCCGGTCCCGATCGGATGGTCCGGGCCCCTCTCCCCGTTCGCGGCCGCGCTGGAGGATGAGGGCTTCCGGATCGAGACGGGCGAGGTCCTGCAGGGCGATCTTCTCGTCCTCGCCGGGGTCCCCGGAGACCCCCGGGCGATCGAGCGCTTCGCCCGCGAGGGTGGGGGCGTCCTCCTCCTCGGCCGGGAGGCCCTGCGCGCGGTCGGGAGGGAGGAGTGGTCGCCGGTCGAGGCGCTCCCGGAGCCGCCCCCGCCGGAGGAACCGGACTCGCCCCCGGAGTCCCCTCCGACTCGCCCGGCTCCGGGAGAGACCCCCCCGGAGCCACCGGCCGAGCCTCCCGACAAGAAGGCCGTCGAGAGCGCGACCGTCACCCTGCTCCTGCTGATCGACCGGTCGGGTTCGATGGCGGGGGTGAAGATCGAGCGCGCGAAGGAGGCGGCGCTGGCCTCCGCGGAGACGCTCGATCCGCAGGACCAGGTCGCCGTGATCGCCTTCGACGCCTCGGCCGAAGAGGTCTGCGCGCTCGGGGCCGCCGGCGACAGGGAGCGGATCCGGGGCTGCGTCGCCTCCCTGGGCGCCGGGGGAGGGACGCGATTCGAGCCCGCCCTGCGCAGGGCGATCGAGGTCGCCGGGACCGCGCCCCCGGGGATCCGGCACGTCGTCCTCCTCTCGGACGGGATGACGGAGGACTGGGGGACCGTCGACTACAGGACCCTCGTGCGCGGGGCCCGCGCGATCGGC
>JAKEFM010000252.1 GCA_022616055.1 Planctomycetota bacterium
CTCAGCCTCGTCTGGATCCCGGCGGCGAGCGCCTCGAGCGCCCCCTTCGCCCGCTCCGCCAGGCGCGACCGGAGGACGGACGCGACATCCGCCGCGGCTCGATCGCGATCCTCCGCCGGGAGGGATAGGACGTCCTCGATGGCTCGGGCGAGCGACATCGAGACGGACTCGGCGGCGGGGGGCGGCGAGACGACCGAGGACGCCGGCGGGAGGTCCCCGGCCTGCGCGATGGCCGACTCCGCGATCGCGCGACCGACCCGCTCGAGCGCCTGTGCCTGCGCCCCGAAGGCCAACTCGACGGCCCCCATCGCCCGTACGTCCTCCTCGAGGTACTGGAGAAAGCCCTCGTCGGCTTCTCCCGTCTCCACGAGGGCCCGGAACGCCGGGCGCCATTCGACCTGGACGCGTTCGACGATCTCTTCCAGTTTCACGATGGACTCCGTCTTGCCGGGGGTACTCACCGGGAGCAGCGCCGGCCGGGAGAAGGACGCGCGAGAGGCGCCGGGATTACATCCCCACCCACGAGGCCGTCACGAAGCTGTTCACGCGTCCTCCCGCGCCCGCAAGCGGTCGCGCGAGCGAGAGCCGTGGGAGAGAGCCCGCCGACGAACCGCGAGCGAGCGGCCTTCCCCGCTTCCGAGAGGGAGACAGGAACGCCGCCGCCCCGGGCTTCCGGGGGCCCTACAGGAGGTCGACGCGGATCCCGTTCGAGAGCGCGAGCGTCCCGCCGGAGAGGAGGAACGCCTGCGTGAACACGCTCGCCCCGACGAGGGCCGGGTCTTGGGGCACGGGCACGGTCAGCGTCAGGAAGAATCCGGACGCGCCGCCGAACGGGACGATGATCTCCGGGCTCGCGCTCAGGACACACCCGGCAAACCCGAAGGGCCCGAGGTCGAGCACCGGGTTGCTCGTCCCGATCGAAAGGAAGAGCGAGGCGAGCGCGATCGGGGTCGAGTACTGGACCGCGCAGGTCCCAGGCACGGCCGGCGGGACCAGCGTCGCGCCCAGCGTGGGAAAGCCGAGGCCGGGACCGCCGGGGAAGCAGCCCGGACCGGTCGAGGTGAACGAGAACGCGAGCGGCCCACAGGTCTGGGCGGACGCGGCGGGACCGAGCGCGAGGAGGGCGGCGAGGATCGGCAGGGCGGGCTTCATGACGACCTCGGCCCGGACGCTACCTCCCGGGGCGAGCGCCGTCGATCCGCCGTCCCGGAGTTACTGGAGGGAACCGGAGGGGTATCCTTCGGTGCCGGCTTCGCCCGGCCGGCGGAGGGTCCTCCCGATGAGGCGAGTCAGCTACCTCGTCGCGATCGTCGGCCTGCTCGGCGGGTCCGCTTCGGGTCAGGGAGAACGACACGGAGCCGACCCCGCGGAAGCGAGCGCGCTCGAAGCCATCCGCGCGACGGAACGGCTCCGGCGCCTTCCGATCGGTTTCGTCGAGAACCGCGGCCAGTGGGACGGGCGCGCGCGGTTCGCCGCCCGCATCGAGGCGATGACGGTGTTCCTCGAGGAGCGCGGCTGGACCCTCGCGCTCGAGGAGAGGGACGACGACGCGGAGCGAATCC
>JAKEFM010000253.1 GCA_022616055.1 Planctomycetota bacterium
GCCGCAAGGGGAAGTGGGTCGGGGGTACCCCCGTCCTCGGATACGACGTGGATCCGAAGGGCGGGCGAATCCTCGTCAACGAGGCGGAGGCGCTGCGAGTCCGCGAGGTCTTCGAGCTCTACCTGCGCGAGCAGTCCCTGGTCGCCACCGCGGTCGATCTCAACAACCGGGGCTGGACCACCAAGGCGTGGACGACGAAGAAGGGGAAAGTCCGCGAGGGATCCCGCTTCGACAAGGCGAACCTCTTCGGGCTCCTCGCGAACGTCATCTACACGGGCCAGGTGAACCACAAGGGGACGATCTTCCCGGGCGAGCACCCCGCCATCGTGGACCTCGAGGTCTGGCGCCGGGCGCAGGCCCTCCTCCTGCACAACGGGCGGACGGGCGGGAAGAGGGTCCGGAACAGGCACGGGGCGCTGCTGCGGGAACTGCTCCGGTGCGCCCCCTGCGACTCGGCGATGAGCCACTCGTACACGGTGAAGCGGAAGCGCCTCTACCGCTACTACGTCTGCCTGAAGGCCCAGAAGCAGGGCTGGACCTCCTGCCCCACGAAGGCGGTCCCCGCGCAGGAGGTGGAGAGGTTCGTGGTCGAGCGCATCCGGGCCATCGGGAAGGACCGCGGAGTCCTCGACGCGACCCTCAAGGCCGCCCGGGCGGAGTACGCGGCGCACCTGGATCGCCTCGGAGACGAGCGGGCGGCCGGGGAGAAGGAGATGAAGTCCCTCGGCGCCGACGCGAAGCGCCTTCTCGCCGAGGGGGACGGGAGCAACGCGCGGCTCGCCGACCTCCACGACCGGATGCGCGCCGCCGAGCAGCGCCTGACCGGGATCCGGGAGCGCGTCCTCGCGGCGGAGAAGGAGAAGGTGGACGCGGGCGACCTCGAGGGCGCCCTCTCCCTCTTCGACCCGGTCTGGGACGCCCTCTTCCCGAAGGAGCAGGCCCGCATCCTCCGGCTCCTGGTCGAGCGCGTCGGCTACGACGGCCGGGAGGGGACGCTGGCGGTCACCTTCCGCCCGAGCGGGA
>JAKEFM010000254.1 GCA_022616055.1 Planctomycetota bacterium
CGACGCGTTCGTGGGGAACAACGAGGAGCAGAACCGCCTCTACCTCAACGGTGGGACGGGGGTCTTCACGGACGTCACCACAACGAACCTCCCGGCCCTGACCGACCAGACGACGGCAGTCGCTCTCGGGGACGTGGACGGAGACGGCGACCTCGACGTGTTCGTGGGCAACGACGGCCAGAGCCGCCTCTACCGGAACGGCGGGTTGGGGGTCTTCACGGACCTCACGGCGACGAACCTCCCGGCGTTGCGCGACTCTACGCGGGCGGTCGCGCTCGGCGACGCGGACGGGGACGGCGACCCCGACGCGTTCGTGGGGAACGACGAGGAGCAGAACCGCCTCTACCTCAACGGTGGGACGGGAGTCTTCACGGACGTCACCGGGACGAAGCTCCCGGCCCTGCTCGACGCCACGCAGGCGGTCGCGCTCGGGGACGTGGACGGGGATGGCGACCTCGACGCCTTCGTGGGGAACATCGGAGAGCAGAACCGCCTCCACATCAACGGCGGCACGGGGGTCTTCACGGACCTCACCGGGACGAACCTCCCGGCCCGGATCGACTTCACCGAGGCGGTCGCGCTCGGAGACGTGGACGGGGACGGCGACCCCGACGCGTTCGTGGGGAACGACGGGGAGCAGAACCGCCTCTACCTCAACGGTGGGACGGGGGTCTTCACGGACCTCACGGCGACGAACCTCCCGGCCTTACGCGACTCTACGCGGGCAGTCGCGCTCGGGGACGTGGACGGGGACGGCGACCTCGACGCCTTCGTGGGGAACATCGGGGGGCAGAACCGCCTCTACAGCAACCTCACCCGTCAGCTCGCCTGGCGGGGGATTCCCCGAGTCGGGAAGCCCCTCACCCTCGACATCCATGGACCCTCGTGGGGCGCCTGGTTCCTCGGGGTCTCGCTCGGGACCGCCAACATCCCTATCCCTCCCCTGGGAACCCTGCGACTCGATCCCTCGAGCCTCTCCTTCGTCCTCGGGGGGCTGCTCTTTGGCGACGGACGGGCGTCGATCACGTTCTCCGTGCCCGCGAGTCTCTCCCTCGTCGGGATCCCGGTCTACTGGCAGGCGGTGATCGTCGGCCCTGCGAGGTTGTCGAACCTCGAGATCACGGCGCTGACCGACCTATGACCGCCCGGGGGATGACCACATGGGTTCGGCCGGACGCGGCGCCCGCACTCTTTCCCCGCGCGCGAACCCTCGAACCTGCGGCCGACCCGGGATCGAGGCGAAACTCGCCGCTCACCGCGCCCGTTCGCGCTCTCGAGCCGGTCGAGAGCCATGCGCCCGTTCCGGGAGGATGGTTTGCCATGAACGCGTGGCCGCTTCGGCTTCGTTTGGATCCCGGCGGAAGCCCCCTCGCCGCGCGTCTCCTGATGACGCTCCCGCTGTGTCTCGCTTCCTGCCGTATCCAGAGGGACATCGAGGGGACGGACCGGGACGCGTTCGGGGCTTCGTTCCGGGCGTTCTGGGATGTGCTTCCGAAGGCGGAGGGGAGCGGACCCGAGGATGAGGAAGGGGCCTCGCGAGGGACGGGGAAGGGCCACCTCGGCGTGGAGCTCGACGTCGGGTACGTCGCGGGGGACGACGACCAGGGGCTTGCCGGAAACGAGTTCGTCCAATTGGGCGGCACGCAGTTCCTCGGCCCGGCGACGGTCGACCTCGACTGGACGCTCCTCGCGGGCTCGATCGCGTTGCGCGGCGGGGCCAGGGTCGAGGACTACCTCGTGGTGGAGGGGATTGGAGGACTCGGCCTCACCCGGCTACACCTCGAGGCCGAAGACGGCGCCCTGTCCGCGTCCGAGACCTTCTCTTCCGTCGGGCCGATCCTCGGTCTCCAGGCAGGCGTCGAGCCGCTCCCCTGGCTCGGGGCCTTCGTCAGGTCCACGTGGACGGGCGGGTTCGTTCCGGACGAGGCTTCGCTCGGCGTGACGGACCTCGCCCTGACGCTGAAGCTCGCGAAGCGCGTCGTCGCCTTCGGGGGTTGGCGCTGGTGGGACTATGGGGCGGAAGGAAACTCCGGGGACAGCGATGTCGAGCTCAAACTCTCCGGCCCGATGCTCGGGATCGAACTCCGATTCTGACGTCGCCCTCTCCCCCTCCCCGGACCCAGACAGCGCCCGGGCGCGGGAGACGGGCCGGATTCGACCGTCTCGGCCAAGCTCGCCCCGACAAGCTCGAGGAGGCTCGAGGGTCCGCTCTCGTCGACCTCGAGAGTCTCCGACGCGCACCGGCGGAGCTCCGCGAACGTGGCCTCCCCCGGCCGCCGCAGGGTGCGGCGGATCGACTCCGCGACGTAGAGGCAGGGCGCGAGGCGATCGACGGGGCTCCTCGGAGGACGCTCGGCGGGACCGTCCGGATGGCGGCCCACCGCCCCGCGGATCTCGGCGAGGAACCACCAGGCCTCGAGGAGGGCGCAAGCTGCCTCCCCGTGGTGGGGGTCGAACCGGCTCCTCTGGAGGGAGGCAACATCTCCCCGTTCCCATCGGCCTCCTTCAGAAGGAGGGCGTGGGGCTCCCCGAGGTTCGCCGCGAGGGCGAGCACGCCGATGCCCTGGGCGAGGCCGGCGAGGAAGGCCTCCTCCGGGAGCCCAGTCTGCGCAATCTGGCTCAACTTGGAGGAGGCGAGCGCCGTGGCGAGGGCGTCGCGCCGGAGCTCTCCACGGGACGGAACGGGATCAGGTAGCGCAGGCGCTGCGAGATCGGGAAGAGCGCGATCCGCCCGCCCGACTCCTCGGTCAGGTACGGGCCGTCGAGGTCGCGGGGCTCGAACCC
>JAKEFM010000255.1 GCA_022616055.1 Planctomycetota bacterium
CCTCGCCCGGGCGAGGGCCGGAGATCGTGCGTCCTTCGAGGAACTCGTCCGTGCGTACTTCCGCCGCGCGTTCGGCATCGCGAGCGTGATCGTCTACGACCGGGAAGAGGCGCTCGACGCGACGCAGGAGGCCTTCCTGCGGGCCTGGGCCTCGATGCCGCGCTTCCGGCCGGGGGAGCCCTTCTTCCCCTGGCTCTACCGGATCCTGCGCAACGCCTGCCTGCGGTCGATCGAGAAGCGCACCCGGGCCCGCGCCCTCTCCATCCACGAGGAGGAGGGCCGGGCGCCGATCTCGATCCCGGACGGGCGGAGGGGACCGGTCGAGGAGGTGTCGAGCGAGGAGACGAGGCGCCTCTTCTGGGAGGCGTACCGGGAACTCCCGGAAAACGACCGGGAGATCCTGGCGCTCCGCCACTTCGCCGAGCTTCCCTACGGGGAGATCGCCTCCGTCCTCGACATCCCGGTCGGGACCGTCATGTCCCGGCTCTTCCACGCGCGGCGGAGGCTGCGCGAGCGGCTCGACCCGATCCTCGGAGGCGCATGAGCTGCGAAGAGGCGAGGATCGCGATCATGGGGCTCCTCGACGGGGAGCTCCGGCCCGAGGAGGAGGGCGCGGTCCGGGGACACCTGCGCGGATGCCGAGAGTGCTCGCTCGAGGAGGCGAAGTACCGGAACCTCGCGGCGCTGGCGAAGGCGGCGAGCCTCCCCGAGCCGACCGACGCCGAGACCTCCCGCTTCTGGGCGGGCATCTACAACCGCTCGGAGCGCAAGGCGGGCTGGGTCCTCCTCCTCGTCGGCCTCGCCCTCCTCGCGGCGTACGGGGCGACGGCGCTCGCCGTGGCCGAGACGATCCCCCTCCCGGTGCGGCTCGGGCTGCTCGCGACGGGGATCGGACTGTTCCTCCTCTTCCTGTCGGTCCTGCGCCTGCGGCTGCGCACGCTCCCGTTCGACCCCTACCGGAACGTCGTCCGATGATCGTCGTCACGACTCCCGACCTCCCCGGGCGCCGCGTCGTCAAGGTGCTCGGCCTGTGCTACGGCAACGCCGTCCGCTCGCGCCACGCCGGCAAGTCCCTCCTCGCCGCGCTCAAGAGCCTCGCCGGCGGGGAGGTCGAGGAGTACACGGCGATGCTCGCCCAGACCCGCGAGCAGGCCCTCGACCGGATGATCGAGAACGCCCGGTCGATGGGCGCGAACGCCATCCTCGCCGCGCACTTCGCGACGTCGGAGATGCTCTCGAACACCGCGGAACTGATCGTCTACGGGACCGCGGTCGTCGTCGAGCCGGCGCCGTGAGCGGACGGGCCTTCCGCGGTGGCCCGCCGGTGGCGGGAGTCGCCGATCAGGAGGCCTTCGCGAGCCGCTTCTCGAGGCCCTGGGGAATCCGGATCGGCGCGAAGAGTCTCGCGGGGAAGAGGTAGTCCTCGCCGGACTCGTCGATGACGCGGATCAACCCTCGCTTCTCGCCGGCGAGGTCTCGCAAGGACCGGTAGATCTTGCGGACGATGAGGGAGGCCCGGAAACCCTCGTTGCTCAAGCAGACCACGTAGGGACCCTTCTTCGCATTCATGACGATCCGAGGAGGCACTTCTCCCTGAGCTCGCGGCGTCCGAGTCGGTGGAGATCACCCCGACTACCGGCGCTCGACGAGGTCAGCCGGATCGCCTTCGAGGGGGAGGGCGGACTGCATGGCCACGCGCGCGACTGCGGGCTCTCGACCCAGCCTGACGGAAGAACTCGATGGTCTCGGCGGCGCTCATGCGGGCCCATCGGCGCCCCATCCGGTCTCGAATCTTGCGAACCAACTCGACCGCCTTGAGGGAATCACCGCGGTTCATGGCAGGCAACCATGGTGGCGCAGACTACTTCAATACGGCAGGTTCGGTGGCGGAGGCGAAGAGGGCGTTCAGGAGGAACTTGTAGGTCCCCGGCGTCTGGGCGCGGTGCTGCGCCCGGAAGCCGAGGAGCGCGACCCGACCGGGGCCCATCTTCACCTCGACGACCGCCGCGCGACGGGCGAGGCGGTCCTCCCCGAGGATCCAGCCCGACTGGAGGATGTCGCGCGCGGGGTAGGTGGCGGCGACGCGGCGGTCGAACTTCCCCGACGGGAGGGAGGTCGTGAAGGCGGCGGAGGAGACGAAGAAGGCGCTCGCCTTCCTCGGCATGCCGAAGGCGAGGGGCTGGGAAGGGTCGACCTCGAGGGCGAGGCAGGAGCCGGGGCAGAAGAAGTCCCCCTCCTTCACGTCCTTCAGGTCGTTCTTGACCGGGAGGTCGAGCTTCGCGATCGCGAACTCGCACGCGCTGTCGAGGCAGACGAGGGTGCCGCCGGCTTCGACGAAGGCCTTGAGCGCCGTCACTCCCTCGTCCCCGATCCCTCCCTGGTACTCGGAGGGATAACGCGAGGGGCGCTTCTTCCCGTCGGCGACCGTGTCCCCCGAGACGATCGCGTCGGTGTCCATGTCCGGGAGGACGATCGCGTCGAAGGACTCGCGGAGGTTCCCCGCCTTGATCGCCGGGTTCTCGAGGTTCTTGAGGTCCGTGCCGAACCTCTCGAGGAGGAGGCGCGTCCACCCCTCGTCCATGCTCGCGACCCAGGGCTTGTAGAGGCCGACCCGCGGCCGGCGAACCCGGAGCGCCTCGCCCCGGTAGGCGAGGGTCGCGGCGCCGAGGTGCGCCTCCTCGAGGGCCTGGGCGAGCGTCTGGCGGAACGCGGCCGCCTCGGTCCCGGCCGGGGCGCGCAGAAGCCAGGTACCGGGCGCGGGAACGTTCTCCTTCGTCTGGGCGGGGACGCGATAGACCTCTGCTCCGGCCGCGAGGAGGCGGTTGGCGAGGAGGAAGGAGGCATTCGTCTGGGTCCCGACCGACCAGGTCGGGCCGTCCCCTCCGACGGAGGAGGCGGGGAAGGGGGTCTTGTCGAGGAGCGTGAGGGAGGCTCCGGCGATCCGGTCGACGGGGACCGTCTCCACCCCCATCTGGAGGCCGAGCGTCCACCCCGCCATGTCGTAGGGCCGGATCGGGGGGCCGCCGCGGTACTCGCGCAGGTCGGGGTAGCGCTGGATCTCGAGGAGGTCCTTCGCGTAGAGGCCATTCGGCTGCGCGAGGGGGACGACGAAGGAGCCCGCGCCGTAGGACTTCCCGTCGGCCGTGAAGGGCCCGGAGGCCGAGAAGACTTCGACGCCCCCGAGGCGCAGGACCTCGACCATCTCCGAGGCGGCGACGGGGTCGTGCTGCACGGCGGGGATCACGAAGGAGCGCGGGGCTCCCTTGCGCTCGACGGCGTCGAAGGCCATCCGCGCGCGATTGCGCAGGAAGTCCTCCCGGTGGCGCGCGGCCGTCTCGACGAAAGCGAAGGAGAGGTCGAGCTCGTAGTCGACGATGTCGCGCAGGCGCCACCACCCTCCCTTCCACGGGTTGGGATAGGAGAGGGAGGGCTCGTGCGCGTCGAAGCCGCGCGCGGCGGTCAGCTCGTTCGGCTCGACGTAGACCGGCGAGGCGATCCGGCAGGAGGCCATCTCGGAGAGGGCCCCGACGATGTTGTGCCACCAGGGGGTCATGATCGAGGCCCCCTCCCACCAGGCGGTGTAGTAGGCGCGGTCGACGACGCCGGTGCGCCCCCGCTGCTCGACCCGCATCGCCATGTTCGAGCCGACGAGGGCGAGGCCCCGCCAGATGAGCGGGTGGACGTTGGGGTTCGCCGGCTCCGCGAAAGGGGGGACGAAGAGTCGCGCCCCGGTCGACCCCATCTGGTGCTCGTCGAGGACGAGCTGGGGCATCCATGTCCGGTAGTAGACGTCGGAGACGAGGCGCGTCTCCCTCAGGTTGAACATGAACCAGTCGCGGTTGTTGTCGTGGCCGGCGTAGACGTGGTAGAGCCACGGCATCGGTCCCGCCTCCCACTCCCCCCCCTTCCAGCGGTCGTACCACTCCGCGACGAGGATCTGGCCGTCGGGATTCGTCGAGGGGATCAGGAGGAAGACGGTCTCCCCGAGGATCTTCGCGCGGTCGAACGGGCAGCGGTCCGCGACGATCCTCCAGGCGAGCTCGCACGCCATCTGCGCGGAGGCGACCTCCGTCGAGTGGATGTTGCAGGTGAGGAGCGCGATCGACTTCCCCTCCTTCACGTGGCCCTCGACCTCCCCGGGGGAGAGCATCCGGGGGTCGGCGAGGAGGGTGGCGACCTGCTTGATCCGCCCGAGAACTTTCAGAACCTCGGGCGAGGTGAAGACCGCCATCACCATCGGGTTCCCGAGGGTCGAGTCCCCGAGGGTCTCGAGCGCCATCCACTCGGAGGAGGCGTCGAGGTGCCTCAGGTACTCGACGATCTGGGGGTGGCGGGCGAGGCGGCCGTCCGCCCCCATCGGGAAGCCGAAGAACTCCTCGGGAGTCTTCTGCGCGGGAGACGCGGGAACGAGGAGAGCGAGGCCCAGCGCGAGCCAGCCGATCCGCATCGGTCCGTCCTCCTCTCCCCCCCGCGCGCCCTCAGGGCTCGACGCGGACGGCGTCCTTCCCGTCGTAGGCCGGGGAGAAGATGGCGAGGGCGACGTACGGCGCCCCCCCCGTCGACTTGAAGGAGTGGGCCGTGCCGGCGGGGACGAGGACGACCGAGCCCGGCCCCATCTGGATCGTCCGGTTCCCGTCCGGATGGACGAGCCGCATCACCCCCTCGCCCCGCAGCCCGCAGACCGTCACGGCGTGGTGCTCGTGCTTGTGGAGCGGCTCCTCGCCGACGATGGCGAGGTGGTGGCTCGCGTCCCCCGCCTTGCCGAGCGGGATCAGGTTCACCGTCTGGTTCGGCGCGAGGGGCTGCTCGTCCGCCAGCGCGAGGAGGTCCACGCAGTTCGCGCCGGCGTAGCCGGGGGCGTGGTAGTCGGGCCGGGACGAGGCGCAGGAAGCCGTGAAGGCGACAGGGAGAAGGAGGGCGAGTTTCCTCATGGGCGTCGCCGGGACTATGCCGGCGGGCGACCCGCGGGGCAACGCGCCTCCACTCCGAGGGCGCGGAGCGCCGTCCGAGTGCGGGGCGCCTCGACCGGGGAGTCCCGCAGCTCCGCCGCGAGTCGCGAGAGGTCCTCGGGCGTGTCGACGTCGTGCCAGGGCTCGAGGACGGCGAGGGCGATCCCCGCCCGCTCCGCGCGCTCTCTCGTCTGCTCCGCGACCCGAGGGCTTCCCATCTCGACCCCTTCGAACAGCGCCGGACAGGGGCGCGAGAGCCCGATCAGGCAGTAGCCTCCCCCCTCGTCGGGGCAGATCGCCGCCGCTCGCCCGGCGGCGAGCGCGGCGAAGGCCGCCTCCACCCGATCGAGGGGGAGGGTCGGAGCGTCCGACCCGACGACGACGACCGGGCCGCCGCCCCCGGCGGAGGCGTCCTCGAAGAAGTTCCGGAGCCGCGCCGCGAGCCCCTCCCCCCGCTGGCGCAGGAACCGCGCGCCCGGGGGAGCGAGGGGGCGGAAGACTCGCTCCTCACCATCGTGGGCGACGACCAGGCCGATCCCCCGGGCCCGGGCGTGAGCCCCCAGCCGCTCGAGGGTGTCCCCGAGGAAGGCGGCGTAGAGGGTCGCCGCCTCCTCATGCGTGAGGGGGGGGCAGAGCCTCGTCTTCACCTTCCCCGGCTCCGGGGCCTTCGCAAACACGGCGAGGAGCATCGCCGTGACGATATCGGGCCGAACCGATCCCCGCGCTCGACCGTTCGGGATTGGGCCACCCCGGCGCTATAAGGTCCCCCTCCGGAGCACCCATGATCGCGAGCCTCTTCCTCCTCGCTTCCCTCGCCCCCCAGGCCCCCCCTCCCGACCTCGGAAGGGTCGTCGACCAGGCCTGCCACTGGCTCCGCTGGAAGGCGCGCAATCCGGACGGCTCGTACGGGAAGGGGGTCGTCGAGACGGCCGCGGCGCTCTCCGCCCTCGCGCAGAGCCCGCGGGGCTACCGCGAGATCGACGGGCCCTGGATCCGCGACGCGGTCGCGTGGCTGTTCGCCCACCAGGCTCCCGACGGATCCTTCGGCGTCGAGGGGGAGGACCGGAGGAAGGCGACCGCCTGGGCTCTCGGCGCGCTGAAGGTCCTCGAGGTCACCCACCACGAGTCGGAGCGGGCGCGCGCTCAGGCGTACCTCGCCTCCCAGGCCTCCCAGGTGTCCGTCCCGTATTGCGACATACCGCCGGCCCCTCCCAAGGGAACGCCCGAGGAAGCGGAGCATGCGCGGAAGGACGCCGAGCCGATCCTCGCCCGCCGCGGGAAGGACGGGGACTGGAACGGGTCCGTCCTCGAGACGGCGGAGGCCGTCGGCCGCCTCTCCCAACTCCAGCGGTTCATCGTCGCCGCGAAGAAGCCCGGCCCCGGTCCCGCGGCTCCGCAGCCGGCTCCGAAGGAACCCCCCTCGAAGGAGGCGATCGACGCCGCGGTCCGGAAGGGGCTCGACTTCCTGATGGCCAATCGGGAGGGGGACGGCTTCTGGGGCTTCGGCGGCCGGTCCGACCCCGGCATCACGGGGCTGTGCGCCGCGGCCCTCCTGTCCGTGCCTCCTCCGCGATCCAAGGAAGTCGACGAGGCGATCGCCAAGTCCCTCGCCTTCCTCGCGCAGGCGCAGGACAAGGACGGGGCCGTCTCCAGCGGAGGCGTCGCCTCCTACGTGACGAGCGTCGCGATCCAGGCCTGGGTCGCATCGGAGGACCCGAAGTGGCGGGGGAACATCGAGCGCGCGCAGGGCTTCCTCCGGAAGGTCCAGGCCGACGAGGGGGAGGGGTACAAGGAGGAGGACCGCTTCTACGGCGGGATCGGCTACGGGGACGACGAGCGCCCCGACCTCTCGAACCTGAACTACGCCCTCGACGGGCTCGTCGCCTCGGGCCTCCCCCCCACCGACCCCGCCTTCGCGAAGGCGCTCGCCTTCCTCCAGCGATGCCAGAACCGCAGCGAGTCGAACCCGACCGTCATCAAGGTCGCCGGGGACACGATCGTCGCGGGGAACGACGGGGGCGCCGCCTACTTCCCCGGCAACTCCCCCGCCGGGACGACGACCCTCCCCGACGGCCGCAAGGTCGCCCGCTCCTACGGGAGCATGACCTACGCCCTCCTCAAGGGCTTCCTCTACGCCGGCCTGGACAAGACCGACGCGCGCGTGCAGGCCGCCTTCGCCTGGATCGGGAAGAACTGGACGCTCGAGGAGAATCCCGGCTTCGACACCTCGAAGGACCCTCGGGCCGGCTACCAGGGCTACTTCTATTACCTCCACACCGCGGCGCGGACGCTGCGCCTCTTCGGCGCGGAGAAGGTCGTGGACGCCTCGGGCGCGTCCCACGACTGGAAGGGGGAGCTCGCCTCGCGCCTCCTCTCCCTCCAGAACAAGGAGGACGGTTCCTGGATGAACGACGTCGACCGGTGGTGGGAGGGGCGTCCCCCCCTCGTCACCGCCTACGCCCTCCTGACCTTGAAGGAGACGCGCTGACCGGGGGAGCCCTCAAGACCGCCGCAGGGCGCCGCCGAAAGGCGCCCGATGATCCGCGCTGTCCGCGTCCTTCCCTCCTGCATCGGCTGCGGGGTCTGCGCCTACCTCTGCCCGGACGTCTTCCGGTGCGGGAGGCGGGCGCGCGTCGTCGGGGGCCCCGAGGACTTCGCGGCGTGGGAGCCCACGCTCCCGGAGATCGCGGACCTCTGCCCCGTCCTCGCGATCGAGGTCGACCGGGCGCGGCCCCGGTCCCGCGCGCGGGGCGCGCGTCCCCGCGCCTCGAGGGCCTCCCGCTCCTGAGCGGTTGAGCGGGGCCCGGTCCCGCGCCACGCCCCGCGCCGAACGATGCCCCGATCCTCCTCCGGCTCCGGGATCCGCCTCTTCAGGATCGCCGGGATCGCCGTCGTCGCCGACCCCTCCTGGTTCCTCGGCCTCGCGCTAATCGTCGCCTGGTTCGCCCTCGCGGTCCCCCACGAGGGAGCGGCGACCGCCTCCGCCGGCTCCCGCGCCTTCCTCGGCCTCCTCGTCGCCCTCTCCCTCTTCGCCTCCGTCCTCGTCCACGAGCTCGCCCACTGCGCCCTCTCCCGGCGCTTCGGGAAGCCCGTCCGCCGGATCCGGCTCTTCCTCCTCGGCGGCGTCTCCGAGGTCCCCGAGGAGCCCGACCGGCCGCTCGAGGAGTTCCTCGTCGCCGTCGCGGGCCCGGCGGTCTCCCTCCTCCTCGGCCTCGCGCTCCTCCTCCTCGGCGGCTGGCGCCCCGCGTTCCTCGTCCCGCCGGCGGATCCCGGCCCCTCGCGGGCTCTCCCCGACTTCCTCCTCCAGCTCGGCTGGGTGAACGCCGGGCTCTTCGCCTTCAACCTCCTCCCCGCCTTCCCCCTCGACGGGGGCCGCTGCCTGCGCGCCGGGATCTGGGCGGTCCGCGGGAACCTCCTCGAAGCGACGCGCCATGCGGCCTGGGCGGGACGACTCATCGCCGCGCTCCTGATCGGGGCCGGGGTCGTCGTCGCGTGGAGAGACCAGGCGTTCGGCGGGGCCTGGCTCGCCCTCATCGGCCTCTTCCTCCACGGGGCGGCCCGCAGCTCCGAGCGCGCCGCCGGCATCCGCGACGCGCTCCGGGGGCTCCTCGTCGCCGACGCGATGAACCGGGAAGTCGCGACCGTCCCGGCGACCCTCTCCCTCGACCGAGCCTTCGAGGAGGTCTTCCTCCGCCACCGCCACGCGGCCCTCCCCGTCGTCGACGACGGGAAGACGGTCGGCGTCCTCCTGCTTTCCGACCTCGGCAACCTCCCCACCGAGCGGTGGCCGGCGACCTCCTGCGGCGCCGCGGCCCGGCCCGTCGACCGCGTCTCCGTCCGGCCCGCCGATCCCCTCGACCTCGCCTGGAATCGTTTCACCGAGACCGGCGAGGAGGCGCTCCCGGTCCTCGAGCAGGGGCAGCTCGTCGGGATCCTCACCCGCCGCGACGCGATGCTCGCGTTGCTCTCGCGGGGGGGGACGGTGCGCTCCCTCTCCGCGGAAGCGGCGCGCTAATCGACCGTTCACGGTTCGCGAACGGAAGCTCACACCACCCTCCGCAGGGGGGTGGCGAGACGCCGGGCACGGCGGCAGAGCCAGATTCGCAGTCGACAATGAGCCTGGTCATGGTGGGGCAGCGATGGATTCGCCCGACGTTCGGGTGGAGGAGCCGCCAGACCCGTTCGATCGGGCTCTCTGAGGCACTTCGTCCCCCTTGACAGGCGGGGGGGGATGAGTAGATCTTTCCTGCGTCGAGCCGTCCGCCGGGCCGCTCGCGAAACGGTCTCGTGGAGGCTCGCACGGGACGCGGCGGATGCGGAGGTTGTCATGATCGCGATTCGAGTCGCTCGCGTCGCGGCCGGGGTTCTGCTCTGTTGCGCTGTTTCCGGACCGGCGTCGGGTCAGTTCGACCCCTGCCCGGAGGGTGACTGCGGCTGGTACGGGAAGTGGTCGGCGCCATTCAACATCTGGCAGATGCTCGCGGGCGCGACCGACTACGATGGGACGTGCCGGCCGGGGACGAATCCGCGAGACGAGCTCGGCCACTCGACCCTGGTCTCGAATCATCCCGCCGCGAGCAACGACAAGGTCGGATCCCTCCTGATCTGGAGGTTCGTCGCGGACCGACCTCAGCCCACCTACCTCTGGAGGCCCGGGACCGCGACGGTCTACACCTACCTCCTCACGCCCGGCCCCACGTGGTGCGGTCCCGGGATCGGAGGGAACCTCTTCTGCGGGGGCCACTCCTACCTCGGAGATGGACGGCTCGTGGGCGCAGGCGGAGGCGACCCGTACGGCTGCCTTCCTCCTTTGCCGACGGACGCCGTCTTCGGATCAAGGGAGGCGTGGCTCTTCGATCCCTCGCTGCTGCCCGCATTCGGCCCCGGCGGGACCCCCTGGGCGGATCTCCCCTGCCTGATCTACGGCACCTGGTACCCCGGCGCCCTTACGGTCGCGGACGGGGACGTCGTGATCGGCGGCGGCGTGCGTGACGGATGCACCGGGTTGAACAACGGAACGCCGCTCTGGTCGGACTTCCTCCAGAGACTCGATGCCTCGAATCCCTTCGGCGGCTGGGTCGCTCTTCCGGGACTCCCCGGGGAGGAAATGCGCCTGTACCCGCACTTCCGCCTCCTCAGCCCCGACCCGCCGACGAACAATCGAGACCTCGCCCTGGTCATGCATCAAGACTCCGTCCAGCACAACCAAGGGTACATCACCAGCGGGGGGACGATGGGAACCCCGCCTCTGTGCAACGTCGCGTGGCTTGCATCGAGCGCGGTTGGCGGGCCGGGCCCGACCGCGCTCCCGAACCCTCCCGAGGAGTTCCCGGGCCAGTACCCGGGGATCTCCACGGGCCGGCGCGTCGAGGGGAACTCGGTTCCGCTCCCCTGGGCCGTCGACCAGTTCGGGTTGATCGGGGGCAATCGCGCCGGAACCGCCCAGCCCTGCGTTCCCTGCCCCCGGGAGGGACCCCGCCCTGCCCCGTCTACGGGCCCCCCGGTACGCTCGCCGCAGGCCTGGAGGCTGTCGACGTCATCTCGCCTCTCGCGACGCCGCCGAATCCTGTCTGGACGCAGCTCCCGTCGCTCCCTGCGCTTCAGGGTCGCGTGTTCTGCAACGCCGTGATCCTGCCCGATGGGACGATCCTCGTGATCGGCGGCTCCTCGAGGAACTACCAGCAACTCGGCGAGACGTTCATTACACCCAGACTCACTCCCTACTTGTACGTCCCCGGCGTCGGCTGGCTCCCGATGAGAGGGCAAGCGCACCGTCGCATGTATCATTCGACAGCCACTCTGCGTGGCGACGGGACCGTTGCTTCGGGCGGCGGGGACTTCTACTCCCCTGACTGCCCAGCCCAACTACCATCGCCCTGCAACTGCAACCTGGCGAATGACACCCTGGCGGCCGCTCCCGGCGTCTCTGAATGGCAGTACTCCTTCGAGAGCGACTTCGAGATCTTCACTCCGGCGTACCTGTTCCACGGCCCCGCCCCCGTCATCAACAACGCGCCCCCGGTGGTCTCGTACGGCACCGATTTCGCGATGGACGTAGCGGTCCCGACGGGATCCTCACTCGGCAAGATCACCTTGCTGCGGCCCAGCTCGGGGACCCACGGCGACGACTTCGAGCAGCGATACCTCGAGCTTCCCTTCGAGGTGGACAGCGTGGCCGACGCCGGCACCGGTTGGGAGACGTGGCGGCTGACCGTGACCCCGCCGGCGAACGGGAACGCCGCCCAGCCAGGCTACTGGATGCTCTTCGCGGTCCTCGCCAACCCGACGCCTTCCGTCGCGAAGCCCTTCCTCGGGATCCCGTCGGTTGCGCGGTTCGTCAGGCTGTGACCCTCGGGTTGGAAGGCCTGGAGCGGAGGTGATTCCGATGGATCGATGCATCGCAGCCATGAGAAGCGCGGGCCCGGCCGCTGGACCCGTGCCGATCCCGCGATCGGCCCTGTCACGCAGGTCGTTGCGGTGGGCGTCGTCCGCGATCGCTCTCCTCTCGGTCACCGCCGACCCGGCGCCCGCCCAGGCCGTGATCTGGGAGACGTCCTGGATCAACGGGACAGGCTTCGGCCTTCGCATGGACGCCGTCGGCGATGTGAACGGCGACGGCAGGTCCGACCTGATCGTGGGCGCTCCCGTCGACGCCAATCCGAGCGGCCTCGGGGGGAACGGCACGGTCTTCATGCTGTCGGGCCTCAACGGCTCGACGCTCTGGACTTCGCAGGGAGTCGTCTCGTCGGGCGCGCTGGGCTGGAGCGTGGCAGGCGTCGGGGACGTGACGGGGGACGGGGTCTCCGACGTCTCGATCGACGGGGACGGGATCGTCCGGGTGCGCTCCGGCCCGGACGGGGCCCTCGTCCAGGAGATCTACGGGTACAACACGACGACCGTGGAGCGCCTGGGGGACGTGACAGGGGACGGCATCCCCGACATCATGATCGGCGACTACTACTGGAACGCCTTCACGGGCCAGGTCGTCGTGATCTCGAGCGCGACGTGGCTTCCTGCTCTGACGATCCCTGGACCCGGCGGCGGGAGCGCTTTCGGCGGCAGGCTGGCCGGCGTCGGCGACCTGGACGGCGACGGGCTTCCGGACATCGTCGCCGGGGCGCCGTACAACTATCCGGTCTGGTCGGGTCCCTCCGCCGCGTACGTCTACTCCTCGGCGGGAGGCGGGACGCTCCTCGACGTCCTGGTTCCGTCCACGGCGATCTTCGCTACCGTGGGCTACGGGGTAGCGGGCTTCGGAGACGTCACGGGAGACGGAGTCCCGGACTTCGGGGTGACGGCCCAAGTCCCCATGAATCCGGGGAACTATGGGTTCGCACTCTTCGTCTATTCAGGCTCGGATCGATCGCTCTTGACGACCTTCCTGCCCCTGTTCAACGAGTTCCAGTATTGGGTCCCCGAGGGCGTCGGGGACGTGGA
>JAKEFM010000256.1 GCA_022616055.1 Planctomycetota bacterium
CCCGTGAGGGAAGCGGATCTCCCGGAGCATCTCGATCCGCCTCCCGTCGCCGCGCGCGAGGCTCGTCGTCGTCCCTCCCCCGCCGCCGTCGGACACGAGGATCGCGGCCCGGGCGAAGGGACTCGGGTAGAAAGCGGCCGCGGCGAGCGATTCCGCCCGTTCGGAGAAGAGGAGGGGCCCCCGGTATCCTCCGAGCATCCTCGAGCGCGCGCGCGATACCCGGAGGGTGTCGTGGACCCGGACCCGGGCCTCTCTCAGGAAGACGAGGGGGGCGCGGGGAGCCGCCACGAGGTGGACTTCGAGGTCGCGGACGAGCTCGGCGAGCGGCGTTCCGTCGAAGACCACGACGTCGAGGTCGGCGGCGTCGATCCCCGCTTTCCGCAGGCAGTAGGCGACCCCCCGCGAGGGGATCCGCGAGTCGCGGGGACGCCTCGAGAATCGCTCCTCCGCCGCCGCGGCGAGGGCCCTTCCATCGCGAAGGAGCGCCGCGGCGGCGAGCCCCTGGTGGGCGCGGACGCCGAGGACATGCATCGGCCAGCCAAGTGTAGCGGAGGGTTCCCGAGCGCGCGCCGGCCGAACTCCAGGGGTACCTCGAGCGAGCCGACGATTCGCCCTTTGGCGAGGAGCCGGGCGACCGCCTCCGGGAGCCCCTCCCCTTCCAAGGTCCATGCCTGCGCCCTCGCCCGTGACCGCGCCGCGGCGACCTCCTCGTCCTCGAAGACCAAGCCTGGGTCGGGCGTCGTCGAAGTCGAGGCCGCGCTCGCCCTCCGTCGCGTCCATCCGGAGGCGCGGCGCCTTCGCGGAGGGCTGGCGCGGAAGCTCCCGGTCGTCCGACCGAGGCGGGAGGGGCGGCCCGGCCGCGTGTCATCGCAGTCTCTGGCGCGCATCTTCCACGGCCCGACGCGCGATGACTTCATACCCGCGGTCGTTGCAGTGGCCGTCGGGGACGAACCAAGCTTCCCGCTGCGTGTTCTGGAGGAGCCGCTCGAACTCGCTCGTGATCGCGAGGCGGCCGGCTCCCGTTCCCTCGGCCGCCCGCCGCACGGCCCCCGCCACGATCGAGTCCGGCATTGGATAGTCGAGGAGGACGATCCGGACCCCGCGGCCCTCGCATCGCGCGACGATCTGCCGCAGGTGGCTCGCGAGGACCTCCTCGCGGAGGTTCGAGTCGCCGGGCGAGCGGTTGAACAGGGCGAGGAGGCGCCGGCGATCCTCCGCGGTCACGGAAAGTTCGTCCAGGCACCGCTCGAGGAGGGCGGGAGTGTAGGCCTCCTGCCCGCGTCGAAACTGTTCGATGGCGAAGGCTTCGGCCCCATCCTCGAGGAAGCCTTGGCATATGCTCCTGAGGGCTTGGTGCGGGTCCGCCTCGCGGAGCGCCTGGGCCCGGAGCCGGTGGAAGAACCCCCTTTCCCGATGGCGATCGGGAGGGGTCAGCGAGAGGGCTTTCTCGGCCCCCTCCCTCGACAGCCGCCCGTCCCCGAGGAGGGACGCCTGCCAGGCGATGATCCCCCAGGCTTTCGCGCTGTCCGGGAACTCCTCGACGGTCTGCCTCGCGATCTCGAGGCTGCCGTCTCGTTCCCCCACCTCGGCCATGACGTTGGCCAGCGCCTCGCAGGTCCATCGGTCGCGGTGGGACTTCGACCATTCCTTCAGCCAGGCGACGTGAGACGCTGCCTCCGGTGTGCGCCCGAGGCGCTGGAGAACCAGAACGACCCCCTCCCGCACTCCGACGTCCGAGGGGTTCTCGCGGAGCGCGGCCTGGAACAGTTCGAGGGCCTGGTCGAACCGGTTCTCGTCGAACGTCCGCCACGCAAGGCGCCTCAGGGCCTGGCTCTCGAGGGCGTCGGGTTCACCGAGACGGGGTTCCGGGGGCTCTTTCGTGAGGACGTGGGGAAATGGGAGGTTCCCGCCCTGGAGGAGGAGGAGGTTGCCGTCGAGGAACCAGGATGGCCGCAGGGGGCCTCCCGGGAGACCCTCGAGGGCGAGGTGCTTCCCGTCGATCGTCCAACGCAGCTCCGACGGCCCGACGGAGAGTCGGCCGTCTCGGTGGAACCGCACGCGCAGCCGACCCCAGTGCCAGTCGCCCACGAAAGGATCGAGGGGGACTCCTGCGCCTGGTGGGGACGGCTCCGGCTTCCGGCGGAATCGCTCGCGGAGGAGAGAGGCGACGCGCACGGTCCGCCACCGCCAGAGGAACGAGCGCCCCGGCGCCGGCTCGGCGGGGGGCGGAAGAGCCTCGAGCGGTGGTTGACTCCAGTGATCGTTGATTCCGACGAGGACGTAGACGAGGTCAGGACGCGCCTCCGCAAGATCGCGATCGATTCGTCGGAGGACATCCCTGGAATCCTGGGCCGGCCAGCCCCGGTTCCGGACCCCCCACCCAGGTCCGTCGACTTCCCGAAGGAGGCGCTCCAACTGCGCCGGGTAGGACGCCGAATCGATCGAGGAGGCGCCCAGGCCGTAGGTGAAGGAGTCCCCCACGCAGAGGATCACTTTCCCGTCCGATCCGCCGCCGGCATCGGGGGCGTTTCCTCCCCGAACCCAGACGACCCAGGCGAGAAGTTGGAGGATCCCCTCGAGAATCACCAGAGCGAGGCAGAGGCCCCCGGCGATCAGCGCGAGTGTACGCGCGGTGCGCCGCCCCCCCGTCCCGGGAGGAATCACGGGTCCTCCCCGTACCGAGAGTTCCGTCGCGCCGCCAAGTCCCGATCACGGCGAAGCCGCCAGGCCTGGCCGCTGGGGATGGGGTCCTCCTCGCCGGAGGTTTCGGGGCGGTCTCGCGCGCCGACGCGCGGCCGCCTACGGCGAAGGGCGAGCGGTTCGGTCTCCATGGCGTTCCTCGGTCGATCCCATCCTCGTTCCGAAAGCGCCGGGGGCGCCGCCCTCAACGGGTAGCGACGATCCGGTAGAGGTGGATCCGGTACGGTTCCACGCGGCCCACGGTCGTGAGGTGGTCGAGCCCGGGGTGATCGACACCGGGGTTCAGGAGTTCCTCCGCCGCCGGATGTCGGTTCCACCTGAGGCGCCACTCCGGAGCCGCGATGAGGTCCGCCTTCCACAGGTGGGCGAACGCGAGGAGGGTCCTGTAGTCGTTCCAGGGGAGGGCGATCTCGTTGTTCCGGTGCTCGGCGTCGTAGAAGTAGAAGGCGATGTGGGGCCACGGCGCCATCAGGCGGGCGCTCTGCGGGAAATGGGCCGCCAGCCATTCCCCGGCCTCCTTCTGGACCGGGGCGTCCTCGGCATAGGCGAGATCCGAGGCGACCTGGATCGCCCGGAGCGAGAAGAACCCGGACACGAGCAACGAGAGGACGAGCGCCGCAGCGACCGCCCGGCCGGCGGCTTCCCGTCCGTGGGGCCGTTCCTCTCCCTGGGCCGATCGCGCGAGCGCTCTCCTCGCGAAGTCCGGGACGGCGGCGAGACCATGTCCGAAGAAGAGGAGGAAGGCCGGGACGAGGGTGACGAGGAAGCGGTCGTGGATCTGGATGATCGCCAGTCCACCGACGTGCAATCCCGCCGCTCCCAGGACGAGGAGGCTGCCTGCGCGCGATCGCCGCGTCGCCAACCCGCGCGCGGCTCCCCCGGCGGCAAAGAGGAGAGTCGCGACGGCCACGAGGTCGAATCTCGGGTCCCGCGGGGTCCAGGAGCCCCCGAGGTAGGAGGGGCCCAGCGGAAAGACGCCGCATCCGCACCGCAGGAACCGGACGACGTTCTCTCCGACGTGGGCCAGCATCCGTCCGGGGTTCGACAGGACGAAGTCGAGGAGCGTCCACCTCCGAAGGAAGGCCGCGAGGCCCGATTCGCCCGTCGGGCCGAGTTCGGAGGCGGCGCGTTCGATGTCGGCGTAGTCGTGGAGAGCGAAGTAGAGGGCTCCCACCCCCTTCGAGCTCCCGCCGAAGTCCCAAAGACCGTACGAAGCATGGACCAGGAACATCCGGACGGTGAGGAGGAGGAGGACGCCGCCCAAGAAGACCCCGGCCTTGCGCGACGCTCGCCCTTTCGCGAGCCAGCCGCGGGGACGGAGGGCGGGAAGGAAGAGGAAGAGGAACACGGCGAGAGCGGCCGCCTGGCCCTCGGGACGCGTGACGGTCGCGAGTCCGGCGACCAGGCCCGCGACGGCGGACGGGCCGACGCGATCGGAGCGGGAGGCCTGGAGCCCGAGGAGGAGCGTGGATACGGTCAGGAAGGCGAAGAACGGCTCGACGTACACCAACGTCGAGAAGTGGAGGAGCCAGGGGTGCACGGCCACGGCGAGCCCCGCGAAGAATCCCGAGGATCGGCCGAAGAGCCGGGCCCCGAGGACCGCGAGGAGGGGCGCGAGGAGGCTCCCGAAGAGGAGGGAGGCGATTCGGCCCGCGCGCACGACGTCGCAGCCGGTCGCGAGGCTGGTCGCCGCGATCGTCGTGGGCCAGAGGGTGTACCAGTGCGGATGGGAGACGCCGGCGAGGTCCCCGGCGAGGGCGACGCGCGCGAGCGAAGCGTAGTGGACCCCGTCCCCTTCGACGATCTGCCGCAGAGGAAGGGTCGGGAGGCGGAGCCCAAGGGCGAGGAGCGTCAGGCCCGCGAGGAGGAGGCGCCAGGTGGACGTAGCCATCCCGGACGGCTCCGCCTCGGCCACGGCTTCCCTGGAGGGATGGGACAGAAAGTCCTCCTGGGGGGGGATCCTATCGAACGCCCCGGATCGGTTCTCGTCCCCCGTTCCCCGCCTCGCGTGTCTCACCGGACCGCGTCGAGCCCGTCCCGCGCCACCACGCGCGCGATGATCCCGTATCCCTCCTCGTTGCAGTGGCCATCGGGCACGAAGAGGTCTTGCCGACTCCGGGTGCGCAGGGCCCTCTCGAATTCGGCCCGCAGGTCGAGCCGGGGGACCCCCATCTCCTCGGAGAGCTTCTCCATGACCGCGTCGACGGGCGGCAGGGGGTTCGGATAGGAGAGGAACGCGGGCCTCGCGCCTCGCGCCCGGCAGAGGACCACGGCCTGGCGAAGGTGGCCCTCGAGCGCTTCGGGCGGCCCGTCGGGTTCCCCCGCCCTCCGGAACAGCCTCTCGAGGCGCTCCCGATCCCCGGGACCGAGGGGAATCTCGCGCAGGCACCGCGCGAAGTGCTGCGGGGTGTAGGTCCCCTGTCCCATCTGGAACTGCTGGACGAGGAGGGCTTCGTCCCCGTCGAGGAGGAACGCGCGGATCGCGCTCCCCATCGCCTCCCCCGGGTCCTCCCGGCGGAAGGCCTGGGCGCGCAGGCGGAGGACCGGGGCTTGCCACTCCCGCTCGGACGGAGAGAGGGCGGCGAGAGCCTTCTCGACGGCGGTCTTCGCGAGATCCCGCTCCCCGGCGAGGAAGCCCTGCGAGGCGATCGTCTCCCAGACCCGGACGCTCTCGGGGTGGCGATCCACGAGGCTCTTCGCGAGCCGCAGGCTCTCGTCCCGCTCGCCGACGGCGACCAGGCCGCCGAGAAGGGCCTCGGCGGAGCGCAGGTCCGGCGACTCCTCGTGACGCTTCCGGAGCCAGGCGACATGCTCGGACGCCTCCGGAACTCGACCGAGCGTCACGAGCGTCTGCACGAGCTGCCCCCGCACCCACAGGTCCTCGGGATGGGTCTCGACGTGCTCGCGCAGGAATCCCGCCGCGGCGATCGTTTCGCCCGAAGCGAGAGCGGCGAGGCCCCTGTCGAGGGCGGTCGTTCCCGCGTCGGACGGACCGGTCGCCTGGACGGACCCGCCGGCAGGACCCGCCTGAAGGAGGATGGGGACGGTGGCGCCTTCGGGCAGGAGGGCGAGGGATCCCGCTCCGGAGTCCCAGCGCAGGGGGAGGTCGGATGAGCCGGGGAGTGTCAGGACTAGCATTTCTCCTTCGAGGCGCCATCGGGCCGCCGTCTCACCGAACTGGAGGCGACCGTCCTCCTGGAAGCGGACCTTCACGCTCCCGAGGTGCCACTCGCCGAGGAAGGGAAGTCTCCGCTCCACCGCTCCGCCTCCACCCGTGGAGAGCGCGAGGCGGAGCCGGTGGACGATGAGCGCGAGGAGTCGGCCCGTGCGCCACTTCCACTCGAAGGCGTCTCTCGCTCCGTCGGGCGAAGCCTCCTCGAGCGTGTGAAGGGACGGCCGGCTCCAGAGGTCGTTGTTCCCGACGAGGATGTAGACGAACTGGGGGCGGTACCGCTCGAGCAGGTCCGGGAGCTTGCGGAGCACATCCCACGAGTTCTGGCCCGGCCACCCCCCGTTGAAGACCTTCCACGGCCCCCGGCCCGGTTCGTTGAGCGCCTCTTCGAGCTGGGCCGGGTACGAACCGGCCGAGCTCGAGGCGCCGTAGCCGTAGGTGAAGGAGTCGCCGACGCAGAGGACGACCCTCTCTCCTCCCCGGCCCCCGGAACCGGTCGGCTCCCAGCGGGCTCTCCAGCGGCTCAAGGCTCCAACCTGGAGGGCCGCCTCGAGGAGGAGGAGCGTCACGGCGAGTCCGATCGCGGACCGGAGGGCGGTCCTCGCGGACCGCGCCATCCGTTCCGCCCCGTCCCGCGGCAGGGATCGCATGGAGTCGAGCTGCGCTCTTCTCGCCCGCGCGCTCTGCGGAACGGCCGCCGAGCCGTCGGCTTCGTCCGGGAACCGCGACGAGGGGCGCACGCGCAAGCCGGCCCACCTCGCCGGCGGGCACGCGAAACCCGGCGGCTTTCCGGGGAGCGCCGCCGCGACGCCGGGGAGTTGGCGACGCGGATCGGGCAACGAGCGGATTCTTCCCTTCGCCGGCTCCCCCCGTCAAAGCCCCCCCGTCCCCCCACGGGAGGTGCGGGGCGGAGGAGGTGGGAGAACCCGCGCGCGGCGGCGGGGAGCGGCCGACCGCGCCCGTATACTCCCCCGCCCGGTGCGGCCGCGCCTGCTCCTCGTCACGCCGTTCCTCCCTCATCCGCAGGCGGGGCATGGGGGAGGGACGGTCCTCGCGGCGCTCCTCGAAGGGCTCGCGCCGCGCGCGGAGGTGACTCTCCTCTCCCTCGCCTTCCGCGAGGATCGCCCGCGCGAGGAGGGCCTGCGGGGGCTGGTCCGGCGACTCGTCGTCGTCCCGCACTCCCGGAACTCGGACCTCTCGCGGGCGGGTCTTCTCGGGAACCGGCTCCGCCTCGCCGGTCGGATGGCCGTCCGGGGCCTTCCCCTGCAGGCGGCGAAGTTCAGGTCCGCCCCGCTGGCCCGGGCTCTCGCCGCGCTCCTCGCCGAGGAGCGCCCGCAGGCCGTCCTGCTCGAGTACGGCGTGAGCGCGCAGTACCTCCCTCTCTGCCGCGGCCTCCCCGCGATCCTCACCGATCACGAGGCGGGCGCGGAGGCGGCGGGGATCGTGCCGCTCCCGGGGATCGATCGGAGGCTTCGGCTCGCCTACGTCCGCCGCCATTACCGGCGCGCCTCCGGCCTCCAGACGCTGACGGGCGAGGACGCCGACCTCCTGCGCGAGCAGCTCGGTCCCGGCTCCCCGCCGATCGAGGTGCGCTCCCCGGCCGTGCCCCTCCCCGCGACGGCGTGCCGGCCCGGGGAGGCGGGCGACGCGGTCGCGTTCTTCGGGAACTGGACCCACACACCGAACCGGGAGGCGGCCCGGTTCCTCTGTCGCGAGGTGCTGCCGAGGCTGCGGGCGCGGCGCAGGGAGTGCTCGCTCCTCCTCGCAGGGGCGGGATCCGCGGAGGAGGTCGCCGCGCTCGGACGCCTGGAGGGGGTGCGGTTCGCGGGGTTCGCCCCCGACCTCGGGGGATTCCTCTCGAAGGCGCGCTGCGTCCTCGCCCCGCTCTTCTCGGGAGCGGGGGTGCGCATCAAGGTCCTCGAGGCGATGGGCCACGGCGTCCCCGTCGTCGCCAACGCCCTCGGCGCGCGCGGGCTCGCAGACGCCCCGGCCGCCTCCCTTCGGCGGGCGGAGGGCGCCGACGCGATCGCCGAGGCCGCGCTCGAGTTCCTGGCGGATCCCGCCCGGGCGGCGCGGGGAGGAGAGGAGGCGCGGCGGTGGGTCGCCGGGCGAGCCTCCCCGGACGCCGTCGCCGCGTGGCAGGTGGCCCGGGTCGAGCGGTTCCTCGGGAACGGCCCCGGCTAGATCCCGCGTCGCAGGAGCGCGTCGAGCAGCGGGAACCACCACGCCCGCCGCCGTCGCCACTCCGCGCTCCGCGCGCCGAGGAAGATCCCGAACGCCTCCCCGAAGGCGTAGCGCTTCGCCCACGGGATCCAGGGCCGGGAGACCTCGGGAGGGAGGTCCGCCAGGAGGCGGAGGTGCTTCTCCCGCTGCTCGCGGGCGGCGCGCCGGGCTCCCTCCAGCGTGGGGATGAGGGAGATGCCGAAGAGGTCGTTCAGGTTCTGGTGGTCGCAGTAGAGGCGGCGGGCCTCGGCCCATGGGGAGCGGTTGTGGCTGTGGACGACGACGCTCCGGGGTTGGAAGACGATCCGCCAACCCGCGAGGACCGCGCGCTTCCCCCAGGCGAGGTCCTCCCCGAACGGACGGGGGCCGAAGGGGAGATTCTCCCAGACCGAGCGCCGTACCGACGAGGCGACGTTGTCGAAGGCGCACCGGGCGAGCCGCTCGAGGGGGGGGAGCGCCTCGAGCGCGGCGGGGGAGGAGACCTCCTGCACGATGGGCGACTCCTTCCCGGCGCTCCAGTTCCGCAGGCGCGCGGCGAGGATCGGGTTGCAGTCGGCGCGGGGGACCTGCCGGCAATAGACCCCCGCCACGCGCGAGTCGTCGTAGGGCTCGAGGAGGCGGCGCAGCCAGGAGGGGTCCGCCGGGACGGCGTCCTGCGTGAGGAGGACGACGACCTCTCCCCGGGCGCGGACGATCGCGAGGTCGCGGGTCGCCCCGTGGTTGAAGGTCCGGCGGGGGATCGAGTGGACGGCGAACCCTCCCGCGCGGAGCCGGTCCACCGTGCCGTCGGAGGAGCCCGAGTCGACCGCGATCCGCTCCAGCTCCATCCCTCCCTCCTGGCGGTCGAGCCCGGCGAGGACCTCCCCGAGGAGGGGGCCGGCGTTCAGGGTCGGGATGACGAGGGAGACCGGGCGACGCGAGGTCACGGAGAGCGGGGAGTCCGCAAGGGGTTCCCCTCCTCGTCGATTTCGCGGTCGACCGCGAACAGCTCCCGGCGCGGGGGGCGGTCCGACCGGACGGAGCGGACGAGCCCGAGGGACGCGGATAGGAGCTGGGCGAGGACGGCGTCCATCCCCTCGGTCGGCACGCCGTAGAAGAGGAAGTTGACGGGGGTGAGGTTGGCGAGGAACTCGAAGCGCTTCTCCCGGCCGGCGCCCCGCCGGAACGCGTACCGGGTCCCGTAGACGCGCCCGGTCTGGGGGTCGAGGATCTCCTCGCCCCGGGCGGCGGACAGGCGTTCGCCCCGGTTCCGCCCCTCGAGGGTCCGCTCCGCCCAGGCGGCGGCGTCGTGGAACTCGACGGTCTTCGTCGAGCCGCTCGCGAAGACGACGGTCTCCGCCGTCCCCCGGAGGAGGAGTTCTTCCATCTCGGGCCGGCCGAGGACGGAGACCCCCGTCACGCCCAGGACGAGGTCGACGGCGCGGCGCTCCTCCTCCGGGAGGGCGCTCCACCGGGAGGCCTCGAGGAGATCCCCGTCGCGGGAGGCGCCCTCCGCGCGGAGGTCGATCCCGAGGATCGGCCGGTCGGGCGAGGCGGCGACCCGCCCCCGGAGACGTTGGACGAGCCGCGAACCGATGACGCCCCTCGAGCCGAGGACGAGGGCGCGCCGCGCGCTGAGGAGCCGGCCGCTCGCCTGGAGGACCGTCTCGACGGCGTGGAGGATCGAGGCGGCGACCTCCTCGGATTCCTCCTCGAGCTTCGTCCGGGAGACGGCGATCGAGAAGGCGGGCCGGGCGAGTCGCGCGTGCTCGGCCTGGGCGGCGGCGAGCCGGTCGTGCCCGTTGCGTGTGTGCTCGACGGTGCCGAGGAGCCGGCCGTCCAGGACCCGGCCGAGGGGGAGGCCCCGGCTGCGCCGTTGCGAGGGCTCGATCCCGTGGGCGGAGAGGAAGGCCCCCAGCGTCGAGCCCCGCGCCACCTCGCCCGCGAGGAGGGGGGCGAGGTACCCCCCGTCCTCGACGAGGAGGATCGGGGCCTCCGCCGCGGAGTCGAGCCACCGGGCGAAGATCGCGCCCGCGAGGCGGACCATCGCGTCGAAGAAGCCGGGCCGGCGCGCGTGGAGCTCCGCGTCGAGCGCCGAGAGGTCCTCGAGGGGGCCGAACTGTCGGGAGAGGACGAAGGTCCCCTCCGCGCGCTCCGGGTCCTTCACGTTGTGGAGCGCGAAGGCGCGGAACGCGCGGGGATCGAGGTCCATCAGGGCCTCGAGGTAGTCGTTCGGGATCTCCCCCGCGTAGCGGACGAAGAGGACGGCGAGCTCGGCGCACCCGAGCTCGCGCAGGGCGGCGACCGTCGCCAGGATCTCGGAGGTGATGTGGTGGACGAGGAGGACGCGGATCCCCGCGAGGGGCCGGGCGCCCCGGTGCGCGCGGACCACGCCGGCGAGCCGCGGCATCCGCTCGAGGTAGTCCTCGACGCGGGGCCGGTGGCGGGGCTGGTCGAGCGCGAGGTTGAGCGTGCGCCCCTGCTGGGAGAGGTCGAGGTAGATCCGGACGTCCTCGTCCCGCACGAGGATCGCCTCCCCCGCGGCGAGCCGCTCCCGCGCGTGGGCGTCCTCGAGGACGAGGAAGACCCGCTTCAGCGCTCCCTCCAGGCGCGCGGGCTCGAGGTCGACGAGGTCGCCGGCGAAGCGCTCCGACCAGGTGAGGGAGAGGCCGCGCAGGCCCTCGAACCCGACCTTCGCGAGGCGCTGGAAGGGGAAGGAGTCGGGCCGCCACGACTCGAGGAGCGAGCGCCGCCCCCGCTCGGCCGCCCGCTGGACGAGGTCGCGCAGCGTCTGGGAGATCCGCGTCGAGCCGGCGAGGAAGCGGCGCCCGGCGAGGTCGTCGACCGCCTCGTGGGGGATCGAGCCGAGGTCGAGCCGGCGCCCCCGCGGATGCTCGAGGGTCAGGCGCAGCAGGGAGCGATGCGGATCGAGGGGGGCGGAGGCGCGCTCGAGGACGAACCGCATGTCGACGTCCCGGGGCGAGGCCCCGAGCGGGAAGTCGAAGACGAGCGCCCTCGATCGCCCTCCCCTCGCGGGGGGGAGGAGCGCGTCCCTCCAGCGGTCCATCTGGAGGGCGCCGAAGACGCAGCGCAGGCGGTCCTGGAACCCCTCGACGTCCCGGGGGATCGTGGCGAGCGCCTCCCGCCCGACGAGGAGCCTCACCGCGTCGACGCCGAGGGCGCGCAGCTCCGGGTTCTCCGAGGCGCGGACCGGCCGCTCGAGGTCGAGGTCCTCCGGGCGGCCGGAGCGGCAGCCCTCGAGGACGAGCTCCCCGAGCGAGCGGGCGAGGACGGAGAGGCCGTGGAAGACGGGGAGCCGGGTCGCGTCGATCACCCAGAGGGAGCCCCGGCGCCGGAGGGGGGGGCCGACCGAGGTCGGGAGGAGGTCCCGCGCCCCCGAACCCGCGGGCCCCGGCGCGCGGCTCCGGTGAGGTCCCCGGGAACTCATCGGGCCGAGGCGTAGAGAGCCAGCAGGCCCTCCGCGGTCTGGGCGGCGGTCGGGAGCGTCTTCGGGGAGGAGGCGAGCCGCTCCCTCAACGCCGGATCGTCGAGCAAGGAGCGGAGCTTCGCCGCGAGGTCCTCCGGATCCCCGGGCCGGAAGAGGAGCCCCGTCCGTCCATCCTCGATCGCCTCCTCCATCGCCCCGAGCCTCGAGGCGACGACCGGGAGCCCCGCGAGCCACCCTTCCCGGAGCGTGATCGAGTAGGTCTCGAACCAGATGCTCGGCACGACGAGGCAGTCCGCCTCCGCGAGGAGGCGGGGGACGTCGGCGGGGTCGTAGGGGCCCGTGAACCGCACGGGATCGCGGGGCCCGAGTCCATCCCGGAGGCGCTCCGCGTAGTCGCGCACCTCGTGCCAGGGCGCCGGCTCCCCGTGGACGAGCACGCTCACGCGGTCCGCGGGGAGCCGCCGGGCCGCCTCGAGGAGGACGTGGCATCCCTTCGTGAGCATCACGGTTCCGAGGTAGGCGATCCGGAAGCGGTCCGAGCGCGTCCGCGCGAGGCTCCGGAAGGGCGCCGGGTCGATCCCGAGGGGGATCACGGCGATCCGATCCGCGGGGATCCCGCGGGAGGCGTAGTCGTCGCGGACGAACCGGCACGGGGCGACGAGGAAGCGGCAGGCGAGGAGGGAGGCGCGCACCTCTTCGTCGTAGCGTTCGAGGGCTCTCGCCCCCGCCTCCCCGTCCGGGAGGAGACCGCCGTAGAGCGCCCGCAGGCAGGGGAGGCAGCGGCGGCGGTCGATCGCGGGGCAGAGCTCGAGTCCGGGGTCGATCCGCTGGCTGCGCGGACAGCCCACCCAGAAGTCCATCAGGGTCAGGACGAAGGGGATCCCGCGGCGGCGCGCGACCTCGGGGAGCCCCACCCCGAGCCCGGTGAGGTGGAGGGCGTGGACGACGTCGGGTCGCTCCGCCTCGAGGAGGTCGGCGAGGGCCGCCTCGATCCGCGGGAGCCGGTAGGACCGCTCGAAGGAGTCGACGTCCCGCCAGCGGTAGCGGATCGAGTGGACCCGGACCCCCTCCACGTCCGCGTCCCCCCTCGCGTACTCCTCCCCCTCGTCCCCCGCGCGTCGGAAGACGGCGACCTCGTGCCCGCGGGCGCGGTACTCCGCGATCAGCGCGGCGACGTGCACGGGGACTCCGCCGCGCTCCGGCGGGAAGAAGGAGGTCACGAGGAGGATGCGCACGCCTGGGGCGTCCGGGGGTCGCATTCTGCCCGAACGAGGTCCCCTTATCGGGATCCGCCTCCCCGGGGCGCACGGCCCCGCGACGGGGACTCCGGGGAATCGCTCCCCCTCAGCCGAGACCCCGCTCCAGCCGAAGTACGGCCGTCGAACCGCGGCGCCGGCCCCGGGGCCTCCCACGCGAGGCCGGGATCCGACGCCCCGGGCGCGACGCGGCCTCCGATGGCGTGGACTTGGCACTCGACGGGCGCGACGGACTCGGAGGCTCGCGGCACCCCGTGGCCTCGACGGGCGAGCCTCGGGTTCCTGCTCCTCGCCGGCTGCGGCGGCTCGGGCAAGCCCGTCGCCGAGCCCGGGGTCACCTTCTTCGAACTCCTCCCGCACCTCCGGGTCGAGGGGTTCCCCGGGACGAACCTGCCGCCGGAGGTCGCCTCCCTTCTCCGCGGGGCCGCTCCGTTCCGGACGCGGGAGATCGCGACGACCGACTGGATCTACGCGGGAGCCCCTCCGGACCCGTTCCGCTCGGCTCTCCCGCAAGGGTCGCGCGCACTCTACTGGCAGTACCTTCCGCCGGTCGCGCTCGCCCCCGGCGGGGAGACGCCGCGGCCCGTGCGGCAGGGGCGCGCCCTCCCGGCCTGGGACCCCGCCCGGCAGGACTTCCCCGGCGAGGCGATCTGGTGGGATCCGAAGGAAGGCTGCCTTCTCGCCCTCGCCGAGGCCCCTCCCCCCGGCGTGCGCCTCGAGTGCACCGTCGACGCCATCGCGGAGATCGGGGATCTCGAGGGAGGCCTCCTCTCCCGGCCCGAGCGGGAGGCCGTCCCGGCCGAACGAGTCGCCCGGGACACGCAGCGTCAGGTCACGATCGGGTCCGTGCATCGGCGTTGCCTCCTCCTCCCCGCCCCTGCCTCCGTCCGCCTCGACCTGCGGCGGGTCCGCGCCGAGGAGCTGCGCGTCGCCTTCGGGGTCGTCGGGCGGGGCTATCGCCTCGTCGAGGGCCGGCTCGAGTCCTCGGGGGAGGGGAGCGACGGGGCCCGCTTCGCCGTCGAGGTCGTCGAGGCCGGGCAGGCGAAGCGGGTCTGGAGCCGGACGGTCTCTCCGGAGGAGGTCGGCACGGGCTTCCTCGAGGCGTCGATCGATCTCCGCTCCTTCCTGGATCGTCCCGTCTCCCTCCGGCTCGTGACGGAGCCCGGGGAATCGGGGAACGCCTGGTTCGACTACGCGGCCTGGGGAGAGCTGCGGTTCGCGGGCCCCGGGGGACCGCGGCGGTCGGACCGCCCCCACGTGATCCTCGTCGACATGGACACGCTCCGCGCCGACCGCGTCGGCAGCGGGAAGATGCCGCGGCTCGACGCGTGGGCCGCCTCCAACGCCGTCGCCTTCCGCGACGCGCTCTCGACCTCCTCGTGGACGGTGCCCGCCACCGTCTCGATGGTGACCGGCCTCGCCGTCCACCAGCACGGCGCCGTCCGGTACCCGGCGTCGCTCGCGCCCGGTGCGAGGACCCTCGCGACCTACCTCCGGGACGCCGGCTACGAGACCCACGGCCTCGTCGAGGGGGCCTTCCTCGGTCCCTCCGTCGGGCTCGAGAGGGGCTTCGACCACTACGACTGGAGCGGGACGGCGAAGCAGCCGGAGTGGGAGGGGGTCCCGGAGTGGGTGCGCGAGCATCGCCAGCACGGGCCCTTCTTCCTCTTCCTCCACACCTATATCGTGCACGCGCCCTATCCGGAGGCGCCCGACTCCGAGGACGCGCGGGACGCCCGCCTCGGGTGGCTCGCGCGCCGCCCGATCGACTACGAGGGGGTGATCGATCCCTACAACCAGGGGAAGCTCGAGCTCGGGGCGCGGGAGCGGGAGCACATCGCGCGTCGGTACGACGACCTCGTCGCGCGCGCCGACGGCCTGCTCGGGGACCTCCTCGAGGGGCTGGACCGGGAGCTCGGGGACGACGAGCGCCTGCTGATCGTGACGGCCGACCACGGCGAGGAGATCTTCGAGCACGAGCGGTTCGGCCACGGGCAGTCCCTCTACGAGGAGCTGCTGCGCGTGCCGCTGGTCGTCCGGTTCCCGGGCCAGCGCGGGGCGCGGTCCGCCGCCGTGCGCGAGGAGCCGGTCTCCCTGCTCGACCTCGTCCCCACCGTCCTCGAGGCCGCGGGGGTCCCCGTCCCGGAGCACCTCCCCGGGCTTCCCCTCCTCGGTCCGCTCCCCGGCCGCCGCGCGCGCGTCGCGGAGACGCACGTCCACTCCGCGGTCCGGCTCGGCTCCCTCAAGCTCGTCCTCGGGGAGTGGAACGACGTGCGCTGGAAGCACGCCCCGGAGGAGCTCTACGACCTCAAGACCGATCCCGGGGAGCGCCGCAACCTGGCGTCGGAGAAGCCCCAGACGGTTCGCGCGCTGCGGGGGGTCCTCGACCACTTCCGGACCCTCTCGCTCCCCGGGAAGGCCTCCTCCACGGCGCCCGGGAGGATCGGCGGCGCGGGGCTGGAGGAGCTCCGGGGCCTCGGCTACCTCGGCGGCCCCCACTAGGGGTCCGCGCCCCCGCCGGCGCGCGACGCGCGCCGCGCCTTCCCCTTCGCCGGCGAGCCGGCCTCGCGCGCGCTGAAGGTGAATCCGTCCGTGACGGCGTCGACGACGACCGTCTGTCCCTCGCGGATCCTCCCCTCGAGCATCCGCGTCGCGATCTCGTTGGCGATCCGGTTCTGGATCACGCGCTTCAGGGGCCGCGCCCCGAAGACGGGGTCGTACCCCTCCTTCGCCACGCGCTCCCGGGCCGCCTCGGTCGCCTCCAGGGCGATCCGCTTCTCCTCGAGGAGCTTCCCGAGGCGCGCGATCTGGATCTCGACGATCCGCCGCAGTTCCCTCGTCGAGAGGGGGCGGAAGACGACGATCTCGTCGACCCGGTTCAGGAACTCGGGCCGGAAGAAGGCCCGCACGACCTCGAGATAGCGCCGCGCGGCCTCGGCGTCCGAGGAGGAGGGGTGCTCGCGCATCTCGGCGGAGCCGAGGTTGCTCGTCAGGATGAGGAGCGCGTTGCGGAAGTCGACCGTCCGCCCCTGCCCGTCGGTCAGCCGCCCGTCGTCGAGGACCTGGAGGAGGGCGTTGAAGACCTCGGGGTGGGCCTTCTCGACCTCGTCGAAGAGGACGACGGCGTAGGGGCGCCGGCGGACGGCCTCGGTCAGCTGCCCCCCCTCCTCGAAGCCGACGTACCCCGGCGGGGCGCCGATCAGGCGGGCGACGCTGTGCTTCTCCTGGTACTCGGACATGTCGATCCGGACCATCGCCTTCTCGTCGTCGAAGAGGAAGGCGGCGAGCGCGCGCGCGAGCTCCGTCTTGCCGACGCCGGTCGGGCCGACGAAGAGGAAGGAGCCGATGGGGCGGTTGGGATCGGAGAGGCCCGACCGGGAGCGGCGCACGGCGTGGCTCACCGCCTCGACCGCCGCGTCCTGGCCGACGACCCGCTCCTTCAGGCGCTCCTCCATCCGGAGGAGCTTCTCCTTCTCCCCCTCGAGGAGGCGGGAGACCGGCACGCCGGTCCACTTCGAGACGACCTCGGCGACCTCCTCCTCCTCGACCTCCTCCTTGAGCATGCGGAGGTCCTTCTGGATCGCTCGCAGTCGCTCGTTGGCGGCGGCGACCTGCTTCTCGATCCCGGGGAGGTCCCCGTAGCGGATGCGGGCGACCCCCTCGAGATCCCCCTTCCGCTCCCTCTGCTCGGCCTCGCCCCGGAGCGCGTCGATCCGCTTCTTCCCCTCCCGGATCCGCCCGATCGCCTCCTTCTCCGCCTCCCAGTGGGCGCGCAGGCGACTCCGCTCCTCGCCGAGGTCGGCGAGCTCCTTCTCGAGCCGGCCGAGGCGCTCCCGGGAGGCCTCGTCCTTCTCCCGGCGCAGCCCCTCCCGCTCGATCTCGAGCTGGCGGATCCGCCGCTCGACGGCGTCGAGCTCGGCGGGCATCGAGTCGATCTCGATCCGGAGCCTCGAGGCCGCCTCGTCGACGAGGTCGATCGCCTTGTCCGGGAGGAAGCGGTCCGCGATGTAGCGGGAGGAGAGCGCCGCCGCGGCGACGAGGGCGGAGTCCTGGATGCGGACGCCGTGGTGCACCTCGTAGCGCTCCTTCAACCCCCGCAGGATCGCGATCGTGTCCTCGACGGAGGGCTCGCCGACGAGGACCGGCTGGAACCGCCGCTCGAGGGCCGGGTCCTTCTCGACGTGCTTGCGATACTCGTCGAGCGTCGTCGCCCCGATGCATCGCAGCTCCCCCCGGGCGAGCGCCGGCTTGAGGAGGTTCGCCGCGTCGACCGCCCCCTCCGCTCCGCCGGCGCCGACGAGGGTGTGCATCTCGTCGATGAAGAGGACGATTCCCCCCTCGGACTCCGTCACCTCGCGCAGGACCGCCTTCAGGCGGTCCTCGAACTCGCCGCGGTACTTCGAGCCCGCGACGAGGGCGCCCATGTCGAGGGCCATCACCCGCTTGTTCTTCAGCCCCTCGGGGACGTCCCCCTCGACGATCCGGCGGGCGAGCCCCTCGACGATCGCGGTCTTCCCCACGCCCGGCTCGCCGATCAGCACCGGATTGTTCTTCGTCCGGCGGGAGAGGACCTGCATGACGCGGCGGATCTCCTCGTCGCGGCCGACGACGGGGTCGAGCTTCCCCCGGCGCGCGGTCTCGGTGAGGTCGCGGGCGAAGCGCTCGAGGGCCCGGTACTTGTCCTCGGGGTTGGGGTCCGTGACGCGCTGGCCGCCGCGGATCTCCTTCAGGGCGGCGAGGATCGCGTCCTCGGTCGCTCCCGCTTTGCTCAGCGCGTCGCCGGCGGGGGACTTCCGCCGGGCCGCGAGGGCGAGGAGGAGGTGCTCCGTCGAGACGTACTCGTCGCGCGCCTTTCCGGCCCGGGCGAAGGCGTCGTCGAGAACCTCCTTCGCGGCCGGACCGAGGTAGACGCCGCTCGTTCCGGCGACCCGGGGAAACTTTTCGAGGAGGAGGGCGGCCTTCGCGCGGAGCGCTTCCGGGTCGGCCCCGATCTTCTTCAGGAGCGGGACGACGATCCCGTCGTCCTGCGAGAGGAGCCCGAAGAGCAGGTGCTCGGGCTCCAGGGACTGGTGGCCGCTCGACTCGGCGGACTGCTGCGCGGCCTGGAGCGCTTCTCGTGCCTTGATGGTGAGCTTCTCGAGGTTCATGTGGCTTCGGCTCGCAGGAGGTCAACCCTCGTGCCGTCCCGCAATGCCCTGGAGTTTCTGGATTTGGGAAGCAGGCCTCTCCGGGCGCGCCAGATCTCCTGCCGACTTGGCAGCCAGGAGGATCAGTAGCCGAAGGTCGCGACGAGGCCGTTCGAGAAGGCGAATCCGCCGCCCGGACCCGGAACGGCAGCCTGGAACGCGAGCGCCGCTCCTCCCACCGCGGGAGAATCCGGAAGCGGGATGGGAAGGACCCCGAGCCCCCCCCCGGAGGTCGGGAAGGTCGCGAGCCCGACCGCCGTGAGGACGTCGAGATAGGCGGAGCAGGCCGGCGTGATCGGCGTCGGGAAGGGCGGAGGGGCGCTCGCCAGGAGGAAGGCCGTGCTCGGCCCCGGCGCGCTGGAGAGCGTCAGGAGCCAGGTCTGCCCGAGGGTCGGCGTCGTCGCGGCGAGGGTGGGCGCCGCCGGGAGCGGAGGAGAGATCCCCTCCTGGCAGCCCGCCCCCGTCGCGGAGACGGCGGCCGGGAAGGGGGTCTGGCGGAAGACGCCCCGGCCGTGGGTGACGGCGTACAGGTGGCCCGAGGACCAGAAGAGCTCGTCGACCGAGACGAGGCTCGGCCCCTCGAGCGAGACCGACCAGGAGATCCCGTCGTCCTCGCTGATCAGGACGCCGAGCTCGCTCCCGGCGTAGAGCCAGTCCGGATGGGCCGGGTTGATCTCGACGTCCCGGAGCGGGACGGCCGGCATGCCGGAGGCCGCCGTCCACGAGGTCCCGCCGTTCGTCGTCTGCCAGAGGTTGTCGCTCGCGAAGCCGCCCAGGGTGACGAACACGCGGGAGGAGTTCGCCGGATCGATCGTGATCCGGGAGACCTTCCGGTCGGGGAGTCCCGGGCTGGCGGTGTCCCGCTGCGTCCAGGTGGGGGAGGCCGCGGTCCCGTTCGAGGTCGAGTAGACCTCTCCGTTGTTGTGGCCGACCCAGATCACGTCCGGTTGACCCTGTGCGACGGCGATCGCGGAGATCCGCGAGGAGGACGCGACCGGCGCCTTGATCCCCGCCCAGGCCGGACCCGTCGTGCTCGTCAGCGCCGCCTTCGCGTCGTTCGTCTGCCAGAGGGACGCGCCCCCGACGAAGAGCCGGTCGTCGTCGTTCGGATCGAGGAGGATCGGCGCGATGAAGTTCGCCGCCCCCGACTCCGCGTCGGGGATCTTGTACGGGAGCGGCTTCCAGACGTAAGTCGACCCGTTCCAGTGCTTCCCGTCGATGTAGGTCGCGCTCGTGCCGCCGTTCGAGCTGCGATGGACCTGGGCGCGGACGTACTCGCCGTAGTGGACGTCCGGGTCGGCCTGGTCGCTCGCGCAGAAGCCGCCGTCGCCGCCGAACATCGTGGTCCAGGCGTTCGGGCCGCCCGCGGGGGTGTACCGCAGCGTCCCGTTGTCCTGGGTGCCGAGGATCACCGCGCCGGAGACGGGGCTGCGGGAACCCCCGTAGCCCTGGGTGATCGCGAGCGCGTTGTTCAGGTTGAGCCAGCCGGAGAGGGGGGCGATGGCGTAGACGTCGTCCGTCTTCCAGATGCCTCCGTCGTTCCCGAAATAGACGGCGCGGTTGCCCGCCCCGTCGAAGCCGGGGGCCTCGACGATCGCGTGGTGGTCGGCGTGCGCGCTCGACGGCCAGGAGTACCACTGGCTGATCTTGGTGAAGGAGGCCCCCCCGTTCGCGCTGCGATAGAGGTCGAGCCCCCCGAAGATCACCACGTCGTCGGCGGTGCTCGCGTCGAGGTCGGTCGGGTCGATCCAGAGGGCGTTGTAGTACCAGCCGCCGCTCCCCTGGTTCACGGTGGAGACGACCGAGTAGGTCGCCCCGCCGTCGAGGCTGCGCTTGAGGGTGCCTCCCCCCGTCGCCTGGAGCGCGTAGACGCAGCCGTTCCCCGCGCCGGTCCAGCCGCGGTGGTAGGCGAGCTCGACGCGCGCGAGGTTGGAGTTCACGTGCAGCCCGCTCGCCTCCGTCCAGGTGTTCCCCCCGCTCGTCGAGCTCAGGCCGCTCGTGAAGAAGGTCGAGTTCGCCGCGTCCCAGTCGATGATGTGGGCGACGGCGAGGGAGGAGTCCGTCGGGTGGAAGTCGACGTCGAGGGAACGGCGGTTCGCCCCGGTGTAGGCGGCGGACCAGAAGGTCCCGCCGTTCCCGCTCCTCCAGATCCCGGAACCGGTCGCGGCGAGGAGCGACGATTCGTCCGGGGAGAGCGCGAGGCGGTTTACCCAGTAGAAGTTCGGGTTCGCGGTCGAGGGGAGCTGGGTCCAGGTCGTGCCCCCGTCGAGGCTCTGGAAGATCCCCGCCCCTTGGATCGCGTCCGAGTTGAAGAAGCCCTCCCCCGTCGCCGCGTACATCACGGAGGGGTTCGAGGGGACGAGGATCAGGCTCGTGACCGCGAGGTTCCCCATGAAGTCGTCGACGGCGCTCCAGGAGGACCCGCCGTCCGTCGTCTTCCAGATTCCGCCCGAGACGCTCCCGGCGAAGAGGGTGTCGGGGTCGGTCGGATGGGGGAGGATGCTCCGGACCCGCCCGCCGATGTTCCCCGGGCCGAGGGCGGTCCACGCACCCGCGGAGAGCCCGCCCGCCGTCTCGAGGGCGGCGAGGGCCTCGAACTGCTCCCGCGCCGCGAGCAGGGCGTTCTCGGGGATCGCCCCGTTCTCGTCCCTCCAGAAGGAGAGGCGCCACGCCGCCCACTCCTCCGGGCTGTCGGGCTTCGGCAGGTGGAGCTTCCTCCGCACGCGCTCGAGGACCTCCGGCGGCATCGCGCGAAAGTCGGCGTCCGTGAGGCCCCTCGAGGCCCGGAGTGCCCGGACGTCCTCGACGGGGATCGAGAGGGCTCGCGCCGTGCCCTCGTCGTCGGGAACGCCGCGGGTCCCGGTCGAGCCGAGGAGGAGGAGTCCGAGGAGCCCGGCTCCGGGGGCGAAGAGGAAGAGGGGTTTCCCGCGCAAGACGTCCTCCGCAGGGGGAAGGCGATTGTCGCCGGGATGCCCGGGAGTTCCACACCGGGAGCGACGACGGGGCGGGACGGACGAGGGCGGAGCTCCTCCCCCGGCAACGGAGGCGGTGGCCCCGTCCGCGAAGACGGATAGCATTCCCCTCCCTCCGGGAATCGGGAGGCGACATGCGCTTCGAGCTGCGACCCATGGGCGTCGGGGAGATCCTGGACCGGGCGCTGCGGGTGTATCTGCTCAACCTCGCACGCCTCCTGCCGATCGCGCTCGTCGTCCTCGTCCCGCTCGCGCTCCTCGCCCTCGCGCTCGAGGACGCGGGACGCGTCCCCGCCACCGGGGACCCTTCCAGGCAGGTCGGGGCGCTCGGGGCAGTCCTCGCCACCGCCGCCGCGAACGTGCTCGGGTGGGGCCTCCTTCAGGGGGGCCTCATCCAGGTGGTCTCGGACATCTACCTCGGGAATCCCACGGGGATCCAGGCGGCCTTCGGGAGAGGCTTCCGCCGGATCCTTCCCATGCTGGGGGCCACGCTCCTCTCCACGATCGCGATCGCCGTGGGGTTCGTCCTCCTCATCGTCCCCGGAATCATCTGGACCGCCGCGCTCTTCTGCGTGAACGCGGCGGTCGTGCTGGAAGGGAAGTCGGTCCTCGGCTCCTTCCAGCGGTCCAAGGACCTGACGGCGGGATTCCGGAAGAAGGTCCTCTGGATCATCGGCCTCTCGAGCATCATCGGATGGGTCTGGGGCGCGCTCGTGGGCGCCGCCGCGGGTTGGCTCGATCTGACGACGAGCACCCTGACGGTCCTCACCCATGCCGCCAACGCCTTCTTCACGCCCTTCCACGCCGTCGTGACGATCCTCCTCTACTACGACCTGCGCATCCGCAAGGAGGCGTTCGACCTCGAGGTCCTCGCGCGGGAGATGGGAAGGCCCACCGCGTGAGCCGCGGCGACCCGATCCCTCTCGAGGAGATCCTGCGAGCCGTCGAGAAGGTCCTCGCTCGCGGCGAGTTCAACCCCCCCGCCTGGAAGGTCTGGATCCGCGAGAGGATCCTCGAGCCGATCGGCGTGGCGCTCGAGGAGCTCCTGAGGGTCCTCGCGAGGACGGGCGGAGGCTGGACGACATACCTCCTCCTCGGCCTCCTCGTCGCGGGCGCGGCGGCGCTCCTCGTCCTCCTCGTCTCCTCCCTCCTCCGGGGCGCGGAGTCGGTCCGCCGGACCGAGGCGCTCGAGCGCGTGACCTCGGGGCGGCGGGGAGGGTTCGACGTCGCCGCGCTCGAGGGCCAGGCGCAAGCCGCGGCCGCCGCAGGCCGCTTCCCGGAGGCGGTGCGGCTCCTCTACCTCGCGACTCTCCTGCGCCTGCGCGCCCGGGAGGAGGAAGACCTCGATCTGTCCCGGACTCCCGGGGAGCATCTCGCGGGATTCCGGCGAGCCCCCTACTTCCCGCGCCTGCGGGAGTTCGTCGCCGCCTACCAGAGCTCTTCCTTCGGGGGACGCTCCCTCGATCGGGAGGGATGGGCGAGGTTCGCCGCCCTCCGACCCGCGGAGGCGCGCCCCTGAGATCCCCCAGCTCCCGGCCGACGCTCCTCCTCGGGGCGATGCTCCTCCTCCTGCTCGTCGTCGGCTCGGCTCTCCTCGCCCCCGGAGGCGAGTCGGGAGAGGGGGAGAGCCGGGCTGGCGTCCCCTCGACCTATTCGGACGGGCCGGAGGGCCTGCGCGCCTTCTATCTCACGTGCGAGGCCCTGAGGATGCCCGTCGGGCGATGGGCCCGGAGCCTCCGCCTCCTCGACCCGGAATCGCCCGCGGTCGTCGCAGTCGTCGAGGAGGACTCGGATTCCGATCTCGCCCCCCTGCGGGAATGGGTCGAGGGGGGAGGACGACTCCTCCTCGGTCTCGTCCCGACGGACCGGTCGCGAGGGCCCCTGTGGCGGGAGGGGGCCAAGATCTTCGGCCTGAAGACGGTTCCCGCGCCGGGAGGCGAGGTCCGATTCGGAGGCGCGCTCAAGGGGGCGGGGATCCCCTCGGGGCTGCCCGCGCCGGCGAGGGTCTTCGAGAGGGGAGAGGGGGAGACCCTCGCCGAGGTCG
>JAKEFM010000257.1 GCA_022616055.1 Planctomycetota bacterium
AAGGCACGCTTCGGTTCTGCCTCGACCCGAGCGAAGGCCAGGCGGGAGCCTACTTCGGCATCTACAACGAGAAGGGCGAGAACCGGCTCTCCGTCGCCACCGGGGAATCCCTGGGGTGCGTGCTGACGATGTACGGGCGCGGCGACGGGAGCGAGTCGCCCGGCGTCATGATGCGGGCGAGCCCGGGGAGCAAGATGCCCGCCCTCGCCATCGTGTCGCCCAACTGCGCCGCGTCCGCGGAGTTGACGTTCACGGAGGCGGACGTCCCCTGCTTTCTCCTCAGCGACAAGAGCGGGAAGGAGGTCTTCAAGGCCGTGGGGAAGCCCAACGGCTCGCTGACGATCGGCTCCTCCGCCAGCGAGGCCCGGGCGGAGCTGGGATTCGAGTCGGCGGAGAAGCCCCAGATCACCCTTCGCGACAAGTCCGGCAAGGTGACGTTCAAGGCCGCGAAGTGAGGAGGGGCTCCCCATGAGACGCGTCGCCGGGGCGCTGGGAGTGCTCGCGGCCCTGGCGCTGCTCCTCTGGCTCCTCCTGCCGCGGGACGCGGAGGTGCATGCCCCCCCTCCGCGCCCCGGGCCGCCCGCTGCCGCCGAAGTGCGCGAGCCTTCCTCCGCCCCCGTTCCGGCTTCCGCCTCGACGGCGCCCGCACCCGCGCCGCACCACGTCGGGGCCGGGGATCCGGCCCCCGAGGAGCCCGCGAAGGGCGGACTCTCGGTGTCGGGGCGCGTCTCGTTCCCCGACGGAAGGCCTGCCCCGGGGACCTGGCTCCAGGCCTCGGAGCTCCAGACCGAGACCGACGAGTCGGGCCGGTACGTCCTGGCGGGCCTCGAGCCCGGCGAGGTCGAGGTCCGGTTCCTGGAGGGCAACACAAGCAAGACCGTGGAGGCCGGGGCCGCGGGCGTCGACTTCGTCCTCGACGCCCACCTGGTCCGGGTCGATTTCGTGGACGAGCAGGGCCGGCGGTTCCCGGAGGGGCGCTGGCACTACGAGGGCGTCCTGGTCGACTGGCACTGCGGAGGGGGAGGCAAGCTCCGGTCGGACGGACCCGGGATCTCCGTCGCCATCCCGAGGGGAGCGCGCCTCGCCTACTCCGGGAAGTCCGAGGGCCGCGTGCAGACGTCGGGGGAGTTCGTCGCCGAGGGGGAGCCCGCGCTCCACCAGATCCGCCTCACGCTCCCGCCCGCGGGGGAGACCGGCTCCCTCGCCCTGCATGCCCTGGACGACCGCGGCCAGCCGGTCCGGAACATCACCGTGGAGATCCGGGACCTCGCCGGAGGGCTCCTCGACGACTGGTTCAGGAAGAGGCTCGACCTCGACTCGGAGGGACGGGTCGTCCTGGAGAAGGTCCAGCCCGGACCGTTCGTCCTGAAGACCGGCGCCGGCGGACCCTGGGACATGGACATCTTCTCCACGGAGATGGAGACGCGGGTGCAGGTGCAGGCCGGGAGGGCGACCCCCGTGGAGCTCCTCCTCAAGTCCGGGGGATGGATCCGGCTCACCGTGAAGGACCGGGCCGGGAAGGTCCTGGACGCCGGCGACGCGCGCGTGCGCGACGAGGCCGGGGAAGCCGTTTCCGACCTTTTCTGGGGCCAGGATGCGAAGGGCGAGTGGTGGAACCCCCCGCCAGGCCCGGGACCTGCCGTCTTCGGGCGGCCCGTCCCACCCGGCCGCTACGGGATCGAGATCCTCCGGGGCCCGCAGCTCGGCGAGAGGACCGTGATCGCGACGACGGAGGCCCTCGTGGCCTGGCGCCAGATCTGCGACGTGGAGGTCCTGCTCGACGAATAGGCGAAAGGGAATCGCGTCGAGCGCCCGGCTGCCCTGCCCCTACCGCTTCTCGAGGAGCTCGATCTGCTCGCGGATCTTCTTATCCTCGGGGAATGCGGCGAGGCCGCGCTTGAAGGCGTCGAGGGCCTTGTCCGTGTTCCCGGATTTGCGGTAGAGGGTCCCCAGCTGGAAGTAGGTCTCCGCGAAGTCCTCCCCCTCCGTCGCGGTCGACTTCTCCTGCTGCTCGATCAGCGTCTCGAAGGTCCGGATCGCCTCCGGCTGCTTGCCGAGGAAGTCGGGCCACTGGGAGAGGTTCATCCCCTTCATGAACTGCGCGCCCCAGTGATCGGGCTGGATCTTGAGGGCCCGCTCGCAGGCGTCGATCGACATCTG
>JAKEFM010000029.1 GCA_022616055.1 Planctomycetota bacterium
CGCGGGAATGCTCGCCTTCGTCCTGCCGATGGGAGCCTGCGCGGACGCGCCCCCTCTTCCCGGGGCCGGATCGCCTCCGGCTCTGGTCCAGTCCGCCCCGTCGCCCGCCCGCCAGGCCGCGCTCGAGACGCTGCGCCGCGCATCGCGCGGCGAACGTGTGAGCTGCTTCCGCCTCCGTCATTCCGTCCTCCTCCTCGCGCAGGAGGGAGGACTCGCCCCCCGAGGAAACCCATGAACCGAACCGCCCTCGTCACGTGCCTCGCGATCCTTCCCGCCGCGGCCGTCGCGGCAGGGATCCAGGAGAAGGAGAAGAAGCCCCCCATGGAGATGCCGCCGGAGATGCAGGAAGGGTGGAAGCGCTGGCAGGAGATGTGCACGCCGGGCGAGAACCACGCGAAGCTCGCCCCCCTCCTCGGCAAGTGGGACACGAAGACGACGATCCTGGGAATGGCCACCCAGGGGACGTCGGAGTCGAGGTGGCTCGTCGACGGGCGCTGGCTCCAGGAGGAGTGGAGCGGGGAGATGATGGGCCAGAAGGGTCGCGGCTGGGTGACGCTCGGGTACGACAACTTCAAGAAGAAGTACGTCGTCTCCTTCGTCGACTCCTTCTCGACGACGATGAACACCGCGGCGGGGGCCTGGGACCAGACCGGGAAGGTCCTCACGGCCCACGGTTTCCTCGACGAACCGATGACGAGCGAGCAGGACAAGCCGGTCAAGTACGTCTGGCGCCTCCTCTCCCCCGACCGCCGCGTCTTCGAGGTCCACGACCTCGCGATCGGGGAGACGAACACGAAGGTCATCGAGGTCGAGTACACCAGGAAGAAGTGACCGCCCCACCCCGCGGGGGGCGCCGCCGCCGGGGACGCGAACGTGCCCGGACTCCTCGAACGCCTCGAGCGGGCCGAGGCGAGGGGGAGGAACCGCTGGGACCTCGGGCGTGAGCGCTTCTTCCGGGGCTAGCGCCGCGCGGGCTTTCGCGATCGCCGTCGAGGCCGACGACCCCCTGCCCGGGGCGCCTTACCCGACCTGAAGGAGCCGCGCCGGCCCCGATCCGATCCCGCGGCGGCTCGCACTACAATCGCCTCCATGCCGGCCGGGGTTCGGGGAGCCCGAATGAACCGAGTCATCCTCGTTCTCCTCGCCTCGATCCCCGTCGCGGTCGCGCTCGGCCAGCAGCCGGGGCCCGAGGCCCCCGACCCGCGCCGGCCGATCCGGGCGAGCGCGAGCGAGATGCGCGACACCGTCGATCGCTGGGTCGACGACCGCGAGGCGCTCCAGCGCCGCTATCCGCTCGAGGGATCCACGGAGAGGCGGCGCCGGATGCGGAAGTTCCACGAGGAGTGGCTCGCAAGGGTGGACGCCCTCGACTACGAGGCGATGAGCCTCGAGGGGCGCCTCGACTGGCAGTGCCTCCGGCTGCGCCTCTTCCACGCGCTCGCCCTCCTCGCGCGCGAGGAGAAGCGGGAGGCGGAGGCGGCCCCGCTCCTCCCCTTCGCGACCGCGATCGAGGAACTCGAAGAGGCGCGGCGGAGGATGGAGCCGGCGCCGCCGGAGGCGTGCGCCACCACCCTCGATCGCCTCGCCGCGGAGGTCGAGAAGACGCGGAAGGCCGTCGAGGCGGGAGCCGCCGAGAGGCCGCCGCCGGAGGCGATCCGGGCGAGCAAGACCCTCGCCTTCCGAGCGGGGAAGTCCCTCGAGGAGCTGCGCCGCACGCTCGAGTCCTGGTACCGGTTCCGGGCCGGGTACGACCCCGCGTTCACCTGGTGGACGGGCGCCCCCTGGAAGAAGGCCGACGGGGCGCTCGAGGCCTACGGGAAGGTCCTGCGCGAGAGGATCGTCGGGGTCCGGGACGGGGAGGAGGAGCCGATCGTCGGGGACCCGATCGGGCGGGAGGCGATCCTCGAGGACCTCGCGAGGGAGGCGATCGCCTACTCCCCGGAGGAGCTGGTCGCGATCGCGGAGCGGGAGTTCGCCTGGTGCGAGGCGGAGATGAAGAAGGCCGCGCGCGAGATGGGGCTCGGCGAGGACTGGGGGGCGGCCCTCGAGCGGGTGAAGGGGAAGCATGTCGAGCCCGGAAAGCAGGACGAACTCGTGGCGGAGCTGGCGCGGGAGGCGATCGCGTTCGTCGAGAGCCGCAGCCTCGTCACCGTCCCCGACCTCGCGCGCGAGATCTGGCGGATGGAGATGCTCTCCCCCGAGCGGCAGAAGGAGAGCCCCTTCTTCCTCGGCGGGGAGACGATCCGGGTCGCGTTCCCGACCGACGGGATGGCGCACGAGGACAAGCGCATGAGCCTGCGCGGGAACAACATCCACTTCGCGCGCGCGACCGTGCACCACGAGCTGATCCCGGGCCACCACCTCCAGGGGTTCATGAACGAGCGCTGGAACCCCCACCGCCGCGCCTTCTCGACCCCGTTCTGGACCGAGGGGTGGGCGCTCTACTGGGAGATCCTCCTGTGGGACCTCGGATTCCCGAGGAGTCCCGAGGACCGCGTCGGGATGCTCTTCTGGCGGATGCACCGCTGCGCGCGGATCCTCTTCTCGCTCGGCTTCCACCTCGGGACGATGTCGCCCCAGGCGTCGATCGACCTCCTCGTCGAGCGCGTCGGGCACGAGCGGGCGAACGCCACCGCCGAGGTGCGCCGGTCCTTCCAGGGCGGGTACGGCCCCCTCTACCAGGTCGCCTACATGATCGGCGGGCTCCAGTTCCGGGCGCTGCGCCGCGACCTCGTCGAGTCGGGGCGGATGACGGACCGCGCCTTCCACGACGCGATCCTGCGGGGGGGCCCGATGCCGGTCGAGTGCGTCCGCGCGCGACTCGCCGGGAGCGCCTTCCCGCGGGACTGGAAGCCGTCGTGGAGGTTCGCGGGAGAGGGGAGGGCGGGCGGCCGCTAGGCCTCCCCTACGGGCGCGTCGGTTCGGGCGCCGGCGGGCGGGACCTCGCGAGCTCCTCGATCCTCCGCTCGAGCTCCTGGCTCTCGCCGCGTTCGTACCCGAACCGCTCCATCTCCTCCCGCGCGCGCTCGACCGGCCAGCCCGCCTCGAGGATGCGATACGAGGCGACCGCGACTCCCGATCGGTACTTCCCGCTGACGCAGTGGATGAGGACGGGATGGTTCGCCGGGTCGGACAGGATGTCGGCCACCCACCGCAGCCGCTCGGGAGGGACGACGCCGTTGCCCGCCCAGCGGCGCTTGACGTAGCGCAGCCCCTTCCCGGTGACGAGGGCCTCCTCCTCGCGGTCCGCGAGGTCGTCGGCGTGGTGGGCGAGGTGGACGACGGTCCGGATCCCGTAGGTCGCGAGGACCTCCTGGAGGTGCGGGGTGCGGAGCTTGCCCGAGCGGTAGATCCGCCCGGCCTCCACGACCCCGAAATTGTTCCAGACGAGGTTGCTCCGCGCCTCCTTGACCCCGTAGGCGAGGCCGAGGAGGAGGAGCGGAACGGCGCCGAAAAGCAACTTCGGGTGGCGGATGCGCAAGGGTCTGGCCTTGGTGCGAGGAGCCTGATCCCCGCCCGCCCTATTCGGTTGACGCCTCGACCAGATGCTGCCAGGGGGATACTACCCCGGACGGGCGAAGAGGCCAGCCAATCCTTAAGATGCTTATCCACTCAGCTCAGGAGTCGCCAACTCCTTGTAGGTCGGGCCCCTGAGGTGGGTGCCGATACCGAGCACGGTCTGGATCGCCGCCATGGGC
>JAKEFM010000258.1 GCA_022616055.1 Planctomycetota bacterium
CGTTCCGGCTCACGATCGCGGCGGCCGGACGGAGGCGCCTCTCGAGCGCCTCGAGGTCGAGCTCGCGCTGCGCCGCGGGGCTGAGCTGGATCGCGTCCCGGCCGCAGAGCGTCGCGACCGCGGATCCGCGCTCGCCGCGCAGGTACTCGAAGCGGCGCTCCCCGCACGCGGGGCAGTCCTCGCGCCGCTCGACGCGGATCGACCGGATCGTTCCCTCCCAGACGTCGACCTGGCGCAGGTCGCGGCAGGCGGCCGGGCCGTTTCCGGTGAGGATCTGGAGCGCCGCCGCCGCCTGGAGGGAGGCGACGAGAGTCGCCGCGGGCGCCAGGATCCCGGCCGTGTCGCACGTCGGGCTCGCCCCCTCCGGAGGGGGCTCGGGGAAGAGGCATCGCAGGCACGCCCCGAGCCCCGGCATCACCGCGAGCACGAGGCCGGAGGCGCCCACCGCCCCGCCGTAGACCCACGGGATCCCGCGCTCGACGGCGAAGTCGTTGAGGAGATACCGGGTCGAGAAGTTGTCGGTCCCGTCGAGCAGCAGGTCCGCGCCGCCGAGAAGCTCTTCGGCGTTGCCCGGGTGGACGTCGGCCACGGCCGCCTCGACGGGGACGGCGGAGTTGACGGCCGAGAGCCTGCGGCGCGCCGCCTCTGCCTTGGGGAGAGCGTCCCTCGCGTCGGCCTCCGAGAAGAGGGTCTGGCGCTGGAGGTTCGAGGCCTCGACGAAGTCGCGGTCGACGATCCGGAGCCTGCCGATGCCCGCCCGCACGAGGAGGTCGGCGAGGCTCGCGCCGAGGGCCCCGCATCCGACGAGCACCGCGCTCGCCCGGCCGAGCCGCTCCTGTCCTGCGGGCCCGACGGGGGCGAAGCGGATCTGGCGCGAGTAGCGTTCCTCGGGGGAGATTCCCGACCCGTCCGGCGCCGCCGCGGAAAAGGGAGCCAAGGAAACCCCAGGGAAAAGGGGAAGAATGGAGGAGTGGAGTTTTACGTCCGGAGACAACCTTGGCTCTTCAACTGCTCGTGCCGGTCCTGCAACTTCCCGAAGTACGTCCGGGACAGGAGGGATGGTAGGGCTCCCCGCCGGAGGGTCAAGCGGGAGGCGGTGCGAGAGGCAGGACTCGAACCTGCACGGGTTTCCCCACGGGATCCTAAGTCCCGCGCGTCTGCCGTTCC
>JAKEFM010000259.1 GCA_022616055.1 Planctomycetota bacterium
GATCCTCGGCTCCTTCCAGAAGGAGACGGGGCTCGTGGAGGCGGGCGACATGGATCGCCTCTCGGGGCGCAAGACGCTCCGGCGGATCCTGGACTTCGTCGCGGAGAAGCAGGGCGCCGCCCCGCCCGCATCGCCCGTGACGCCGGATGGCCTGTCGCGATCGGCCCCGTCCCGCGTCGCCGCACCCGGAGGCGAGGCGCACGCGGGGCGCCGGGCGAGCCCGTCACGGTCGCCGTCGTCGAGCCTCCCCCCGGGCGGGGGCGCTTCGGACGACCCGAGGCGATCGCCCTCGGGCAATCTCCCTTCATCCGGCGGAACGGCGCGGCGGGAGCGGATGCCCGGTCGGACTCACGAGGCTTCATCGGGCCGGATCGGGGAGGCCTCCCCGGCCACTTCGATCGCGGCCGGCGCCGCCGCGGGCGCTCCCGCACCGGGGGCCCTTCCGTTCATCCGCGAGGTGATCGTCCGGAGGGCCGGCGAGGAGATCGCGACGCCGATCGTCCTTCGTCTCGACGAGGCCCGCTTCCTCAAGGACCACTGCCTCGGCCGCGACGTCTCGCTCGCGGATCGTGGATTGAGCGGCCTTCCGATCGTGCCGCTGACGATGACGATGGAGATCCTGGCCGAGGCCGCCTGCGCGCTCGCGCCGGGGCGGGTCGTGACCGGCATGCGCGAGGTGCGCGGCCACCGCTGGCTCACGCTCCCGGAGGGGGAGATCCGCATGCTCGCCGTGGCCCGGAGGAGGCCCGGCGCGGGCGAGGAGACCGTCGAGGTCCGCCTGCACGCGGCTCCCGAGGGAGACGGCGAGGCCCAGGGCGCTCTCCTCGCCGAGGCCGTGATCGTCCTGGGCCGCTCCGCGGCCGTCCCTCCGGAGGCCGGGCCCTTCGATCTCCGCGCGGCGAGGCCGTCGCGGTGGGAGAGCGAGCGCCTCTACCGGGAGGGCATGTTCCACGGGGCGGCCTTCCAGGGCGTCGTCTCGATGGACCGCTGGGGCGAGGACGGGGCCGAGGCCACGCTGCGGGTCCCCGCGGCCTCCGATCACTTCGCCGACCGGAGGCAGCCCCACTACGTCGCCGATCCGGTCCTGCTGGATCTGCCGGGGCAGGTCGTCGGGTTCTGGACGGCCGAGCACCTCGATCGCGGCTATGTGGTCTTTCCCTTTCGCCTCGAGCGTCTCGACCTGTTCGGCGATCGCGCGAAGGAGGGAGAGACCTTCTCGTGCCGCGCGCGGATCGCGCTCGAAGGCGAAGGGCAGGTCCGCTCCGACCTCGACGTCGTCGCCGCCGACGGGACGCTGCGCGCCCGTCTCGAGGGATGGTGGGATCGGCGCTTCGACCTCCCGCGCCCCTTCGCGCGGCTGCTGCTCTCCCCGGTCGACGCCGAGGTGGGGGATCCGTGGCCGCTCGAGACGGGAGGCGTCTTCAACCTGGAGGACTACCGCGGCTGCCAGATCGACGCGGCGGCCTTCCCGGAGGGGCTCTTCACGTCGCTCGACGGCTTCTGGGCCGAGGTCCTCGCGCGTGTGGTGTTGGGGAGCGACGAGCGGCGGCAGTGGC
>JAKEFM010000260.1 GCA_022616055.1 Planctomycetota bacterium
CCCGGCGGGACGAACGACTCGAACGAGGGGTGGATCGACTTCCGGGTGACGGACGAGTCGGGACGCGAGGTGTACCGCTCGGGCGCGATCCGGGAGGACCGCCACCTCGACCCGAAGGCCCACACCTACGGGGCGATCTTCGTGAACGGGAAGTCCGAGAGGATCTTCCGCCGCGATCCCCAGAACTTCCGGGCGCTCGTCTTCTCCCGCGTCATCGGGCCGGGGACCGCCGACGTCGCCCGCTACGCCTTCACCGTCCCACCCGACCTCGCGGGCCGCTCCCTCACGATCTTGGCCGCGCTGCGCTGGAGGAAGTTCGAGCGCCGGTTCACCGAGTTCGTCTACGAGGGGAAGGAGGTCCCCGACCTCCCCGTGACGACGATCGCCGAGTACTCCGTCGTGCTTCCGGTCGAGCCCCGTTCCCTCGAGGGAGCCGCTCCCCCCGCGACGCCCCTCCAGGCGGCCACCTCGAAGGACGCGAAGCCCGAGGACTGGATGCGGTTCAACGACCACGGGATCGGGCTCCTCGTCCAGGGGGACACGAAGGGGGCCCTCCAGGCCTTCGGCGCGGTCGCCGCGATGGACCCCTCGCGGATCGACGGCTGGCGCAACCAGGCGCGCGTCTGGATCCAGGAGGGGAACCTCGCCGAGGGGTACGCGATGCTGAAGAAGTGCGAGGAGATCGCCCCCGGAGACGCGCAGACGGCGTGGTTCTGGGCGCAGGCTCTCTTCAAGGAAGGGCGCTACGAGGACGCGGCGAAGGCCTACCAGCGGGTCCTCGAGTTCTTCCCGGAGGACCGGGGCGCCTGGTTCGGTCTCGGCCAGACCTACTTCCGCGACCGAAAGTTCGCCGAGGCGCTCACCCCCCTCCTCAAGGTCCTCGAGATCGACCCGGAGCACCGCGAGGCCCACGACCACCGGATGCGCTGCTACAAGAGCCTCGGCCGTGAGGCCGAGGCGAAGGAAGCGGAGAAGGCCTTCCTCAAGTACCAGATCGACGAGGAGGCGGACGCGCGCACGAACGAGTTCCGTCTGCGGAACCCCGACGTCAACTTCGACTCCCTCCCGATCCACGTCCACTCATGAGATCCCTCCTCGCGCCGCCCGCCGCGGCGCTCGCGCTCCTCTCCGGCTGCAGCGAGAAGCCCCCCCCGCCCAAGCCCAAGCCCGGCCCCGCGACCTACGTCCCCCCGACGGTCCAGCCGGAGCCGCCCCCTCCCCCCGTCGCCTTCGCCGACGTCACCGCCGCCTCGGGCGTCGACTTCGTCCACGAGAACGGCTCCTTCGGGAAGAAGTTCCTCCCCGAGACGATGGGGCCCGGCGTCGTCCTCCTCGACTTCGATTCCGACGGCCGGCTCGACCTCTTCTTCACGAACTCGATGCGCTGGCCGGGGCACGAGGCGGACTATCCCTCCCCCGCCACCCGCAGGCCGACGCAGCGCCTCTACCGCAACCTCGGCGACTTCAAGTTCGCCGACGCCACCGAGGCGTCGGGCCTCGCCGTCGAGTGCTACGGCATGGGGGCGGCGTCGGCCGACGCCGACGGGGACGGCGACCCCGACCTCGTCGTGACCGCCGTCGGCGACATCCTCCTCTTCCGGAACGAGGGGGGGAAGTTCGTCGAGTGCGCGAAGTCCGCGGGGATCCTCACCCCCCGCTGGAAGGACAAGGAGGGGGGCGAGCACCCCCTCTGGAGCACCTCGGCCGCCTTCCTCGACTTCGATCGGGACTCCAACCTCGACCTCTTCGTCTGCTCCTACGTCCGGTGGTCCGAGGGGACCGACATCTGGTCCACCATGGACGGGACGACGAAGTCCTTCGCGCGGCCGGCGCAGTACGACGGCAACTCCTGTCGCCTCTACCGCGGGCTCGGGGGAGGGAGATTCGAGGACGCGACGGAGCAGGCGGGCGTCCTCAACCCCGCGGCGAAGGCCCTCGGCGTCGCCGTCGGGGACGTCAACGACGACGGCTGGCCAGACCTCGCCGTCGCGAACGACACGCAGCCCAACTTCCTCTACGTGAACGAGAAGGGGCGCTTCCGCGACGTCGGCCTCTCCGCCGGGATCGCCTACGACCCGACGGGCCGCGCGCGGGCCGGCATGGGGATCGACCTCGCGCGCCTCGAGGGAGGGGAGTCCTGCTACCTCGCGATCGGGAACTTCTCCCGGGAGGGGCTCTCCCTCTACCGCGAGGAGCGCGACCTCGCCTTCGTCGACGACGCGGGCCCGGCCCGGCTCGCCCAGCCCACCCTCCTCTGCCTCACCTTCGGCCTCCTCTTCTTCGACGCCGACCTCGACGGGCGCCTCGACCTCGCCCTCGCCAACGGCCACATCGAGCCCTCGATCCA
>JAKEFM010000002.1 GCA_022616055.1 Planctomycetota bacterium
CGACGAGGTTCCTCCCCTCGAGGACGACGAGGGCGCCGACGTGCCGGTCGGACATCACCTCGATCGCCTCGAAGACGGTCGCTCCGGGGGAGATCCCCCAGACGTCCCTCCCCTTCCGCTCCAAGACGCAGTGGATCGGGTCCTCGAGCCGCATCGAGACCTCCGGAATCGTGCGCGAGGCCATCCTACACCCGGCCCCCGGGAACCGGGGAGGGGGGACCCTACGAGCGGCCCCCGGCCGATCCGGGGCCGGGGAGCCGCGCGTCCCCGGGCGTCGTCCCCTTCTCCAGGAACGCGTCGAGGCTCCGGCGCACTTCCTCGACCTCCGCGACCCAGGCGCGGTGGCGCACGCGGATGCCGAGGAGGGCGAGCGCGCCCCCGACGTTCTCGGCGAGGGAGGCCGAGTCGGTCGAGATCTCGATCGGGCGGCCGGGGTAGGGACCCATCGACCCGGTCCCCGCGAGCGCGGTGAGGAGCGCGCGCCCCGCCTCCTCGACCGCCTGGGGCCCGAGGAGGGGCTCCGCGTGGAGGATCCGTCCCTCCCGCGGCTCGAAGACGACGAACATGCGAACCTGAGCTTCCCCCACCGAGACCGGCGCCGAGATCAGGGAGACGATCCAGGGGGAGACGAGGGGGCGCGCGGCGATCGCCTTGCGGAGGGCGTGGGGGACGAAGAGGCGCGCGGAGGGAGCGGGTCGGGCCCGGGGAGGTTCCGCGCGCGCCCAGGCCGCCTTCGCGCGGCTCCCCTTCCCCGAGAGGACGAGGAAGGGGATCTCCCGGCTGCCGCCCGGAGGCCGGGGGACAGGGAGCCGGCCCTTCGCGACTTCCCGCGCCAGCGCGAGGAGGACCCTGGCGAGGAGCCGCGCCTCGGCCTCCGCCGGTGCCCGCATCCTCTCCCCGCGCGGCTTGCGGAAGGCCCAGAGCCGGGCCGGTCCGAATGTCCCGAGCCGCATCTCGGCGGGGACCGCCTTCTCCCCCGGCCGCTGCGCGCAGAGGGTGAGGACGTCCGCCTCGTAGAGCAGCTCGTCGGAGTGGGGGCCCTTCCCCTGCACGCGCTCCAGGATCGAGAACGCCTGGGGTCCGAAGCAGAGCGAGAAGCCGTACTCCGCCCCCGCCGCCCCGAGGACGCTCGCGCAGGCGGTGGTCCCCGTCTCCTCGTCGCGCACGCCGAAGAGGTCCGCGTCGGCGAGGTGCGTCCAGGGCGCAGCCTCGAAGAACGCTTGCGCCGCCGCTGTCAGGTCCTCGCGTGCACCGATCTTCACAGCGTCATCAGGGAGCGAACGATAACAGAAAGACGGGGGAATCCGCGAAGCCGCGACGGGCCGGGGGGCGCCTCAGAGGGCCGCGAGGGCTCCCCGGACGGCCGCTTCGGCCCGGTCGAGCTCGCGGGGACCGTGCGCCGTGGAGAGGAACGCCGCCTCGAACTGGGAGGGGACCCAGTAGACCCCCCGCCCGAGGAGGCCGCGGAAGAACCCCCCGAACCGCGCCCTGTCGGAGCGCTTCGCGCTCGCCCAGTCCGTGACCGGCGCATCCGAGAAGAAGGCGGTCAGCATCGTCCCGGCGCGCTGGACCTGGAGGGGCACCCGCGCCGCGCGCGCCGCCGCGGAGAGCCTCTCGGCGAGGTCCGCGGTCGCACGCGCGATCCCTTCCCAGACTCCGGGCTTCCCCAGCTCCTCCAGAGTCGCGATCCCCGCCGTCATCGCGAGGGGATTCCCCGAGAGCGTGCCGGCCTGGTAGACGGGTCCCGAGGGGGCGACGAGCTCCATGATCTCCCGCCGCCCCCCGTAGGCGCCGACGGGGAGTCCGCCTCCGATCACCTTGCCGAGCGTCGTGAGGTCGGGCACGACCCCCGTGAGCCCCTGGGCGCCCCCCGGGTGGACCCGGAAGCCGGTCATCACCTCGTCGAAGAGGAGGAGCGCGCACGAGGAGTGCGTCAGGGAACGCAGACCCTCGAGGAACCCCTTGGCGGGGGGGACGACCCCCATGTTCCCCGCGACGGGCTCGACGACGACGGCGGCGATCGAGCGAGGGTTCGCCTCGAAGAGGCGCTCGACGGCGCGGAGGTCGTTGAACGGGGCGACGAGGGTGTCGGCGGCGGTCGAGGAGGGCACCCCCGGCGAGTCGGGGAGCCCGAGGGTCGCGACGCCGGAGCCCGCCTTGACCAGGAAGAGGTCGGCGTGGCCGTGGTAGCACCCCTCGAACTTGACCACCTTCGTGCGGCCGGTGAAGGCGCGGGCGACGCGGACCGCGCTCATCGTCGCCTCGGTCCCGGAGTTGACGAAGCGCAGGAGCTCGAGGGAGGGGAAGGACCGCCGGATCCGCCTCGCGAGATCGACCTCGAGGGGGCTCGGCGCGCCGAAGCTCGTCCCGTTCCCGACGGCCTCCCGGAGCGCCGCGACGACGGCGAGGTGCGCGTGGCCGAGGATCAGGGGACCCCAGGAAAGGGAGAAGTCGACGTAGCGGCCCCCGTCGACGTCCTCGATCCAGGCCCCCTCCCCCCGGGCGATGAAGAGCGGGTCCCCCCCCACCGCCTTGAAGGCGCGCACCGGGGAGTCGACGCCGCCGGGGAGGAGGGAGAGCGCCTCGTCGAACAGGGCCCGCGATCGCTCCATCGGATTCAGGCGACGGCGTGCGCCGTCCGCGCGAGGGCGTCCGCCGCCCTCCACCCCGAGGCGATGCAGTCGGGGATCCCGACCCCCCGGTAGGAGCATCCCGCGAGGTGGAGTCCGGGATGCCGCTCGAGGAGTCGGTCGATCCGGACCAGCCGCTCGCGATGGCCGACCGTGTACTGGGGCATCCCCCTCGGCCACCGGAAGACCCGGGCGAGGGAAGGGGGGGCGGAGATCCCGAAGAGGGTCTCGAGCTCGCGCCTGGCGAGGCCGAGCAGCTCCTCGTCCTCCCGACCCACGACCTCGTCCATCCCCGCCCGGCCGAAGAAGAGACGGACGAGGACGTGGGCGGCGGGGACGCGCCCGGGGAACTTGTTCGAGGTCCAGGTGCAGGCGACGAGAGGTCCCCCTTCCGCGCGCGGGGAGACGTAGCCGTAGCCGTCGAGGCGGCGGGGGACGACGGAAGCGGGGAAGGCGAGCGAGACGGTCGCCGTCGAGACGAAGGGGATCTCCGAGAGGACTCGGGCCAATTCGGCGTCGAAAGGGGCCAGGACCTTCGCGCAGGCGAAGGCGGGAACTGTCAGGAGGACCGTCTCGGTCGACACGGTTTCACCCCCCGCGAGCCGCAGGAGGAACTCCCCCCCTCCCCCTTCGACCGCCTCGACCGCCGCGCCGAGCCGGAGGCTCTCCCGGGGCAGGCGCGAGGCGATCGCCTCGACGATCTCCCCGAGGCCGCCGCGCGGCGTGACGAAGGGGGAGCGGACGGTCCCGCCCCCGGACCGACGCCGGGTCACCATCGCCCGCAGCAGGCTTCCGTGCTCCCGCTCCATCGCCGCCAGTTGCGGGAAGGTCGCCTCGAGGCTCAGCTCGCGGCCGTCTCCGGCGTAGATCCCGCTCAGGAGCGGCTCGACGAGCCACTCGTAGGACTCCCTTCCCAGGCGCCGGGACGCGAAGGAGGCGATCGTCTCGTCCCCCTCGTTGCGGCGGGCGGGGACGAGCGGTTCGAGGGCGGCGCGCAGCCGGCCGAGCGGGGAGAGGAGAGGGGTCGCGAGGAGCGGCAGGACCCGCGAGGGGACGAGGCCCGACATCCCATCGGGCAATTCGTGGAGCCGGCCGCGCCGCTTGACGAACGCTCGGGCGAACGCGGGGTCGGTCCCCTGGAGGCGACCCTCGATCCCGAGGGCGCGGCACAGGGCGGGCCCGGCGGGCTTCGTCGAGAGGAAGCAGTCGGGTCCCCCCTCGAGGACGAACCCGTCGACCATTTCCGTGCGGATCTTCCCCCCGAGCCGCCCTTGCGCCTCGAGGAGGAGGAAGGGGAGGCCGCGCTCGGCGAGGCGCTGCGCGGCGGCGAGGCCGGTGATCCCCCCCCCGACGATCGCGACGGGGACCCTCACCGCCATCCCCTCGCCTCCGCCGTTGAACGCACGAGGCCGGCGAGCCCCTCGATCATCGCGGGGTGCTCGTTCGCCATCTCGATCCGCTCGAGCCGGACCCCGAGCGAGGCCGCCCGCCGGCGCAGCTCGACGTCGACGTCGTAGAGGACCTCGAGGTGCTCGGAGGTGAACCCGATCGGCGCGACGAGGACGTCCCGGTGCCCCTGGCGCGCGAGCCCATCGAGAACCTCCCCCACCTCCGGACCGAGCCAGGGCTCGGGCCTCTTCCCCATCGACTGGTAGGCGAAGGCGTGCGGGCGAGGGTCCAGGCGCTCGAGGATCGCCTCGACGCTCGAGCGGAGCTGCGCCGGGTAGGGGTCGTCCCACTCGAGGATGCGCTCCGGGAGGGAGTGCGCCGTGAAGAGGACGGGGACGTCCCTCCGCCTCTCCGGGGGGAAACGCTCGAGCGCGGACCGGATCCGCTCGGCGATCGCCTCCACGAAGCCGGGGAGCCGGTGCCACTCGCGGATCGGGGCGACCTCGATCGGGGCGCGGGCCTCCTCCATCTTCTCGAAGTAGAGCTCGACGCTCATCCGGGAGTAGTGGGGCGCGAGGACGAGGCCGACGGCGCGCCGCACGCCGGCGGCGACGAGCCCCTCGAGCGCCTGGCGGATCGTGGGCTTCCAGTGCCGCATCCCGACGGCGGCGACGAAGCGGCCCCCGTCGCGGTGGAGGGCGCCTTCCAGCGCGCGGGCCTGCGCCTCCGTCCGCTCGCGGATCGGGGACCTCCCCCCGACGCCGGCGTAGCGCGCCCGGACCTCCTCGACGATCTGCGGAGGGGTCGGGCGGTGGCCCCGCACGTCGAGGAGGTAGGGCTCGACCTCCTCGAGGGAGTCGGGCCCGCCGTAGGCCATCACGAGGAGTCCGAGAGGTTCCTCCACGCTTCAGCCCGAGAGGTCGTGGACGAGGTCGACGACGGCACGGACGTTCTCGACGGGGGTGCCCGGGAGGATGCCGTGGCCGAGGTTGAAGATGTGCCCCGGCCGGCCCCCCGCCCGTCCGAGCACGTCGCGGACACGGGCCTTCAGCTCCGGAAGCGGAGCGAACAGGGCGGCGGGATCGAGGTTCCCCTGCACCGCGCGGTCGGCGCCGACGCGGGCCCACCCCTCGTCGAGGGGAATCCTCCAGTCGAGGCCGATCACCTCCCCGCCCGCCTCGCGCATCGCCTCGAGGAGCGTCGTGGTCCCGACGCCGAAGTGGATCCTGGGGACGCCGAGGGTCGAGAGGCGCTCGAAGAGCCGGCGGGAGTGGGGGAGGACGTGGCGGCGGTAGTCCGCCGGGCTCAGGACCCCGGCCCAGGTGTCGAAGACCTGGACCGCGTCCGCCCCCGCCTCGACCTGTCCGGCGAGGTAGTCCCCCACGACCGTCGCGAAGCGCGCGAGGAGGGCGTCGAAGACCCTCGGGGCCCCGAGCATGAGGCGCTTGGTCTCGAGGAAGTCCCGCGAGCCGCCTCCCTCGACGGCGTAGCAGGCGAGCGTGAAGGGGGCCCCGGCGAAGCCGAGGAGCGGGATCGCGGGGTCGAGGTCACGCCGGACGAGCCGGACCGTCTCGAGGACGGGGCCGAGCGCGTCCCGGACGTCGACGGCGACGAGCCTCCCGACGCCCTCCTCGGTCCGGACCGGGTTGTGGATCACGGGCCCCTCCCCCTTCGCGAACTCGAGGCGCAGCCCCATCGGGACGAGCGGGAGGAGGATGTCGGCGAAGAGGATCGCCCCGTCGACTCCGAGCCGGCGGACGGGCTGGAGGGTCACCTCGGCGGCGAGCGCCGGGCGCTCGCAGATCTCGAGGAGGGAGTGCCTCTCCCGGATCGCCCGGTACTCCGGCAGGTAGCGGCCCGCCTGGCGCATGAACCAGACCGGCGTCCGGTCGACGCGCTCGCCCCGGGCGGCGCGCAGCAGCCGGGCCTGCGCGACCGGAGCGGTCACAACCACGCGTCGAGCGCCTCCTCGTCCGCCTGGTGGACCGCCGTGTGGAGGGGGTAGTCCCGCTGCGTGAAGGGACGACCGATCGCGCTGCGGAGGTCCGTCACGAGGTCGACGAACCGCAGGAGGTCGTCGATCTCGTAGACGACGACGAATTCCTGGTCCTGGAGGCCCGTCGAGTAGAGGAGGAGTTGGAGGATCTCGGGGTATTTCTTCCCGATCTGGATGTGGTCCATCATCATCCCCCCCCGCTCCTCCCGGCTCTTCTGGTACCACTCGTGCGTCTTCACGAAGGGGTAGACGACGAGGTAGGGCTTGCGCTCGGACGCGAACGGGTCGGCCTCCTGCGTCGAGCGCGTCTTCGTGTACTGCGAGGGGCGCGTGAACCCCCAGAGCCCGTCGCGCATCCGCGCGTACGGACGGATTTCCGCGCAGGCGGCGGCGTAGCCGGTGAAGAACTCGCTCGCGACGTTGGGGGATTCCGCCGGCCGGGCGACCCACAACAGGAGGTCGACCCCCGGCTCCGTCGGGAAGACCTGGTAGAGGTGGAGCGCGGTCCCGACCTCCCGCAACCGCCGCAGCCACTCCCCGCGGACCCGGCGGCGCTCCTCCCTCGGGAGCTTCCAGTAGGAGGCGTCGAACGAGAAGAGGGAGAAGTGGTTGATCGTCTGGGGGGTGGGCTCGGGCATTCCTCTACCTCCGCTCCTCGGCGAGCCAGCGCGCGGCGTCCTTGGCGTGGTAGGTGATCACCAGGTCCGCGCCGGCCCGGCGGATGGCGGTGAGGATCTCGAGGACCGCGCGCCGCTCCTCGAGCCAGCCGCGCTCGGCGGCGGCCTTCACCATCGCGTACTCCCCGCTCACGTTGTAGGCGGCGAGCGGCAGGTCGGGGAAGCGCGCGCGCGTCGCCGCGATCACGTCGAGGTAGGCGAGCGCGGGCTTCACCATGAGGGCGTCGGCCCCCTCCTCGACGTCGAGCGCGCTCTCCTTCAGCGCCTCCCGGGCGTTGGCCGGATCCATCTGGTGCGTGCTCCGGTCCCCCTTCCTCGGGGCGCCCTGCGCCGCCTCCCGGAAGGGGCCGTAGAAGCCCGAGGCGAACTTCGCGGAGTAGGAGAGGACCGGCAGATGCCCGAACCCGCGGGAGTCGAGCGCCGAGCGGATCCCCGCCACCATCCCGTCGAGCATCGCCGAGGGGGCGAGGCCGTCCGCGCCCGCCTCGGCCTGGGAGACGGCGACGCGGCCGAGGACCTCGACGCTCTCGTCGTTCAGGAGGTACCCCTCCGGGAGCCCCGGCCGCCGGAGGTCGGGCGTGGATCCGGCGAGCAGCCCGCAGTGGCCGTGGTCCGTGTACTCGCACAGGCACACGTCCGTGAACACCAGCAGGTCGGGGACCGCGCGCTTGATCTCGCGCACCGCGCGCTGGACGACCCCGCGCTCGGCGAACCCCCCGCTCCCCATCGGATCCTTCGTCGCGGGGATGCCGAAGAGGAGGAGGGCCGGGATCCGGAGCTCCGCGGCGGCCTCCGCCTCGGCCGCGATTCGCTCGACCGGCCACTGGCACACGCCAGGCATCGACGCGACCGGCCGCGGTTCGTCCGAGGCGTCCGTGACGAAGAGGGGGTAGATCAGGCGATCGGCCTCGACCCGGGTCTCGCGCACGAGACGGCGGATCGCCGGGCTGAAGCGCAGGCGTCTCGGCCGCCGGTTCACCGCGGGTTCCTCCCCGCCGGCCTCGACTCGAACGCCTCAACGAGCGCGGCGACGAGTCCTTCGACCGTGTGCGTGTCCGGCGCCACGTGGACGGGAATGCCGAGGCTCCGCGCCTCCGCGGCCGTCGTCGGCCCGATGCAGGCGACGAGCGCCCCCTCGAGGAGGGGCGCCGCCCGCTCTCCGAGGAGGAGGACGAAGTTCCGCGCCGTCGAGGCGCTCGTGAAGGTCGCCGCGTCGATCCCCCGCTCCAGCTCGCGGAGGCCTCGCGGGTCTGGGTCGGCCGGGAGCGTGTCGTAGACGGCCGGATCCTCGACGAAGGCGCCGCGGCGGCGCAGCCCCCCGGCGAGCGCCTCGCGCGCGATCGCGGCGCGCGGGAAGAGAACCCTCTTCCCCCCGACGTCGGGGATCTCCTCGGCGAGCCTCTCCCCGCGGAACTCCCTCGGGACGAGGTCGACCCGTGCCCCCCTCTCCGCGAGGGCCCTTTCCGTCGCCGGGCCGACGGCGGCGATCCGGAGGCACGCCGGGAGCCCCGTGCCCGCCGCCGCCAGGCGATCGAAGAAGACCGCGACCCCGCTCGCGCTCGTGAAGGCGAGCCAGTCGAACCCGGCGAGCCGCGCGATCGAGGCGTCGAGCGCCGAGAGGTCCTGGACCGGAGCGATCGCGACGGTCGGGAAGAGGATCCCCACCGCGCCCCGCTCCTCGAGGAGGGCGAGGAGGGAGGGAGCCTGCGCCCTCGGTCGCGTGACGAGGACGCGGCGACCTTCCAGTCCGTTCACGAGAGACACTCCCGCGCCCCTCGCGCGAGGGCCTCCTTCGCGAGGCTCGCGGCGAGCGCGCGGGACTGCGCGAGCGGCGCGCGTCCCTGGACGCGGACCCTCCGCGTCCCGTCCGGCGAGAGGACGAGGCCGGTCAGCTCGAGCTCCTCCCCGCTCTCCGCGAGGCGCGCGTGGGCCGCGACCGGCGCCGAGCATCCGCCGCCCAGGGCTTCGAGGAACCCGCGCTCCGCCGCCGTCGCGGCGCGGGCGAGGGGATCGTCGAGGAGGTCGAGCGCCTCCCGCGTCGCGCGGTCCTCCGACCGGCATTGCACGGCGAGGGCCGCCTGCCCGGGCGCGGGGAGCATGACCTCGAAGGGGAGGTATTCCCGGACCGCCGCCCCGAGCCCGAGACGGAGCAGGCCCGCGGCGGCGAGCACGATGGCGTCGTAGGCGCCCTCGAGGGCTTTCCTCACCCGCGTGTCGACGTTCCCCCGCAGGGGCGCGAGATCGACGTCCCGGCGCGCGGCGCGGATCTGGGCCATCCGGCGCACGCTCGAGGACCCGACCCGGGCTCCCCGCGGCAGGGTCGATAGGAGGCGCGGCTCCCTCGCGACCAGGACGTCCCTCGCGTCGATCCGGTCGAGGACGGCGGCGAGGACGATCCCCGGGGGATCCTCGATCGGCAGGTCCTTGAGGGAATGCACGGCGAAGTCGATCTCGCCGGAGCGCAGCGCATCCTCGAGCGCTTCCGTGAAGACCCCCTTCCCGCCGATCTCGGGGAGCGGGACGTCGAGCCGCCGGTCCCCTTCCGTCGAGACCGGGATCTCCTCGCAGAGGAGGCCGGTCCTCTCCCGGAGGAGGCCCGCGACCCGCGCGGTCTGCCAGCGCGCCAGCCGCGAGGAGCGCGTGCCGGCGCGCAGGAGCCGCCCTGCCGTCCGCGTCACCGTCCCCCCCCCATCACGCGTCCCCCCCCGCCGGGAGCTCGAGGAGCTCGCGGGCGACGCGCAGGTAGAGCGCGCTCCTCGCCCGGTCCCCCTCGGCGCGCAGCCGCCTCGTCGGGGCGTGGAGGATGTGGCGCACGAGGGCCTCGGAGAAGTGGGCGATCCGCTCGCGGGCCCGCGGGGGGAGATCGCCGAGGTCGCCGAGCGCCCGATCGAGCTCCCGCCTGCGGATCGCGTCGATCCTCCGGCGGACGTCGGCGAAGAACGGGCGCAGCTCCCCCTCGCGCCGCCGCTCCTCGAACCGCGCGATCTCCTCGGCGAGGATCCGCTCGACGCGCGGGACCTCGTCGAGCCGGGCGGCGAGATGGTGGTCCACGGACCCCTGGAGCTGGTCGATGTCGATCAGCCGGACGCCGGGGAGCGCGCCCGCGGCGGGCTCGACGTTGCGGGGAACGCCGAGGTCGACGAGGAGGAGGGGACGTCCCTCCCGTCCGATCCCCGAGCGCCCGAGCCGCTCGGCCGTCACGACGGGCTCGGGCGCGCTCGTCGAGAAGAGGGCCGCCTCCGCCCACCCGAGCGCCTCCGGGAGGCGCTCCCACGGGAGGACCTCGGCCTCGAGGGAGAGCGCCAGGTCGCGGGCGTGGGCCTCGATCCGGCTCACGAAGAGGAGCGTCCTCGCCCCTCGCTTGCGCAGGACGAGGCCGGCGGCGCGGGCGACCTCCCCGGAGCCGACGACGAGGATGCGGCGTCCCTCGAGGGGGCCCAGCGCCTCCTCGATCAGGCGCACGGCCTCCGAGGGGACGCTCTGGGGATGGCGGGCGATCTCCGTCTCGGCCCGCGCGCGCCGGCCCGACCGGATCGCGGCGCGGAACGCCTCCTCGAGGTGCGGCCCGAGGGTCCCCGCCTCGCGGGCGAGGTCGGAGGCGGCACTCACCTGGCCGAGGATCTGGAACTCCCCGAGCACCATCGACTCGAGCCCGGAGGCGACGCGGCAGAGATGCTCCACCGCCTCGCGGTCGGCCAGGGCCACCGCGTGGGGGCGGAGGTCCCGCGGCTCGACGTCCCGCGCGGCCCTCAGGAACTCGAGGGCGCAGGCGACGAGCGCTTCCACGGGCTCCTCTCCCGACCGGGGGACGAGGTAGACCTCCATCCGGTTGCACGTCGAGAGGAGGGCGGCCTCGGCGAGACCCGCGCAGGCGGGGAGCTCCCCTCGCGCCAGGCGCGCGAGCGCCTCGCGCGCCGCGGCGGGCGGGAATGCGACCCGCTCGCGCAGGCCGACCGGCGCATTCCGGTGGCTGACCCCGAAGCCGAGCAGCGCAGCCATGGGAACGAGGGACACGACTACGGCGGTCCGCCGCGGGCCGGTATCCGTACTTCCCCGGAGGGGGGTCCGTGGATCCGCGGACCCCCCCCGGGCTACCGGATCCGCCGACCGGGCCTACAATCGGGCTGCCGACACCGAGAGTTCCCCCTGCCAGCCCCGGGGCCGGGCCGGGAGGAGGTTGCGCCATGGCGATTCGCAACCCGTTCACGAAGTTCTGGTTCCTCGCGCTGCTCGCGTTCGTCCTGGCGAGCCCCGACGCGCTCTCCCAAAGAGGCGGGCGCGGTGGCGGTGGAGGCTCTTCCGGCGGCCGGGGCGGCGGCGGAATGCGGAGCTCCGGAGGCGGGTTCTCGGGCGGATCGCGAGGCTTCAGCGGCGGGGGCGGCGGGTATCGCGGCGGTTCCTCCCGGGGCTCGTACTCTGGAGGGGGGCGCTCCGCTCCCCGCGCCTCCGGAGGTTCCTTCCGCGCTCCTCAGGGCTCCGGCCGTTCCACGGGAGGTCCCTCTTCCGGCTCGCGGGCGACGAGCCCGGGCCGATCGGGCGCCTACCGCGGAAGCACCGGAAGGGTCCAGGGTCGCGGCACCGGCGGCTCGCGGATGCCCGCCGGCGGCGGAATCCGGACGTCGCCCGGCCGCGGTGGGTCCCCCTCCGGCGTGCGCACGCCCTACGACGGCGGAAGCCGGACGGTGGGCGGAGCCTCGAGGGGACTCCAGAGCCCGGGTCGGGGAATGGCGGGCGCCGACCGCTTCGTCGCGACCCCCTACGACCGGGCGAAGCCCCAGGGGGAAACCTCGTTCAACCGGGGCTCGGGCGCGGAAAGGGCGGCGCCGCGCGAGGCGTCCGCGACCGCCGGGCGCGGAAGCCGCGAGGTGTCCCCGAGGGAGGCGAGCGGTCGCTCCGGGAAGGTGGACCGCGCGACTCCACGAGGGACGCCCGCGGCCGACCCGAGATCCGGAGGCCGGGCGACGGCTCCGACCGAGGCGGGCCGACGGGGCGGAGCGGCGGCGGACCCGCGCGGGTCGGAGGGTCGCGGCGGGAGAGGCGCTGCCCGCGCGCCGGGCGGGCGGAAGCCCCAGCCGCGCGATCCCGCGCCCGGCGAGTCGTGGCGGGGCCAGGACCACCGGTCCTGGTCGCACGACCCCGATCACAACGATCATGACGGCGATTGCCACTTCCATGGCAGCTGGCCCTTCTGGTGGGGCTTCGGCTGGGGCGCCTGGTGGTGGTGGGACTCGTGGTGGTGGTGGTCGTGGCCGTGGTGGCCGCACTACCACTACGTGCCGGTGAGCGCGACCGTCTACGAGCCGATCTACGTCCCCTCGACGGTGTACTGCGAGGAGGTCCGCACCCCCGCCGAGCCGACGACGCAGGAGGCCGCCCGCGACGAGGACCTCGCGACGCGCCAGGTCCGCCTCGCCGACCTCTACTTCCGCGCCGGGAAGTACGAGGAGGCCGCGAGCGCCTACCGGCGCGCGATCGAGTCCTCGCCCGGCTCCCCTTCCCTCCACTTCACCCTCGCCGACGCCCTCTTCGCGACGGGGGACGTCGCCGGGGCCGCGAAGGAGATCCGCCAGGGCGTGCGCCTCGACGCGACCCTCGTCGCGGCGGAGGTCGACAAGCGGGGGTTCTACGGGAAGGGGGAGGACTTCGACCTGCAGGTCGCCTCCCTCGAGGCGCGGGTCGCGAGCGACCCCGCCGACCGGGACGCCCTCCTCCTCCTCGGCTACAACTACCTCTTCAGCGCCCGCACGGGGATGGCGAAGGAGGCTTTCGAGAAGGCCCGCGCGCTGCCGGGAGCGGGGGAGGCCGAGGGGATCTTCTTCGCCGAGGCGGACCGGAGGCTGAAGTCGGAGAAGTGAGCGGCCCTAGTCGTCCCCCCAGGGGATGAAGAGGACGTGCCCCCGCGTCTTCCCGCCGACCCGCTCGTAACGGAAGACGCGCCAGAGGAAGGAGACCCGCTTCTCCTCGGGACCCGTGTCCCAGGTGAGGAAGGGGAAGAGGTCGCGGCTCGTGCGGCCCCCCTCCGTCTCCGTCCGGTAGAGGGAGTAGAGGACGGAGAAGCGGGATCGGCCCTTCTTCGTCTCGGCGCCCACGAGCCCGAGGAGCGCGCTCCAGCTCCTCTCCTCCCCCTCCGACACGTAGCGGAAGAGGGGGGGGAGCCGGACATGCCGCTTTCTCCGGGTCTCGGTGTTCCTCCGGACGAACTCCTCGACGGAGTCCATCACGACGGGGTCCCCTCCCGCGGGGACGGCGATGCCGTGCCTTGCCAGCAGCTCGCGCGTGCGCTCCCGATCCCTCTCCTCCACCGGGAAGGGGACGTCGTCCAGGCGCGCGGACCAGGGCTCGAGGATGCCGATCTCCTCGGGCGTGACGGCCCCCTCCTTCCATGCGCAGAACTCCCGGGTCTCGTCCTTCGCGAACCCGAAGAGGAAGGCGCGCCGGCGGCTGCGGAGGAGGTTCCGGTCCGAGTCCGGCTCCGCCGTCGGGACCGCGACCTCCCCCCTCTCCCGGGCGGCGTAGGTGAAGAAGGCGAGGACGCGGGCGGAGACGTCGTCGCCGGAAGTGGCTCGGTCGAGGCTGAAGAGGAAGGGGCTCGCGACGTCGATCCGGCTCCTCCTCGGCGAGGATCGCAGGCCGAGGAGGGTGATCCCGAAGAGGGGGTCGTACTCCGCGTCGCCCGATGCGTAGGTGGCGAGCGGCCAGACGTGCCAGGCGGTCCCCAGCGCGTCGCGCCGCCGGCGGGCGAACCCGAGGAGCGCCGTGTCCTCGACGAGGTCGGGTTCGCGCCGGCCCTCGTAGAGGAGGAAGAGGCGCGTCTCCCTCTTGCCGCCGAAGGCGCGGGTTCGGAAGAGGTTCCAGTCGTAGAGGAAGCCGGGGGACTCCTCCTCGGAGGAGGCCGAGGCGAGGGGAGAGAGACGCCAGGAGCTGCCGGTCTCGCCCGAGTGGAGGCCGCCGAGGCCCGCCGCGAACCACGACCCGCTCTCCCCCGGCGAGGAGGAGGACCCGAAGAAGGGGACGACCTTCGTCGAGACCTCCTCCCCCCGCCGCTCGTGCTCGACGAGCGGCCAGAGGAAGGAGATCGTCCGGTCCTTTCCCGACTCCGACTCGCTCCGGTGGAAGAGGGGACCGAGGACGTTGACGAATCGCGTCTTCCCCGAGGCGTCCCAGCCGCGACCGCCGAGCGGAGTCAGCACCGTCCGGCGGGTCCCCTCCTCCTTGTAATAGAAGAGGGGGACGAGCATCCGGAACGCTCCCGACGGCCCCTCGCTCGACCACCAGAGGGGGTAGACGTTGAGCCCCGACTCCTTCCCCTCGACGCGCCGGTCGCCGAGGAGCGTGAAGACGCGCGTCCCCTCGTCGCGGGCGCGCCGGTAGTAGAGGGGGAAGAGGACGGAGTCCTCCGCCCCCTCGCGCGCCGCGCGGAACCAGAGGGGGAGGATCCAGTCGGTCTCCCCCTCCGGGGTCCGCCGGAAGACGGCGAGGCCGAGGAGGAAGACCCGCGTCGCCGCCTCCTCGGAGATCGAGTGCGCGTAGAGGGGGAGGACGAAGACCTTCTTGCCGTAGGTGTCCGCCCCGAGGAGGGGGAAGAGCCCGTAGGAGGTGACGCGCCCCTCCTCATCCCTCATCCGCCAGAGGGGACCCGCGTGCTGGAGAGGACCGGTCCCGAAGAGGGGGAGGACGCCCCAGGAGTCGACCTCCCCTCCCGCGCCCCTCCCCCACCAGACGGGGCCCGCGTACCCCCACCCCGGCGCGATCGCGGCGAGGGGGAAGAGCCCGGCCCGCTCCACCTCCCCCGAGTCGTCCTTCGACCAGAAGGCGGTCCCGACGTAGCTCCACCCCTTCGAGAGGTGGGCGATCGGGAAGAGCCCGCCCGACTCGACCTCCCCGTCCTCCTTCCTCCAGTAGAGGGGCCCGGCGTAGCTCAGCCCGTCGAAGCCCGCGACGGGGAAGATCCCCTCGTGGTCTCCCGTGTCGTAGAGGGGGCCGATCCACCCCTCCCCGCTCGCCGCGTCGAACGAGGCGAGGGGATAGAGGATCGACCAGCGCGTGTCGTCCTTCGCGAGGAGGGGGCGCAGCGCGAAGCCGCGGTCGTCGACGTCGAGGAGGGGCCAGAGGAGGGCGAACTCCTCCCCGTTCGCGTAGGCGAGCGGCCAGAGGTTCACCCGGTCGGCCCGCGCCGCGCTGGCGCTCGAGAAGGGCTGGATCCGCAGCATCCGGTCGGCCGAGGAGCAGCCCGCGAGGGCGAGGAGAAGGAGGGGGCACGTCCCGCGAGCGCCCTCCCGCCCTCCGCGCCCCATCCCCTTCGATCGGACGCCCGGTCAGTACTGGTAGGCGGCGCCCCGGATGGAGACCTTGAGGACCGTCGTCGTCGTCTCCCCGAGGAGGGCGGTCGTGACGACCGACCGGCCCGAGAAACCGAACCGGAGGACCTCACCTTCGCTGTTCTCCTTCGCCCTCGCCTTCATCTTCAGCTTCAGGACCTCGATCTCGCACTTCTCGGCGCCGCCGGCGAGGAAGAACTCGCACCAGGCCCCGGCGTAGGAGGCGACGGACGGGACGAGACGGACGCGACCGGGCGCGACCTCCTCGTAGGTCCCGTCGAAGGAGATCGTGTCGGTCCCGTCGTCTACGAGGATCTGGAACTCGTCCGGGCCGAGGCCGAGGGACGCGATCGGCCCGAAGTCGAGGACGAAGTCCGCGGGGCCGGCCAGGGTCCCCTGCCCCACGAGCTTCGCCTTCATCGTGCAGCCCCCTCCCCAGCTCGACCCCGCGACAGGGTATCCCTCTCCACGCGCGAGCCCAACGGCGGCAGCGCCCGGAAGGGAGAGGAGGAGGCCGAGGACCATTCCCCCCCGTTTCGCCCGTAGCGGCCCCGAGGTCACCATGGCTTCACTCCCTTTTCTTGTGGGCGTCGGCGGGGGCGGCGCGTCCCTCCCCCGCGGAGGGGGAAAAGACGCTAACTCCGGATGAGGGACGGATCAAGGCGAGGCCCCCTTGCTGGGGGCACCCCCCCCTCCCCTACACCCCCCGGCCGTTGCATGCCGAAGAAAGGCAGGTACAGTGTGCCCCGTTCGCGTTCGAGCTCTCGCCCACTGCGTCTCCCAAACGCCTACGGGCCCGGGCACGAAGGCGTTTTTCTTGGTCATCTCCGCGATCGTTCCTTCTGCGGGAAGTGGGACGCCGCCCGGACGGGCGGCGTCGCGTGGCCCGGGCAGGGCCGCGGTTTCCGGCCGGGGGAGGACCCTGCGGTCCGCTCTGAACCCGTGCACGGACTCCGCGGCGGAGGTGGATCGGCTTCGACCAGAGTGCGGACCGGGAGGATCGTAGGAGATCCGATGGGAACGAGACTGTACGTGGGGAACCTGCCGTTCACGGTGGACGAGGACGCGCTCCGCGCGCTCTTCGTCGAGGCCGGACACACGCCGACCGAGATCACGGTCGTCAAGGACCGGGAGACGGGCCGGTCGCGAGGCTTCGGCTTCGTGACGCTCGCCTCGGCGAGCGCGGCCCAGGAGGCCGCGACCGCCCTCAACGGCCGTGAGATCGAGGGCAGGGCCCTCACGGTGAACGAGGCTCGCGAGCGCACCGGCGGAGGCGGCGGCGGGTTCCAGCGCTCCGGCTTCGGCGGCGGCGGCGGCGGCCGCGGTGGCGGCGGCGGCCGTGGCGGTGGCGGCGGCGGCGGACGCGACCGTCGCTGGTGAGACCTCGCGGACCGCGCGGGCGGTCCGACTCAACGCAGACCATCCCGGAGCGGGCCCCCCGTGGGGCCCGCTCCCCTTTTTGTCCTCCCGCCTAGCCGGATCCCCTCCGCCCTCCCCGACTAAGGTTCCGGGGACCCCGCCGGCCGATAAGGGGGGAACTGGGAAAGTCCGGTCCCGGAGCGACCGGTGGGGTGCGGAGCCCCCGCACCGAAGGGCGGAATGAAGCACGTCTCGGGGATCTCGGGCGGCGTCCTCCTCCTCGTCGTCGCGGCGGCGCTCTCGGCCCTGCTCGTCTGCTCGGGGCGGGGGCCCGTCTCGGACCCGGCTCTCGCCTTCGCCCACGTCGGGGCCGGGCGCAGGGTCGAGGTGGCCTACCGCGCGTGGAGGGAGAGGGACGAGGCGGCGGGCGGGAAGATCTCCGTGCGGCTCGGCTGGTCGAAGGCCTTCTCGACCGAGTTCACGCGCGCGACCGGCCGCGCGACGATCGACCCGGAGCGGGGCACCCTGCGGGTCGAGGTCGCCGGACTCGAGGACCCCAAGGCCCACGAGGTCTGGCTCGTCGACGACGTCCCCGGCCCCGGGAAGAGCGCGCGCCCCGAGACGGGGGACCGGACCCTCAAGGCCGGAACGCTCGTCGCGCGGGGGAGCAAGGGGATCCTCGAGGCCGACCTCCGCGATCGCCTCGCGGGGTTCGAGGTGGACGCCGTCGTCGTCACCCGCGCCGGCACGGACCCGACGAGCTCGGGCCTCCTCTTCGGGACGGCGAGCCTCTTCCAGCGGATGGCGAGGAGCGCCCGGGAAGGGGAGGGGAAGGGGGGGGCGACCGACCTCGACCGCCTCGTCGCGAAGGGGGCGGACCTCTTCTTCAACGAGACCTTCGCCGGCAACGGGCGGACGTGTGGATCCTGTCACCCGTCGGAGAACAACCTCACGATCGACCCCGCGTTCATCGCGACCCTCCCGGCCCGCGACCCGCTCTTCGTCGCGGAGTTCGTCCCGGAGCTGGCGCGCAACTTCGAGAAGCCCGAGCTGATGCGCAAGGCGGGGCTCATCCTCGAGAACGTCGACGGCTTCGACGACCTCGAGACCCGCTTCGTCCTGCGCGGGGTCCCCCACACCCTCGCGATGTCGACCTCGATCACGGCTCCTCCCCCGACCGGGGACGAGCCGGTCGTCCTCCCCGCGGAGCGGACCGGGTGGTCGGGGGACGGGGCGCCCGGGAGCGGGACGCTGCGGGAGTTCGCGAACGGCGCGGTCCGGCAGCACTTCACGAAGACGCTCCGCCGCGAGCCGGGGACCGACTTCCGCTTCGCGACGGAGGAGGAGCTCGACGCGATCGAGGCGTTCACGCTCGCCCTCGGCCGGGACGAGGACCCCGACGAGCTGGAGGACGTCCGCTTCCGCTCCCCCCTCGTCGCGCGCGGGCGGGACATCTTCGAGGCCGACGACGCCGAGGGGGGGACCGTCGCGGCGGGGAAGTGCGACCAGTGCCACGCGGAGGCCGGGGCCTCCGTCTCGTTCGTGCCCGGGGGCTTCAACTTCAACTTCGACACCGGGGTCGAGCGCATCCCCGACTCCATGGGCGACCTGATCGACGCCCCGAGCAACCCTCCCGACGGCGGGCTCGGGTCGGCGCCGAACCCCGGGGGGGGATTCGGGGACGGCACCTTCAACACCCCCTCGCTCGTCGAGGCGGCCGACACGCCCCCCTTCTTCCACAACAACGCGATCGGCACCCTCGAGGAGGCGGTCGGGTTCTACAACAGCGCCGCCTTCAACAACTCCCCCGCCGGCCGGTTCCTCGCCGACCCGAGGACCGGCGTGGCGATCCGCCTCGACGCGACCCAGGTCGCCGCGGTCGCCGCGTTCCTGCGGGTGATGAACGCCCTCGAGAACATCCGCTCCTCGACGGAGTTCGCCGTGAGCGCCAAGGAGGCGGGACACGCCCGCGCGGCGCGGGCGCTGCTCCGGCTCGCCATCGCGGACGCCCGGGACGGCGTCGAGGTCCTCGAATGCGCGGGGCTCCACCCCGCCGCGTCGACCGCGCTGCGCGAGGCGGTCTCCCTCCTCGGGAAGGCCTCGGACGCCTGCTTCGCCTTCAAGCGCCGCGCGCGGATCGAGAGGGCGCTGCGCGCTCTCGAGCGCGCGCAGGAGGACATGGTCGAGGGGCCCTCCCCCCTCGCCGGGCGCGGGGAGCGAGGACCGATCTAGGCCGGGAGGGGCTGTCGACCGGGACGGCGATGGGCCCGCATCGCCAGGGTTGCGTTGCCGTCACGCATGCGGCTACGCGCCACCGTCGACGTGGGTGAGGACCTCGACCATCCGCTCGAGGGCACGCCCCGAGCCCGGATCGCCCGAGTTGCGGAGCACGATCTCCTTCGCGAAGAGGAGGACGAGGTAGCGCAGGCGGCGGCGTGATTCGCCGGCCGCCGCGCGGTAGTCGGGGTGACCGCGGTTCACCTCCCAGCGGTTGCCCTGCAGCCGCGAGCGCCACTCCTCGAGGGGAGCGTCCACCAACTCGAGAGGCGGGATCCCCGCGTCGCGGCTTCCGGGCGGGCCGAGTTCCTCGACGACAGCGACGTCGACAGAAGAGGAGGCACGGTGCTCTCCTTGTCGGGCCGCGACGTCGACCCGCGCGCGGCTCGGCGCGGGCCCCGCGAGGAAGGTCGTCGCCGGCCCGTCGGCCGGATCGACGGCGCCTTCCCCCTCGACGACGGTCCAGGAGAACGCGACCTCTCCCTCCACCTTCCGACCGTCCGCGTCGAGGGCGTGGGCGCGGAGGGCTTTGCGCGCCCCCACCTCGACGCGCGGGCGGGCGGGCGTGATCGAGACCGCCGCGAGGGGTCCTGGGGGAAAGAGCGCGGGCTCGAACTCCCCCCGGGATTCCGGCGATCTCGGCTCGTCCCGCTCCTCGGGCGGGAGCGCTCCCCCCTCCCCCGCCCCATCGACCTCCTCCCCCCGGCGCAGGTCCCTCGACGCCGGGGCGTGGTCGAGGCCGAGGATCGGGAAGAGGTCGTAATGGGGCAGGAGGCGGGGCAGCTCGCGGAACACGCGTCTGAGCTCCCGCAAGACCTCGACCTCCTTCTTCTCCTCGCGGCGGGAATCGAAGGCGAGCAGAGCGGCGCCGACGGCCGGCTCGAAGGCGGCGAGCGCCTCGGCGAAGGCCTGGGCGGAGGCGTTCGGCACGACCCCGCGGCGCGAGCCGGGCGCGACGTCGAAGTCGGGGAACTCCACGACCCCCTCGAGGCGGCCGAGGCTCCAGGGCTCGCGCGCGAAGTCGAAGCCTTCCAGCGCGGCGAGGTCGTCGCAGACGACCGTCCCCCCCGACTCGACGCGGACCCGGCCGGTCCCCTCGTCCCGGCCGAGGACGTGGAGGTCGATCCGGATGGGGCTCCGGCTCGGCACGGGCACCCGCTCGGGGAGGGGGAGGCGCTCGCCGCGGAACCGGACCGGCTCGACGAGGATCGCCTTCTCCGCCCTCCCGCGCGCGGCCTCGTCGAGGACCTCGAGCCGGACGCCCCGGCCGAGGATTTGGCCGCGCAGCTCCGCGGCGAGGTAGTTCGCCGCGCGGCGTCCGACGAGGGACTTCCAGGCCGCCGTGTGGACGTCGGCGACGAGCACCTCCGTCCAGGTCTCCTCGACCGGGAGGTGCCCGCCCGGCTCGAAGATCTCGTAGCGGTCGGAGTCCTCCCACATCCGCAGCGCCAGGACGGGCGAGCCCCCGACGCGCGTGCGCATCTCGAAGGCGTGGCCCACGCACCAGAAACCGAGGATCCCGATCCCGTACTTCCCCTGCATCATCAGCGCGCGGCGCTCGGAGGCCGAGACGCCGAGCTTGTAGGAGTGGCCGATGTTCGTCGCGATCCGCTCGAGGGCGGTCCGGCGGTCCTCCTCGGGGAAGACGCCGCGCCCGTCGTCGCGGACGGAGAGGCACCGGAGTCGACCGCGCCGGAACCGTCGGACGCGGACGGCCCTCGCCTGCGCCTCGAGGGAGTTCTGGACGAGCTCGGCGAGGGCCTTGCGAGGGTCGGTCTGGGAACGCGCGATCAGCCGGATCAGGTCGAAGGGGTCGGCGGGGCGGATCTTGCCGCGGGCTTTCGACGCGGGGGCGGGGGCTCGGCGCGCCACGCGCGGAGGATAGCCGCGCGTGGGACCGGAGGGAGGAGGTCCGGCTCATGGAACGGGGAGGGTCCGGAGCGGAGAGACTGGTCGGGCGCTGGAGTTGCATTGCCTGGGGGGCGTCCTAGAGTCGGGCTCCCGCGACGCGCGAGACGTGCGCCTCGGGCGCACGTCCCCGGCTCCCTAGCAGGGAGGAGCCCCACCATGAAGTCGATCGCGCCGGGAATCGTCCTCTTTCTCCTCGCCCCCGCGTCGGCCGCCGCGCAGGAGTCCGCCGCGTTCTTCGACGCCCCCCTCGTCGTGGCGGGCCCGCTCCAGCGGATGGACGCGCTCCCCGACCTGGACGGCGACGCGTTCCCCGACGCTCTCGGGGTCTGGTGGGACGCGACGAGCACCGCCACCCTCCAGTCCTGGATCAACGACGGGGCCGGGCGCCTCGACCCGTCCTGGACCCTCCCCCTCGGCTCCGTCGCGATCGGTCTGGGACCGATCGCCCCGATCGCCGTCCTCTCGCTCAACGGGGACGCCCTCCAGGACTTCGTCGTCGGAGCGGGGACGAACCTGCGCTGGTACCTCTCGAACGGGAGTCTGAACCCGGTCCAGCTCTTCTCGGTGACGCTCAACTCGAACGCCGCCGCCATCGCCGTGGCGGACTTCGACGGGAACGGGTCGACCGACGTCGCCGTCGTCACGAACGAGCTGCGGATCTACGTCGACCAGGGGTTCTCGCCCCCCCTCCTCGCCTCGACCTTCCCTCTCTCCCCGGCTCCGCTCTCCCCTCTCGCCTACCAGCTCCTGACGGCGGAGGTGAACGGCGACGGGGCGCCCGACCTCGTCGCCTGCATCACCGATGCGGCGGGGACGACGCTGCGCCTCCTCCCCGTCCTCGGCGGGGCCGTCCAGACGCCGCAGGACTTCCCCATGCCCGGGGTGAACGACCCGATGCCCGCGGCCGGGGACGTCGACGGGGACGGGGACGTGGACCTGGTCGTCTTCCGGATGACCGAGTACCAGGTGCTGCGACGGACCGGCCCCGCGAGCTTCGTCGCGGAGCCCTGGACGTCGGGCGGGCCGGCGACGGACCTCGTCGACGTCGACCTGGACGGCGACGTCGACGGGATCTGCTGCGGGGGGGGAGGCGGCGGCGGAGGCGGAGGCGGCGGGGGAAGCCCCCCTTCTCCGAACGACGCCAATTCCTCCTTCCGGGTCTCGCGCAACGACGGGACCGGCGCCTTCGCGCCCGCCTTCCTGATCCAGGGGGTCGGCTCGCGACACATCGCGGGCGCCCTCGACCTCGACGCCGACGGCGACCTCGATCTCGTCGGGGGGCGCTGCGTCTATTACTCCCCGGACGCCTCGGGGCCGCAGGCTTACCCCACGCTCGGCGCCGGGATCGAGTCGGGCCGGACGGCGACCGACGCGGAGGGGGACGCCGACCCCGACTTCGCCTTCGGCCTCGGCACCTTCCACCGGGGAAGCGGCGACGGGACCTACACTCCGACGACGCTCGCCGCGCCCCCACCGCCCGCCGGGACGCAGTTCGTCTCGCCCGGCTGGCCGGGGGACTTCGACGGGGACGGGGACGCCGACCTGATCGTCAAGCAGATGGCAGGGACGGCGTTCGTCGCGATGCGCCGCCTCGAGAACAACGGCGGGGGAGTCCTCGTCGACGGGGGGGCCGCGGGGGCGCCCGGCGCGGACTTCTCCGTCGTCCCCGGCTCCCCCATCGTCAACGGCATCCCCGAGTGGCAGATCGGCCTCTCCTCGAGCTACTCGATCGCGGCCGACGCGGACGGGGACGGCGACCTCGACCTCGTCCTGCGGCGCTTCGTGCAGCCGCTCGCGAGCGTGATCTGGTGGAACGACGGGACGGGCTTCTTCACCGCGCCTCTCTCCCTTCCCAGCCAGAACGTGAAGAAGGTGCTCGACATGAACGGCGACGGGCTGCCCGACCTCGTCGGGGCGGGCCCCCCGCCGGGCTCCTTCAGCGGCCCGCTCGGGATCCGCTACGGCCTGGGAGGGGGCGCCTTCGGGCCCCCCGTCGGGCCGATCGCCCCCGACATCCACACGGGGGACCAGATCGCCGTCGTCGACTTCGACGGCGACGGCGACCTCGACGTCGGGGAAGCCCACGCGGGGAGGACCGTCCACCTGAACGACGGCTTCGGCGGCTTCGCGGCGACGCTGGTCCTCCCGATGGGGTCGAACCCGCCGACCGGCTTCGGCTCCTTCCTCGCCATCGACGTCGACGTCGACGGGTTCCTCGACGTCGTGGCGAGCCCGGGCTCCTTCGGCGGAGGGAACGGCGTCGACATCTACCGGAGGCTCGGTCCCGGGCTCTCCTTCGCTCCTCCCGTCTCCCAGACCGTCATCGCCACGAGCATCGCCGACGTGGACGGCGACGGGGACATCGACTCGGTCTCCCACGACGTCGTGCGAAACCGCCGGTTCGAGGGCCTCGCGGCGGGGCTGCGCCGCCAGTTCGGGACGGGCCTCGCCGGTTCCGGGGCGACGATCCCCACCCTCGGCGCGGCGGGTCCCTTCCGGCCGAACTCGGGGGCGGACGTGCGGGTCACCGGGGGACTCGGGGGAGCCACCGCGGTCCTCGTCCTCGGGACGAACGAGTGGAGCGTCCCGATCTTCGGAGGGACCCTCCTGACGAATCCCCTGGTCGTGATCCCGCTGGTCCTCGGGGGGACGCCGGGCGTCCCGGGCGAGGGGGGGTTCGCCCTCCCCTGGCTCGTCGCCCCGAGCCTCGCGGGCCAGACGGCCTACGCCCAGGTCGGCGTCCTCGACCCGGGCGCGCCGCAGTCGGTCGCCCTCTCGAACGGCCTGCGGGTGACCGTCGGGCTCTAGCCGGTCAGTACTGGAGCCAGACCTGCGAGGCGGGGTCGCCCGCCGCCGCGTTCTCGATCAGGTCGGCGACGTAGTCGAGGATGAGGAAGGAGACGACGTCTCCGTTGCCCTCGGCCCTGTGCGCGAGCGCGCGGAAGGAGGCGTACCCCCACACGCCGAGGATCGGCCCCCCGGCGACGACGTCCTGCCCGTCGTTCGACTCCACGGTCCGGTAGCCGCCGAGGACCGAGATCCCGACGAAGAGCCGCTCCATGTCCTCGAGGACCCCCTCGTAGGCGGGGCTGGTCCCGAGGAGCTCCGCCATCCGGACGAAGACGGAGGCGACCATCGCCTCGGAGTAGGGATAGGCGATCCCCGAGGGGGGGCAGTACCCCGGGAACGCCGGCTGGAACTGGGGACACCAGGTGACCCACTTCGGGCCCGAGTAGATCGAGAAGGCCCGCTTCGGCGGCCCTCCCGGCACCGGCACGACTCCCCGGCCCGGGACGAGCTTGGCGATGATCCAGAGATCGATCCGGTCGAGGAAGTCCTGGCGGAAGCCCTCCGGTCCGACGAGGAAGGCCCGGAGCGCGTTCTCGAGGGGGCGGCTCACCGCCCTCCCCTCCCCGAACGTCCCGGAGAACGCCCCACTCGGCCCTCCGGGCCCCTCGTACGCCGCCCAGAACTCCCCCATCTGCCACATCTCGAGGGCGAGGTACTCGTCGCCCGTCAGCTCCACGACCTCGTGGATGATCCCGGCCTCGGAGTGGGCCTCGTCCCTCCCGATCCAGCCGTGGTTCCCGGTGATGTGGGTCGAGTACGCGCCCTGCGGGCGCAGCGGCGGCGAGACCCATCCGGCGAGCGTGGAGACCCCGGGGTAGTCCTCGAACCGGAAGGGGTAGTAGTGGTCGTTGCGATGGCTCGCCTGGGTGATCGCCAGGCAGTCGAACTTCCGGAGCAGCGAGGGGGCCCGGGTGCGGTAGAGGTCGAGGAGCGCGAGCTTCCCCCACCCGCCGTGCGGCCCGCTCGATCCCTCGTCCTTCATCAGGAAGCCGAGGTTGTCCCACGGGTCCGGCCGCGGGGTGGCGAGCCAGCCCTGCGCCGACCCCTCGGCGGCGATCCTCGACGCCATGGTCGCGCCGGCGGGATCCTTCAGGGTCCCGTAGAGGCCCGCCGCCCCGGACTGGGAGACCCAGACGGGATCGGGGAGGCCGTGGAGCGGGTAGATCGCGCTCAGGGCGAAGGAGACGAAGTCCGAGCCGATGCCGCCCCAGGCGAACCGGGTCGCCCAGCGCTGGCCGTCCCCGAGGGTCCCGAGGGGAAAGGAGTACTCGACGAGCGGGGTGACCGGGACGACCTGGTGCGCGTTCCCGTAGAGCGGCACCAGGCCCCCGCCGTCGATCCGCAGCTTGAGAGTCGAGATGGCGATCGGAGCCGCGTTGTTCCGGACGAGCGCGTCGTTCCCGACGACGAAGGTCAGCTTCCCGAAGTTCTGCCCGGCGAGCACCTCGGCGAAGATCTGGATCCGAAGCGCCGCGTTGGTCGGCCCGACGGTGGTCGCAAAGAGGAAGCAGGCCCGATCGGGGGTGGCGTCGAGGAGCGACCAGGCCCCCGCGTAGAAGGAGGTCCCGTTGACGGTGACGGTGAGCACGGCCGGGACGGTGAAGGGGAGGGCCGGGAAGCCCGTGGGGTTCGTTCCCACGAACTCCACGTCGTGGGTCTGCTCCTCGTACGGGTTGACCGAGACGAGCCGGGTCGCGCTCGCCCACTTGACGCTCCCGTCCGGCCAGCGCGAGACGGCGCGGTAGGGGGAGGGGACCCCCCCGATCGTGATCCCCGTGCTCGGCTGGAGGACGCCGGGCGCCGCGGGGATCGCGAACTTCACCTTCTCGTTTCTCGGGTAGCCGGTGCCGTTGAAGACGGAGACCTGGCCGACCGGTTGAAAGAGTGCGAGCGCGAGGAGGAGAGCGCCCATGGAGTGGCTCCCGAGAGGAGAGGCCCCTCACCAGCCGCGGTGCCCGTTGCGGGGCGTGCCCTTCCCCCGCGGCGAGGCTCCCTCCTCGCGCGGGTCGCGGTGGTTCCGAGAGGCTACCTAACCTGGAACGGCAGGGGTCGTAGCGGGTCCGACGGAAAAGCACAAGCCCCTTCCCCACCTCCATAGGTGGAGGCGATCCCCCCCCAGGCGGCCCCGCCCGCCTAGGACCCGACTCGGAGAACGACTTCCTGCGGACTCGGCTCCCCGACGAGGATCGGGAAGGCTTTCTCCCCGAGGAGGATCGTGTATTCCCCCGGAGCGAGGACGACGACCTCCTTCCCCTCCTCCCCCGGCTCGCGATTCTCCGCCCCCACGGACCACCAGAGGAGTTCGCGCCCCTTCGAGTCGCGCAGGCGGGGCGTCGCCCTCGCCGCGGGCGCGCCGTCTTCCCCGACGAATGCGATGCGGACGCGCGTCCCGGCGCGCAGGACGACGCGGAACTCCGTCTCCTCCCCGCTCCGGATCTCTCGCACCTCGGAGACCTGCTCGCCCGACTCCCGCATCGCTGCCGAGGCGTAGTGGGGTCCCGGGAAGATCCCCCCGATGCGCGCGATCCCGCGGGCGTCCGTGGTAGCGCCCTGGCCCCACCGGAACACGGGAGGCGCCTCGCCCCCTCTGGGCCGAATGTGCACCTGCACGCCCTCGAGCGGGGCCCCTTCCGCGTCGAGGACGAGGACGGCCGCGCGCCCTCCCTGGGCGACAGGGATCTCGACGTCGACGGCGGCCCCCTCTCGGACCTCGACCGGCCCGACCGGAGGCGCGAAGAGATCGTCCGCCTTCCCCTTCGGGGACCGGAAGGAACCCGGAAGGTGCCCGGCGATCACCCAGTAGGAGCCTGCGGGAAGATCTCGCGCGCGGAACCGCCCCTCGGCGTCCGTCTCGGCGCTCCACTCGGCGTCGACGCGAGCTTCGCTCATCGCGCCCTCGACGGATTCCGCGTGTACCGCGATCGCCTCCACCGGGGCCCCTCCTTCCCGCTCGCGGACCCGGCCCCGGATCTCCCCGCCGTCGAGGGGAACATCGAAGCTCTTCTCTCCTTCCGCGGGGACGAGGATCGAGCGCTGCGTCTCGGCGGACTCGGCGCCAGGGGACACCCTCAGGTACGCGGCTCCGGGAGGGACCTTGTCGAACAGGGCGCTCCCGTCCTCCCCCGTCTCGCCCTCGATCTCCCCGAGGGCGAGGGCCCAGGCATCCGAAGGGGGGCCGGAGGGCTGCAACCGGACGCGCGCGCGCGCGATCGGCTCCTCGCCGCGACGGACGCGGATCCGGACGCGGCAGCCTGCCACGACGGCCCCGAAGTCGACCTCGGTCGTCCGCCCCTCCTCGACGACCGCGACCGCGCGGAGCGCTTCCGCCCACGGTCCTCGCCAGTCCTCCCCGGCACGCGGGCGGCGCGTGGCGACGACCGTCCACTTCCCCGGCGCGAGCCCCTCGATCCGGAAGCGGCCCTGGGGACCGATGGGCGCGTCCTTCTGTTCGCTCGACTCCTGGAGAGACCTGGCGAGGACATTCCCTCCTTCGAACGTGACTCCCCCAGACCGGAGCGTCGATCCCTCGACCGCTCCGCCCCTGGAAAGGGAGATCGAGATCCCCTCGACGAGGCCCGCCTTGGGGACCTCGATCGGGCCGACGGTGCTCGGCACGAAGCCGTCGCGGCGGGCGAGGAGGCGGAACGCTCCTCCCTCGAGCCCCTCGACCTCGAACCTCCCCCGTTCGTCCGTGCGCGACCCCACGTCCAGCCAGTCGTTTTTCGCGAGGCTCTCGATCGCGATCCCCGCGCCGTCGATCGGCTCGCCCGACTCCCGCTCGACGACGAGTCCCCGGATCGTCGAGCCGCGGCGGAGCTTCACCTCGAGGTCGCGCCGGATCTCCCCTGCCTTCACTTCCACCCCGTCGAGCTTTCGCGGCGCGAATCCGTTCACCTCGAACCGGAGGTCGTACGCGGCCTCTGCGAGATCGAGAAGCACGAAGGCGCCGTCCCGCGTGACGAAGAGACGCTCGGGGATCCCTCCCGAGCTCATGGCACGGGATGTCCGGATGCCCTGGACCCGGACCGTGAATCGGGGGACCGGCGAGCCCGTCTCCTCGTCGATCACCCGCCCGGCGATCCCGGTCGGGCCGGGGAGCGTCAAGACGAGATCCGTGGTGTCGGGCTCGACCTCGTACGCCTCCACGACTCCGCGCCCGTCGAGCCTCGCCTCCACGAGGAACGGAGGGTCCGCCAGTCCCGTCAGCCGGAAGCGGCCCTGGTCGTCCGCGACGCCCGACTGACGGTTGAGGAGGGAGGGTCCTTCATCGCCCCCGCGGGCTCTGGGGGAGAACCAGTCGGTCTGCGCGAGAACCGCCGCCCTCGGGACCGGCGCCCCGTTGCGGTCGACCACGCGCCCGGCGACGGATCGTCCCGTCTCGAGGACGAGGACGACCCCCTCGACACCTCCTTCCGCGGGGACGGGAACGATCCTGCCCCGCAGTCCTCGCATGTGCGTCCCGTCCTTCGCCGCCCGGACGTCCCACCCTCCCGGCCGCAGGGAGTCGAGTCGGAACGACCCGTCCGTGCCGCTCGTCGTCCGGAAGGGGCCGAGGGCCCAGGTCGGATCCTCGGACGTCCCGCTCGCGTACGCCCCGACCTCGGCACCGGCGATCCCTTGTCCCTCCGGGTTCTCGACGCGCCCCGCGATGAACGTTCCGCCCGCGAGGAGGAGATCGACCGCCGAGGTCTCGTTCGCCCGCACCGAGACTTCGGAAGGAGTCGAGATCCCGACACCCTCGACCTGCGCGACGCCCGAGTATCGGCCGGGCCGGAGGCCTCGGAATGCGAAGCGCCCGCCACGCGCCTCCGCGAGCCGCTTCGTGTGGAAGGCGACCGAAGGGGCCGATGCGAGGACGACCCGCCCCGATTCCGCCAGGCTCCCGCGCGGATTCCGCAGCGTCCCCTCGACGTTTCCCGCCGGTCCAAGGACGAGCCGCACCCCCGCCTCGACCTCGGGATCGTCGAGATGGAACCAGTCGTTCCTCCAGTAGCCCGCGAAGTCGGCCTCGACCTCGAATCGGAAGGCGCCGATGCCGCGCGGCACCTCGAGCGTGAAGGAGCCCCCGGAGGACGAGGATTCGAACCGGGTCTCGCCCTCGCGTTCGACGGCCCGGACGAGGGCGGGCCGCTCGAACGGATCGCCCGCCTCCGTGACGAGGTGCCCCGCGATCGTGACGGTTCCGGCCGCCGCCCGCGCCGGGACCGGAGGCGCGGGCACGGGGGGACTCGGCGGAGGGGATTCCTGTCGGGTGAACGGCGCGGACGCCGCCGACGTCCGGTCCTCCCCCGCTCCGCCGCGGAGGATCGCGAGGAGGATTCCTCCGAGCGTCAGTGTGACGACGAGAACGAATGACGCCGCACGAGCCGGTGATTCCGCCGGTCCGGCGGGAGATCGGACAGGGCTCCGGCCTGCAGGCATCGGGCGAGGCTCCCCGCGGAGGTGCCGCTCCTGTGTCGGCGAAGGCTACTGCGGTTTTCTCCCGGAGTGGAGGGCCCGCCCGAGCATCCGCGACCTTCCCCGCCGCGTCCGGATGGGATGCCAAGCGGTCGGCACTGGAGGACCTCCCTTCAGGATCCTCCCCCCGGATCCCTGGGCGACTTCGGCCGGTAGTCGCGGGGATCGATGCAGGCGTCGTACGTCTCCCGATCGATCGGGATCCAGTCCGTGCGCTCGATCCCGCATCTCCTCCTGCCGGTCCCCCCTTCGGGGTAGGCCGACGCGATCTTGATCCAGCGGCACTGCTCCCGGGCGATCGCGCGGATCTCCTTCGCGACTTCCGAAAGGTCCTGGTCCTGGCTGAACAGCAACGCGACGTCGTACTCCTGACGGTGCGCCATGCGGACGATGTCGAGGGCGATTCGAACGTCGATTCCCTTCTCCTGGCGGGCCAGGAACCCGTGGACATCCCCGAGCCCCGGCCGCACGGTCACGCGACGGTAGACAAGGGGACGCGCGAAGACGCGCACGCCTCTGCGGGCCATCGAGTGAAGCATCGCGTTCCAGAACCCACACCAGAAGGGCTCGTCCCCGGGTCTCCGGATGCTGGTGTAGAACCGCACCTCCCGGAGTCCCCAGCCGCGGCTCGCGCAGACCGCCCGGGCGAGTCGGGTGACGTCGTAGTTGGGAAGGGGGTACCCGAAGCACCGCCTGACCGCGTGGTACAGGTTCTGCCCGTCCACGAAGGCGACCGCCCTCCACCCCGGCCTGCCTGCCATTCCTCCCCCCCGAAAAAAAATAAGCCCGCACGGGGCCTTTCGGCGTGTCGAGCGGGCAGGCAGTCGAACGAGCGCTTCGTAGCGGACGGGGACTGAGAGGTCAAGGGCCCGTCCAGGAACCGCCGTCTGTGGCGTCGTACCGACCAGCCTCCGGCCGACCCGCGCGGTATCAAGGCCTACTAGTCGTCCACCGGGGAGTGCGACCCCCGCGCACGAAACCGTTATCGTTCGCCGCGCGCGATCGGCACAGAGGTCGGCCGTATCTATGGTGCGTCGAGCCCGTTTACTAGTCGGACCGGGGGTCCCGCGAGCACCCCAGACTGTCGCAACGAGGTCCGGAGCCTTCCGCTCCGAGCCTCCGAAGCACGCTCTTTAGACTTCGCCGACGCGGGCCCCACGCCGATCTCGCGAAGGAGATCCGCATGGAAGTCCTGCACGCGCGGTGCGCAGGTCTCGACGTCCACAAGGACACCGTCGTGGCCTGCGCTCGTCTGACGTCCGAAGGCAAGGTGGAAAGGCAGGCTCGGGAATTCTCGACCCGTACCTCCGGCCTCCTCGCCCTCTCGGACTGGTTGAGCGCTCTCGGGTGCACCGCCGTGGTGATGGAGGCCACCGGGGTGTACTGGAAGCCCGTCTGGCACGTGCTCGAAGGCGCCTTCGAGCTCGTGCTCGCGAACGCCGCGCACGTGAGGAACGTGCCGGGCCGCAAGACGGACATGAACGACGCGGCGTGGCTGGCGGACCTGATGGCCCACGGGCTGGTCCGGGCGAGCTTCGTGCCGCCGCGCGAGGTCCAGGAGCTCCGGGACCTCACCCGCACGCGCAAGCAGCTCGTGCGCGAGGTGGCGCAGCACGCGCTGCGCCTCCAGAAAACGCTCGAGGACGCGAACGTCAAGCTGAGCAGCGTCGCCAGCGACGTGCTGGGGGCGAGCAGCCGCGCGATGCTCGAGGACATGATCGCCGGGGTGACCGATCCGGAGAAGCTGGCCGACCACGCCCTGGGCAGGATGAAGAAGAAGCGTCCCGACCTGGTCGAGGCTCTCCGCGGCCGCGTCTCCGATCACCACCGCTTCCTGCTGCGGACCCACCTGCGCATGGTGGAGGCGCTCCAGGCCCAGATCGGGGAGGTGGAGCTGCGCATCGGAGATGCGCTCGAGCCCTTTCGCCGCGCCGCCGAACTCCTCATGACCATGCCGGGGGTCAGTCACACCGTCGCCCACGTGATCCTGGCGGAGATCGGAACCGACATGTCGCGCTTCCCGACGGACGGCCACCTCGTCTCCTGGGCCGGCCTCTGCCCCCGAAACGACGAGAGCGCCGGCAAGCGCCGAAGCACCCGCATCCGCCATGGCGCCCCCTGGCTCAAGACGACGCTCGTGCAGGCGGCATGGGCAGCCGTTCGAAAGAAGTCTTGCTACCTCCAGGCCCAGTTCTTCCGGCTCAAGGTCCGCCGCGGTCCGAAGAAAGCGATCGTCGCCGTCGCCGCCAGCATGCTCACCGCGGCCTACTTCATCCTCAGGGACGGCGTCCCGTACCGCGACCTCGGCGGGGACTTCTACAATCGGATCGACCGGGCGAAGGCCGCCCAGCGCCTGGTCCGTCGCCTGAACAACCTCGGCTACCAGGTGGCGCTCCAGCCCGCCGCAGCGTGATGCCCCGGCACGAGGCCGCCACCATGGTTTCTCTTTAGATAGACGCGGGTGGTTACACGGGTGGGGACGAGGACCGGGACGGCAGGATCTCGGCCTCGAGCCACTTCCCTCCCCCGCAGGAATGAAATAAGCCCGACCGTGGCGCCTTGAGGCGCGTCGAGCGGGCAGGCAGGCGAACTCGTTCCTCGTAGCGGACGGAATCTGGGGCGTCAAGCACCCGGCCGACCCGCGAGATTTCGGGGCCTACCAGATAGACGCAGGTGGTTACACGGGTGGGGACGGCGGCCCGGACCCGCAGGAGAGCCGCGTCGGGTCAGTCCCCCCCGAGCCGGATGTCGAGCTCGACCGGCTCCTCCCCCACCCGGACCGGGAGGGCCTTCCTCCCCCGGTCGCCGGCGGTGACTTCGAGGACATAGGAGCCGGGAAGGGTGACGACCTTCCAACCGGATGCTCCTCGAGTCGCGGGCGTCGCAAAACCGCGATCGTCCCGCAGGAGGACCTCCGCGGCCCCGATTGGGACCCCCTCCGCGTCGAGGACGCGCACACCGACTTTCGTCCCCTCGCGGAGATCGAGCCGGAACCGCGCCTCCTCGCCGGGACGAACCTCCTTCTCCTCCGAGAAATTCGCCGCGAACGCGGGTGCCCGAAGAAGGGTAGCCACGCAGAGACCCGCGTGCAGTCCCTTCACTCGCGCCAGACCGTAGCGGTCGGTCAGCCATTCCTGGCCGCCTCGGCGCCCTTCGCGGGCACCTGCGATCGGACCCACCCACACCGACACTCCCGCGGCGGGCCTCCCGGTCGGGCCGCGGACCTCGACGAGGGCCGTGGCGCCGCGCTCGAGGTCGAAGTCGACGACCGCCCGCCCTCCCTCGGCGAGCCTCGCCTCCTTGGAGGCGGGAATCAGGTCGTCGGTCTCGCGGTCCTCTCCGCGCGTCCTCCCTCCGGCGAGGATGGTGATGACGCCTTCGGGTAGGCCGCCGAGCGAGTACCGCCCTTCCTTATTAGTGTTGGCGTAGACGGACCAGGCGGTGACGCCCGGCTGGTGTCCCTCGGCGAGGCTCGCCCAAACGAAGAGCCCCGCCACCGGCTGGCCCGCGGACACGACCTTCCCTGAGATCTCCCCCGAAGGGATCGCGAAATCGCAGACGATCTCCCCACCCGCCGGAACCTGGATCCGCCGCCGCGCCCTGAGTCCCGCCGGGATGCGGGCGGAGGCGCCGGATAGGCTCACCGAGACTTCGGCCTCTCCTTCCGGCACCCCCTCGATCCGGAAGCATCCGTCCGCTCCGGAGCGGTCCCTCAACGTCTGGTACCGCGCAAAGGATTCCTCGGGGTCGTGCTTGAACGCGAGCGGATCGACTCGGGCCTCGAAGCCGGGGATCCCTTCTCCTCTATCGACCACCCGGCCGCGCACGAGCGCGCCCCCGCTCGGGAGAGGAGCGAATTCGACGGTCGCCACCTTCCCCTCCTCCACGGTGACCAGCGTCGAGAGCCGGCGCCTTTCGATCTCCTCGCGAGGCGTCGAGCGCGCCCACCTCGGGCTTGCTTCGACGCGGTAGCGGCCGGGCGCGAGTCCCCCGATTCGGAACCGACCCACCTCGTCGATCGTCGCGTCCTTGAAACCGCCGCCCGATCGCTGCCCGGGGATCGTGACGGCCGACCCTCCGACGAAGGGCAGGCCGTCCGCCCCGACGGCACGGCCCTCGACCGCACCGCCGCGGGACAGCTCGACGAGGAGCAGCTCCACCACCGCGCCGGGCCCTCCCTCGATCTCCTCCGTGGTCGCCTCGACGAAGGCCTCATGCGAGACCGAGAGGCGCGTCGACCCCGGCAACAGACCGGAAACCTCGAAGGTCCCGTCCTCCGCGCTCGTCGCCGCCCCTGCTCTCGGGCGAATCCGGTCGGGGTTGAGGGTGTCCCTCGGCAGGAGGTCGATGCGGGCCCCTGCGACGGCCGCGCCGATCCCGCGCTCGACCACCCGGCCGTGGACCGTCACCCCCGGCTCGAGCAGGAACTCGAGGGCGCGACGGACCTCTCCCGGCAGGACGTCCACGTCGGCGAGCGTCCGCGGGACGAAGCCCCGCGCCTCGGCCCGGAAGTCGAACGACCCGGTCTCGACGCCCGTCCACTCGAAGGTGCCGTCCTCCGAGGCGAACTCCCGGCCGGGACGCTCGCTTCCTTCTCGGCGGAGAATCTTTCCTCCGAAGGAGGTGAAGGTGACCCGCAGCGGCACGATCCGGAAGGACCGGATCGGATTCCCTCCGCCGTCGAGGACGACGCCGGCGATGCCCGTGGGCCTGCCGACGACCACTTCGAGCCCTTCCGTGTCGACCTCGACCTCCCTCCGCTCGGCGAGGGGTTTGCCTCCCCTGCGGACCAAGACGATGAGCGGAACGGCGTCGAGGCCGGAGACGGAGAACGATCCGTCGCCCTGGGTCCTCGCTTTCTGCCGGAACCACCGAAGATTCGCGCCGTCGAGGCCGCGACGGTTCACCGCCCCCCGGTCGGGGACGACCATCACCGTGAGGCCTTCGGAGGGAACGCCCGCGGCGTCGACGACGCGACCGGCGACGCGATGGCCCGACTCGAGGACGACCTCGATCCCCTCCGCTCCGCCTCCCGCCGGGACCTCGACGGGCCCCCCGAAACCCGGGAGGAAGCCCTCCGCCGCGATCGAGAGGGAATGCCGGCCAGGGAGGAGCGAATGGATTCGGAATCTCCCATCGGCTCCCGTCCTCCCGCGTCCAAACCGGAGGCCGGGCGCCCAGCTTGCGAGGAGTCCCGGGACGACCTCAGCGGGGCCCTGCGTCTCCAGCGACGCGCCCGAGACCCCGCGGCCGTCTCGGTCGACGACGCGTCCGGCGATCCACGACTCTGCCGGAAGATCGAAGTCGACCCGCGTCGTCTCTCCCGCGCGAACCTGGACGTCGAGCCGCGCGAGCGGCCCCCCACCCTCCCCCATCGCGACGAAACTGTGCCGGCCCGGACCGAGGCCACGGATCGCGAACCGCCCGAGCGCGTCCGCCCCCTCTGCCAGCCAGAACACGCCGCCCACTTCGAAGCGGGCGACCTTCGCGTTCCTTGCGGGAGAGCCGGCACGGGTCCGGATCGATCCCTCCACCTTTCCGGCCGGGTCGAGGAGGAGGGTCACCCCTTCGCGAAGCCGAGGGTCGCCGGGAAGGGATCTCTCGGACGAGTCGGACACCGCGAAGTCCGCCTTCACCTCGAACCGGAATTCAGGGAGGTCTGCGGGGACCGAGAGCGCGAATGTTCCGTCCGCGAGCGCGGCCGTCTCGAAGGCGGGGATCCAGCCACCCCGTTCCCGGACGGCCTCCTCGAGTCCAGCGCGGCCCTCCTCCCCCGACTTCAGCTCACCGACGGCCTCCGCCCCCCCCAGGAGGGCGACCGTCTCCGGGAAGTCGATCGACTCGTCTCCCGTCCGGACGCCGACGGTCGCTTCTCCGAGCGGACCGCCGCCTCGGACGAGGAGGCGGCCGCGGATCTCGACTCGGCCGGGGAGCGCCGGGGACGAGGATGCCGTCGTGCGCGCCGGAAGTCGGAGGGGAGTCTCGGATGCGGGTGCCCCGCCCGCGTCGGCTGGGAGAGGAGGAGCAGGAGCGGCCGCGACGGCGGGACCTCGGCCCGCCATCTCCTCGTCTCCCCGGGTCGGGAGGAGGGCGACGAGACCGACCGCCCCGAGAAGCATCGCTCCGATCGCGGCCTTTGTGCTCGTCTTCATGAGGAGGCCCTCCGCAAAGGGGATTCCGGATCCCGCGGAGGCCGCTTCCGCGGCTGGGGCCGCGAACGCGAAGGGAGCGAGCGCGAGGCACCAGGCCCGGCGGTCGCCGCCATGCTCTGCGTCGAGCCGCTCGCCGAGCCGATCGTGGGCTCGCCGGAGGCGGGTGCCGACCGTGGCGACCGGAACCCCCGATCGCCGCGCGATCTCCCGCGGCGGCAGCCCCTCGAAGTAGCGGAGCAGGACTGTCCGGCGGTACGGCTCCTCGAGAGCGAGGACCGCCTCGACGAGGCGGCGGCGCGCCTCCTCGCGCCCGACGATCTCCTCCGTCGAGGGGAGGGCCTCCGGGCGCGCGGCCTCGCGCTCTCGCCGGGAGCGACGTCCCCCGGATCGGCTCGTCCGGAACGCAAAGTTCCGGACGACGCGGGCGAGCCACGCCCTCGGCGATCGCACGGCCCCCGGCGCTCCCTGGAGAGCGGCGAGCCAGGTGTCCTGGACGGCGTCCTCCGCGAGCGCCTCGTCGGTGACCAGGCTGCGCGCGAGGGCCCGGACGAAGGGCTCGTGCGCGAGGAGCCTCTCGAGGGGTTCGTAGGAGGGCTCGGTTTCCATCGGGATCCAGGAAAGAGATCCCGCCGGGCAAGGATCCGCGTCGCGCGCGGCCGGGGGAAGGGGGTCTCGGAAAGGGGTGGGTTCCCTTCCCCGCCCGGTTCCGGAATCATGTCTCGGCCAGGACGAGTTTCCCGGCCTCCGCGAAGGTCCCTTCCCGAGGAGCCGCCATGGCCGTCAAGCCGATCCCCGACGGGTTCCACACCGTCACCCCCTACCTGGTCGCCGCCGGGGCGCCGAAGCTGATCGAGTTCATGAAGCGGGCTTTCGGCGCCGAGGAGGTCGAGCGCACGAAGCGCCCGGACGGGACGATCGGGTGCGCCGCGCTCCGCGTCGGCGACTCGATGGTGATGATCGGAGACGCGCAGGGCGGGCATGGGCCGAGGCCGGCCACGCTCTACCTCTATGTGAAGGACGTGGATGCCACCTACAAGAAGGCGATGCAGGCCGGCGGCACCTCGACCTGCGAGCCCACCGACATGTTCTGGGGAGACCGCAACGCGGGGGTGAAGGACGCGTTCGGGAACGAGTGGTGGATCGCCACCCACAAGGAGGACGTCGCTTCCGCGGAGATCGAGCGGCGCGGCGCCGCGCACTGGAAGAAGTAGCGCGGGCGGCTACTCCGGCGCGCCCGAGGTCTCGAGGTCGATCGCCTCCTCGAGATCGTCGGGCTGGAACCCGAACGGGCCCGGGCCGCTGCGGTAGGCGACGCGCCCGTCCCGGTCGACGAGGAGGAGGCGGTCGGGCCAGGCCTCGTACGCCCGGTCGACGGTCCCCTCCATGTCGTCGACGAGGACGGGGATCTCGTCGAGACCGAGGTCCGCCGTGCAGGATCCCGCGACGGCGTGGCGCTCCTCGGAGGTCGCCGGCTCCTCGACGAGGGGGGAATCGGGGCCCGCGATCGGCCAGAGGGAGTCGAGGGCGTGGGCCTCGCGGATGTAGACGAGGAAGAACTCGACCCCCCCGCGGTGGGTCTCGAAGATCTCCTTCAGCCGACCGGCTGATTCCCGGAAGGGGGGTCAGGTGTAGGAGCCGAAGACGAGGGCGACCGGCCTCTTCCCCGCGAAGGAGGAGAGCGTCACCGAGCCTCCGCCGTGGAGCCTGGGAAGCGTGAAGTCGGGCGCTCGCTCGCGCTCGGAGGCGGGGATCGCGCCGACCCTTGGCCCGGGCCCGGGCAGGAGACGCTCCATCCGGGCGAGGCGCCCGTCGCCGTCGCGGTCGCCGCGCTCGAAGAAGGCCTTCGCCTCGACGAACGAGAGGAAGCCGTCCCGGTCCGAGTCGCATCCCGCGAGGAAGATCGGGAAGGGGTTCCGACCCGGGCCGCGACTGGAGGGATGGGCGTCGAACTCCCCGCGCGAGATGCGCCCGTCGCCGTCGCGGTCGAGGAGGTCGAGCCCCTTCGCGAGCTCCCGGAGATCGATCGAGTCGGCATCCTCCGCCCCGAAGGTTCGCACGAGGAGGTAGGGGACGACGAGGTCCGGCGGCGGGACGACCGGACGATCGAAGTCCCGGGGGGTGACGACGCCGTCCCCGTCGCGGTCGAGTCGGTCGAAGGCGCTGCGGTCGCGGTCGTACTCGCTGCGCTCGATCCGGCCGTCGTGGTTCCGGTCGTGCCTCGCGGCGAGATGGCCCCAGATCGCCTCCCTCTCGCGCGCGGCGTTGTCCCGCGGCCTCGGTCCGGCGCAGGCCGCGGCGGCGAGGAGAAGGCCGAGGTGGACCGGTTTCATCGGGGAGCGTCGCGAACGATACGCCCGGGTCGGGCCCGGTTCACGCTCCGAGCGCGCGTCGGGCCGCCCGCAGTGCTGTCGCGTTGACAGGCTCCACAGGGGCCGGGAGACTGCACTCACGCGGCGCGGCGGGGCCGGAATCCCGCCAGGGTGTGCTCATGCGAAATCTCCTCGGAAGAACGTCCCTCCCCCTCCTCCTCGCCGCCACGGCGGGTGCGCAAGTCCTCCCCTACGGGGCTCCCTCCCCCGCCGGGTTCGCCGGAACGCTCGATTCGGGAGGGCAGGTCCCCTTCCTCGGCAGCCCGACGTTCTTCCTCCGGCTGACGGGCGCGACGAACCCGATCGGCGGGATCCTCCTCGTCGGCCCCACGCCTGTCTCGATCCCGGTCTCCGGGCTGACCCTCCTGGTCGATATCACGACGGCCGCCATCCTGCCGTTCCCCGCCCCGCTCACGACCCTCGCCCTGCCGATCCCCCCCACCCCCACCCTGGTCGGAGGAAGCGCGTTCGTGCAGGCGGTGATCGCGGCCCCGTTCCCCCCCTTCGGCGTCGGCCTCACGAGCGCCGTCTCGGTCGAGATCCTCCCCGACCCGACCCCGACCCGCGGCTACTTCGGCCTGCAGGACTTCTCCTTCGGGGCGAACGCACCCGGGCAGATGGCGATCCTCGACCTGACGACCGTCCCGCCCTCGTTCCGCGCGACGGGGAACCTCGGCTTCGCCGGGAACATCGGGTCCAACTTCAGCCCGAAGATCGCCGTCCCAGAGCCGGGCACCTTCGCCTTCGCGCTCGGCGGTCAATCGGTGAACCAGTTCGTCCGCGTCTTCGACGTCTCCTCGGACCCCTCCGGCATCGTCGCGTACACCTCGCTCGGCGACATCCCCGTCGGCGCCTACATCTACGACTGGGTGGGGCACCGGGAATGCGAGACGACCCCGGACGGCTCGCTCCTCTTCGTGACGTCGGGGAACTCCTCCTCCAATTCCCCCGCCCTCCTCGAGGTGTTCTCCCTGGCGTCGCTCCCCGGATCGCTTCCGGTCGCTCCCGTCCAGTCGATCTCCTTCGCGAACTCGGGGTTCGGGCCCGTGACGCTCGACGTCAGCCCGGACGGGACGAGGCTCGCCCTCCTCGCGGGCTCCGACAACAACCCGCCCGTCCGCCTCTACTCGATCGACCCGGCCGCCCCGACGCCCCTCACGCTCGCCGCGAACCTTCCCCTCGCCGGTTTCGTCGGGAGCGCCGACCCCCACGACGTCCACTTCTCCCCCGACGGCACGCTCCTCTTCGTCAGCGGCGGGAACGGCTTCTTCTCTGTCGTCGACCTGACGGGGCCCGCCCCGCTGACCCTGATCAACGGGGGGACCTGGCCCGCGGCCGCCACGAGTTCCGACCACGGCTCGGCCGTGGCGGTCCTGGGAGGGACGCTCGTCGGCGTCCTCGGGGACCCGATGACGGCCGGGGGTCCCCAGTACCACCTGATCGACCTGAACGAGACCTCCCCCACCTTCGGCCAGCTCCTCACCTCCTTCACGACGAATCCGGCCTTCGGGAACATCTCGAACCACCGGCTCCACGCGCGCGGGGGGATCGTCGTCGCCATCGACGGCGGAGGGGCGACGGTCGACTGCCAGATGGTCGACGTCATCGACCTCGCCCAGCCCGACCCGATCAACGGGTTCGTCTCCTGGCGCGTGAAGACCCCGACCTACACGAACCTCGCTCCGCCGGGCCTCGCGAGCATCCCGAGGGACTTCGACCTCCGGTGAGGGATCCGCGGGTCGCGAGGAACGCCCGCCTCCACGCCGGGAACCCTTCCGGCCCCCGTCTCGTCCTCCGGCGGACGGTCCTCGCGGGGCGGTGACGGGAGGGCCCGGACCGTCGGGCCGATCGGGGCGGAGGGGAGGTCCCCTCCGCCCGGGAAACCGGGCCGGGATCCCCGGCGCCGGGGCCGCCCGCCGAGGTTTCAGACCAGGTCCCCGTCCCAGAGCCTCGCGCAGAACTCCCTCCAGGGGAGCACGAGGGTCCCGTCCTCGAACTTCCTCGGGACCGTATCCAGAGTCACGACCGCCGCTCGGCGGAGGGGGTGCTCCTCCCGGAGCGCGCGGAGGCCCCTCGCCACCTCCGGCCCCGCGCCCGCCACGGCCTTGAACTCGAGCGCGAGGTCGAGGTCCCCGAGGATCAGGTCCACCTCGAGGCCCGTGCTCGTCCTCCAGAAGGAGAGGGGAAGGTTCTTCTCCGAGTAGGACAGATATGCGCGGACCTCCTCGACCAGGAAATGCTCGAACGCTTGGCCGAACTCCGCCGTCCTCGGCCGCACCGGCGCCATTCCCCGCAGGGCGCGGACGAGGCCGACGTCGAAGAGATAGAACTTCGCAGTCTCGATGAGGCGGCGCTTGCGTGCCCTCAGCCAGGGGAGGAGGGCGTGGCCGAGGAGGGTGTCCTCCAGGATCTGGTAGTACTCGCGCACGGTCTTCGCGGCGACGCCGCAATCGCGCGCGACGCTCGCGTAGTTGAGGAGCGAGCCGTGTCCGGCGGCCACCGAATCGAGGAAGCGGGCGAAGGCCGGGACGTTCCGCGTGAGGGCTTCGGCCTGGATCTCCTCGGCGAGATAGTCGAGGACGTAGCTCCGGAGGCTGCGGTCGGCGCGCGCGGAGAGATAGTGGGCCGGGACGAGCCCGTGGTTCAGGGCGCGCTCGAGGTCGAGGTCGGGGACCTCGCGCGTCGTCAGCGGGAACAGTTCGTAGCGCCACGCCCGCCCGCCGAGGAGGTTCGAGGCCCCCCGGCGCAGCTTCCTCGCGCTCGAGCCCGCGAGGACGAACCGGACGTCGGCGTTCTCGATCAGCCAGTGGACCTCGTCGAGGAGGGAGGGGATCTTCTGCACCTCGTCGACGACGACGACCTGGTCCCTCGCCGCGAGGCACTCCTCCCGGAGGATCGAGGGCCTCAGGAGGAGACGCGTTCGAAGATCCGTGTCGAGGAGGTCGTAGACCCTCGACCGGGGAAACTGGCGGCGCAGGAGAGTGGTCTTCCCGACCTTGCGCGGACCCCAGAGGAACGCGGCGCGGGTCCCCTCGAGGTCGATCCGGAGGATCCTGGGGATCTCGGATAAACGGGAGTTCACTCCCGTTTATCTAGATTAACGGGAGGCGTGTGTCCAGGGATCACCTCCGGGCCGCGCGCCGGCCCGGCGGAGCCGCGGGTTTCCGCTCGACGGCGTAGTGGAGGCGCGCGACGCCGTCGGGGTACCGTCGCACCGAGAGGAGGCGGAGGGGAACCGTCCGGTGCCGGGGGGCGATCAGGGGGATCCCCTCGCCGATCAGCGTGGGGATCACGTGGATCTGGAACTCGTCGATCTCCCCCTCGTCGAGGAAGGAGGCGATCAGCCCGCCGCCCCCCATCATCCAAACGTCCTTCCCGGGCGCGGCGCGCAGGCGCCTCGCGAAGTCCGCGACCCCCTCGCGGACGAGGTGGTATCCGGGCGCCGGGGCGAAGTGCGGGCTGCGGGAGAAGACGTAGTTCGCGGTCTTCCCTCCGGACCGCCCGCCGCCGCCCATCCCGAAGGCCTTCTCGTAGGTCTTCCGCCCCCAGAGGATCGCGTCGATCGAGCGCAGGAACGCGCCCATGCCGTAGTCCCCGGGCGGCCGCGGCCGGTCGAGCCAGTCGACGCTCCCGTCGGGCCGGGCGATGTAGCCGTCGGCGCTCGTCGCGATGTAGACGACGATCTTCCGGTCCCGGGGCTGCTTCAACGCGGCGCGGGCTCCGTCTGCTTCAGGAGGAGGAGGGCCATCGCCGTCCCGTAGGGCTTCCCCGTCCCCTCGAAGTCGACCCAGGTCCCGTCGGGCTCGACGACGGAGAGGAGGTCCGCGCGCATGCGGGCGAGCTCTCCCCTGGACTTCGCGTCCGAGAGGGAGAGGAGCGCCTGGGCGGCGTGGTAGTAGGCGAAGAACCAGAAGTAGGAGGAGTGGCCGTGCGGAGGGAGCCAGGAGCCCGTGAGCTTGACCGGCAGGCGCAGCGCCGGCCGGTGCTCCCCGAAGAGGTCGAGGGCGCGGCGCAGCTCCTCCCGCTTCGTCGCCGACAGGCGCCAGAGCGCGAGCTCGCACAAGGGCCCCCGGGCGATCGAGGCGTCCTCCTCCTCGAAGTTCCGCGGCTCCGGCCAGGTGTAGGTGAATCGGCCGGGCCGGACGCGCATGTCGAGGAGCGCCTTCACGCTCGCGGCGAGCGGCTTCTCGTCGATCCTCGCTCCGGCCGCCTTCGCCCGCGCGAGGACCTCGAGGGAGAGGCCCGTGTTCATGCTGTGCGCGCGCCCCTTCTCGGTCACGGGCCAGCCGCCGATGCCCCCCTTCCAGCGCTCGCCCCATCCCTTCGAGTAGGACCAGGCGCCGTTCTCCATGCGGCCTCCCATGACGAGATCGCAGGCGGCCTGGACCTCCCGGGCCCCCGCCTGTCGCGCGAGGACGTAGTCGAGCCAGTAGGCCGCGCCGAAGGAGTTGAGGGTCGCGGGGTCGGCGGCGGCGACGTTCGAGCGGAGCCACCCATCCGCGCGCGCGAGGGCCGCGGCGACGCGAGGCTTCTTCTCCACCGGAAGGGCACCAAGCCAGCTGAACAGAGCGTGCGCCCCGATCGCGGTCACGCCGGCCCGGCAGTCCTCCACGCCGGGGTCTCCGAGCGGCCAGGATCCGTCGGCGTTCTGGACCTGGCAGAGGTAGTCGAGGGCGAGCCCGACGAGATTCTCCTCCTCCCTCCGGCCGCTCACGGCGACCTCCGAGACGCCGGGAGGGGCCGGCAGGCGCGGGGCGATCGGGGAGACGTGAATGCGCATCCGCTCGGGCCACGCGAGCCAGGATGCCGCGAGCTTCGAGAAGGGGTTCTCGCGATCGGAGGAGATCGTCTGGAAGGACTTCCGCGAGGCCTCCTCCTCGCCGCGCAGCGCGGCGAGAACCGCCAGCCAGTAGGCGGCCTCGGAATTTGCTCCGGCCTTCTCGAGTCGCGCCCGCCCCTCCTCGAGGCGACCGAGTCGCAGGAGGGCGACGCCGGCGCGTGTCGCGGCGAGGGCCTCGTGGGCGCCCTTCTCCTCCAGTGCGCGCGAGGCGTGATCGAGCGCCTCCTCGTGGCGGCCGCGGCGATCGGCGACCGCGCTCAGTCCGACGGCTCCGCCGGCGCCGCCGGCCTTGCGGAAGCGCTCCTCGGCCTGGTCGACCCATCCTCCCTCGAGGAGGGTCCAGGGGTCCTCGACGTCCTTGGGCGGCGGGCTCTCCGCGAGCGAGGCGAGGAGGAATCGCGCGACGATCTCGTGGTCGAAGGTCCCGATCTTCTCGAGGATCCGGGCGCCCGAACCCTCCTTCACCACGAGGGCCGGCGCCTTGACCTCGGCAAGGCGGGCGCCGAGGGGCTGCAGGGGATCGGGGGGGCTCCCCCCGGTCGCGGCGACGGCGTAGTCGTTCGGCGACGTGGCGAGCCGGACGGGGACGAAGCGCGTCGCGACGAGCCGCGTCACCGAGGGGTGCGCGAGGGCGGTCGCGAAGAGGTGCTCCTCGTGCGGGCCGGGCTCCTTCGGGTTCCACGAGCCGACGACGACGGCAAGCACGGGCTTCCCCTCGCGTTTCGAGCGCTCGAGGGCCTTCTTGACGCTCTCCTCGAGTGCGACACCCTCGTAGAGGCGGCCCCGCGCCGCGTCCCGCGCCGAGGGGTCCCCCCCGAGCGCCTTCGTGACCTTAAGGAGGAGCCCGTGGTTGGGCCGCTCGCCCGTGGCCCACCCGCGCGCGAGCGTCGTCAGGTCGACCCGAAGCTCCCCTTCCCTGGGCTTCACGACGAACGAGGCCGCCGGTTCCAGCTCGAAGGCCGGCGCTCGGCTCCAGCGGGCGTCCGTCTCGCTCCAATCCTCGAGGACGCGGTGGACGCCGATTTCGAAGTCCTCGCGCGGTGGCATCTGGGAGAGGTGAAGGGAGAGCACGAGCTCCGCGCGCTCGACCGCCTTCAGGCCCTCCATCCTGAACCGCAGGAGGACACGGTTCGTGTCGGAGCGGCTGATGCTGAGGCTGGGGAGCCCGCCCCACGCCCTGTCCGCGAGGTAGGAGATGAGGACGGTGTCCGCGTCGGGACGGGTCTCGCGACGCCCTCCCTCCCCCGTCTCGACGATGAGCCTCGGGGCGCCCGCGGTCTCGCGGCCGTCGAAGTAGATCCAGGCGTTCGGGTCCTCCGGCGCGAGCGCCGCGGCGAACCCGAGGAGCGCGACGGTGACCGGAGCCGACATCGAGCCCTCCGGCCCAGCAGGCTACTGCCGGGCGGCCCGGAACACGACGCCCCGCGAGGTCACCCCTTCGCGGCGCCGGCGGGCGCCGGGTCCCGGGAGCGACCCACGTGGGTCGCGAGCGGACGGCGTGGAACAGGTTCTGTCCGTCCACGAACGCCACCGCGGTTCTCGACTCCCCTTCGTCGACCATCCCCATCCCCGAAAAAAAGAAGCCCGCCCGAGGCCGATCGGCGTGTCGAGCGGGCAGGCAATACGGACGCGACTTGGTTAGCGCGGCCCGTTCGGCTCGTCAAGGCCAAGGCAGGGCCCGGGGGGATCGGCCCGCTCGCGACGACGGTGCCGACCCTCGCTCCACAGCCCGCCCATCCATACGGACGCGGGTGGTAACAGCCTCCCCCCCCGGACGCCCGCGATCGCGGAAACTTCCGCGGTCGCAGGCGTACCTCCGCCGGGCTGCGTCGGGTCGCCCTCCCCGCTACCCTCTCCCCCCCCACCGGAAGCCCAACGCGAGGAAGGCGTCCATGCCCGTCCCCGAGCCGCCGTTCGAAGGGATCCTCCTCGGAGCCGCGCGACGCGAGGGCTCCGGCGGCGAGCGCCGGACGATCGCGAACCCGGCCACCGGAGAGCCGATCGCGAGCGTGGCGGAGGCGACGGCGGAGGATGGCGACCGGGCGGTCCGGCTCGCCGAGGAGACCTTCCGGAGGGACTGGCGGCGGCGCACGCCGCGGGAGCGCGCGGCGGCCCTCCACCGCATCGCCGCCTCGATCCGGGAGAAGGCCGACGCGCTCGCCCTCCTCGAGTGCCGAAACGTCGGCAAGCCGCTGGCCGCCGCCCGCGGCGAGATCCTCCTGGGGGCGGACTGCTTCGAGTTCTACGCGGGGGCGGTCCTCGGCTTCGGCGGGAGGACCGTCCCGGTCTCGAAGCGGGGAACCTGCCTCACGCTGCGCGAGCCCCTCGGCGTGTGCGCCGCGATCCTCCCGTGGAACTTCCCCTTCGCGATCGCGACCTGGAAGGCGGCACCCGCCCTCGCGATGGGGAACGCGGTCGTCCTCAAGCCCGCGGAGGACACCCCCCTCTCGGCCCTCGCGCTCGGGGACCTCGCTCTCGAGGCGGGGCTCCCGCCCGGGACGCTGCAGGTGCTGCCGGGCGCGGGCGAGACGCTCGGGGCGGCGCTCGTCGCCCACCCGCTCGTCTCGAAGGTCTCCTTCACGGGGAGCACGGAGGTCGGCCGCGAGGTGATGCGGCGGGCCGCCGACGGCCTGAAGCGCGTCTCCCTCGAGCTCGGCGGCAAGTCCGCCTGCCTCATCTTCGAGGACGCCGACCTCGACCGCTGCCTCCCCTCGGCCCTCTGGAGCGCCTTCGACAACGCCGGGCAGGACTGCTGCTCGCGCTCGCGCTTCCTCGTCCAGCGATCGATCCACGACCGGGTCCTCGCCGACCTCGAGGCGCGCACGCGTGCGATCCGGGTGGGCGACCCTCTCGACCCCTCGACCGAGATGGGCCCCCTGATCACCCCGGCGCACCGGAAGAGGGTCCGCTCCTACGTCGAGGTCGGCGAGCGGGAGGGGGCCCGCCGGCTGTGCGGCGGGGAGAGCCCGACCGACCCGGCCCGGGCGCGCGGGAGCTACCTCACCCCCTGCCTCTTCGCGGGGGCCCGCGCCGACATGCGGATCGCGAGGGAGGAGATCTTCGGACCGGTCCTCGTCGCGATCCCCTTCGGGGACGAGGAGGAGGCGGTGGCCCTCGCCAACGAGGGGGCCTACGGGCTGTCGGGCTCGATCTGGACGCGCGACCTCGGGCGGGCGCTCCGCGTGGCGCGGGGGATCGAGACCGGGGTCCTCTCCGTGAACAGCAGCGCCAGCGTCCACCTCGAGGCGCCCTTCGGGGGACGGAAGGCGAGCGGGCTCGGGCGCGAGCTCGGGCTCGAGGCGCTCGCGACCTTCAGCGAGGAGAAGAGCGTCTTCCTGAGCGAGGAGTGAGCCGGCCGGTCAGTCGATCTCGACCACGAAGACCGACTTCGGGTCGACCGTGATCGGCAGCGAGAGGCTCCCCGTGAACGTGGTGAGGGGCGTCGTCGCCGAGGGCTCGAGACGAGTGACCATGTGGGGGACCGCCGGGTCGAGGCCGTAGTCCGCGGCGTCGAGCGCCACCGTGAAGGTCACGGGCGCGTTCGTGTGGTTCGTCGCGACGATCCCGACGTCCCCGCTCCCGTCGTTCGCCCGCCACACGGAGGTGAGGACGACCGGGGAGGTGATCGGGTAGGTGACCCCGAACCCGACGAAGAGGGGGTTGAAGACCTTCGTCACCAGGGGGAGCCCGGGGATGTCGAGGGGCCGGAGGAACTCGCCGTAGGTCAGGTACTTCCTCCCGTAGGCGGTCCGCTTCACCTCGACGAGCTTCTTCAGGTAGACCGTGTGGTCGACGAGGACCTGGGCGACGCCGGGGATCGCCGCGAGCGGGGAGCCCGGGGCGAGGAGCTCGTGGTTGGCGTACCCCGCGAGGAAGAAGGGCTCGATCGTGTTCAGCTGACGCCCCTCGATGAAGCCGTGGGCGAGCACGAAGTTGATGTCCTCGAAGTCGGTGTATACGCCCGCCATGTCGAGCCAGTTCGCGAGCTCGTTCGCGCCGAGGAGGATCCCGTAGTCGTGGACGATCGCCGACTGGAGCGGGATCCGGATCTCGTCGGCCACGTTGGCGGGGTTCACGAAGCCCGGCGGGTTGAAGGCGTAGCCCGCCCCCGCCGAGTCGGCGCCGCGGATGTACCCCTCGAAGGAGGACTCGTGCGTCGTGACGAACCTCGGCTCGGTCGCCCGCGCGTCGACCCGGACCTGCTCCATGATGTCGACGATCCGGTCGTAGAGCCAACTCCCACCGTGGCCCATCGGGTTGCCGTGCGCCGGATCGTAGGAGACGTCGGGGAAGTAGGGGTTGTCGTAGAAGAAGTGGACCGCCTGGGTGGGGAGGAGGCGGTTCTGGACGAAGTCCTCCATGTAGCAGAGCGCGAAGGGCGTGTAGGGATTGACGTGGGTCCCCCCGTTGGGGTCGAAGGGGTCGGGCATCCCGTTCACGAGGGTCGCGGCGTTGGGCGGGGCGCTCCCGCAGGGGGAGGGAGGGGCGGTCTGGGAGTAGGTGAAGGAGAGGTTGCGCCCCCCGACGAAGAACCCCTGGCTGCGCAGGGCGCCGAAGAGGTTCCCGATCCCCTGGAGGGGAGTGTAGAAGCCGAGGGAGGCCGGCTCGAACCAGAGGTCCTGGAAGAGGTAGTACTCGTCGTTCGCGAGTCCTTGGTAAGCCCGGATCGCCTGCCACTTGTTGACGTAGGCGCTCACGACCGGCGTGGCGTTGAGGTTCCCCGGGACGTACCCGACGTTGCTGAGCGTCACCTCCTTCCACCACTGCGGCACGTCCGTGCGGGTGATCAGCTTCCCCTTCTCGAGGATCGGCTGCGTCTCCGCCCAGGATCGGTAGATCCTCGC
>JAKEFM010000261.1 GCA_022616055.1 Planctomycetota bacterium
CCGCGAAACCCGGCCGCTCGAGCCAGCGCAGCCGCGCGACGAGGGTCGAGGGGCGGCCGTGGAAGGCGAGGCCGCGTCGTGGGCAGGGCCCGATCCACCGCGACGCGGCGAGCGGGAGCGCGTCGCGGTAGCGGGGCGTGTCGTCCCGGAGCAGGCCGGCGACCGATTCGTCGCAGGCCAGCTCGAGGAGGGCCGCGATCCGGCGCGTGGCGAGGCGGACGAGGGGGTGGAACCAGTAGAGGACCTCGATCGCCGATGCGAGGGCGGCGAGGAGCGGGTCGCGCCGCCGCAGGTGCGCGAGCTCGTGGAGGAGGGCGAACCGCGTCTCCTCGGGGGAGCCCTTCCCGAATCCCGCCGGAAGGAGGAGGACGGGGCGGAAGACCCCGTAGACCGCGGGCCCGTCGCAGCGGGACGTCGAGACGACGCGCGGCGGCCGGCGCAGCCCGATCCGCCGGGCGGCGCGGGCGAGTTCCTTCCGGACCCGAGGCTCGACCTCTTCCGCGTCGCGCTCGAGGCCGCGCCGGAACCGGACGATGCGCAGGACCCGGACCGACCCGAAGAGGAGGACGCCCAGCGCCCAGAGGCCGAAGGCGAGGAGGATTCCAAGCGGGGCGCCTTCCGCCGGGAGGGGAGCTTCCCCGTTCGCGACCGCCATGGACATCGCGGCGTGCGAGTCGAAGAGCCGCGCGATTCCGACCGGCGAGGCGAGCGTCGGCGGGAGGAGGAGCTTCGCGAGGACGACGGTCCAGGCCGCGAGGCGGACGCAGGGCCACACCTTCGCGCCGACGATGCGGTCGGCGATCCAGAGGAGCGCGACGAGGGCGGCGGCCTGGAGGGCCATCGGCCCCATCCACCCGGCCCAGGCGCGAGCCGCGTCAGCGAGGAGAGCGTCCACGGCGGGGGGCCCGTCGCCTTGCCTCGGCGACCATCGCCTGCAGGCGCTCGCGGTCGGCGGGAGAGAGAGGTTCCTCCTCGGCGAGGTGGTGGAGGAGGTTTCCGAACGCGCCGTCGAAGGCGCGGTCGAGGAGCGCCCGGACCGCCGAGCGGCGCGCGGTGGCGCGCGTGAAGGCGGCCTCGTAGAGGTTCCCGGCCTCCCCCTTCCGCTGCCGGGCAGCCCCCTTTTCGACGAGGCGGGAGAGGAGGGTCTGGACCGTCGTGTAGGCCCACCCGGTCCTCCCCTTCAGGCGCTCGACGACCTCGCGCCCGCTCGCCGGAGCGCCCTCCCAGAGGGCGTCCATGACCTTCCACTCGGCTCCGGAGAGCGGGGGCGGGCGGCGCATGGCGGGGGAGCCTACTACAACTGTAGTAGGCCCGCAACCCCCTCCTCCCGCGCGC
>JAKEFM010000262.1 GCA_022616055.1 Planctomycetota bacterium
ACGCCGCGGCCTCGCTCCCGAACAGATTCGTCGTCTCCATGCACCCCCTTACCACGGAGCGCTCCGCTCGGGCAGGCCGTTTTCTTCACAAACTCTCAGCGGACCAACGGTCGGGGGCGGATTGCCGGGGCGACCGTCCCTCCCGAGGATGGCCCTCCATGATCCTCCACGGACCGGGCCCGCCCCTCCGTCTCGGCTACTGCACGAACGTCCACAAGGCCGAGACCCTCGGCGAGATCGAGGCGGCCCTCGACGCGCACGCCGTGCCCCTCCGGCGGCGACTGCTCGGCGAGTCGGGCCCTCCCCTGGGATTGGGCCTCCACCTCCCGAAGGCGGCGGTCGAGGAACTCTTCTCGAGCCGCGTGCGGCTCGAGGCCTTCCGGGTGTTCCTCGAGAGCCGCGGCCTCTTCGTCTTCACCCTGAACGCCTTCCCGGTGGGGGGCTTCCACGCCGCGAGGGTGAAGGAGGAGGTCTTCCGGCCGAAGTGGGGGGAGAAGGACCGGCTCCAGTACACGCTCGCGGCCGCCGCCGTCCTCGCTCGCCTGCTCCCGAAAGGGGAGCGGGGATCGGTCAGCACGCACACGGGCTCGTTCAAGCCCTGGGGGAACTCGAAGGAGGATCGCCGGTCGATCGCGCTCGGAATCGCCGAGGCGGCCGGGGCGCTGTCCCGGCTCCAGGAGTCGACCGGGCGGGAGATCGTCCTCTCGCTCGAGCCCGAGCCCTTCTCGACCTCCGAGACGACGGAGGAACTCGTCGCGTTCGTCCGGGGTGAGATGCTCGTCGCGCCCGACGGCGACCGGGACCGGAGGATGCTGATGGACGCCTCGCGCGCGGAGGAGGCGGTGCGCCGGTTCGTCGGGGTCTGCTTCGACACGGCCCACCTCGCCGTCCAGTTCGAGGATCTCCCCGCCTCGGCGGAGGTCCTGCGCCGGGCGGGGCTGCGCGTCGGGAAGGTCCAGGTCTCGAACGCCCTCGAGGTCCCGTCTCCTGCGCAGAACCCCTCGGCCCGCGCGGCGCTCCAGAGGTTCGACGAGCCGCGCTACCTCCACCAGGTCGTCGGGCGCCTCCCCCATGGGGGGAGGATCCGGGCCCTCGAGATCGGAGACGTGGCGAAGCCGGCCCCCGAGTGGCTCGCCGCCGAGGCGTGGCGCTCCCACGTCCACGTGCCGATCCACCTCGAGTCGATCGGCGCGCTCCGGACGACCCGGCCCGACCTCGAGGCTGCGCTCGAGGCGTTCGTCGAGGCCGGGGAGGGGGGCGACCTCGAGATCGAGACCTACACCTGGGACGTGCTTCCCGAGGAGGCCCGGGGAGACGGGACGGGGGGGAGCCTCGTCGACTCCCTCGAGCGCGAGTTCCGCTTCGCGCTCGGGTTCCTGGAAGGGCTCGGCTATCGCCCGGCTTGAGGCGCCGAGCGGGGGGGGCTACGCTCGTGCGCTTCTCTCACGGCCCCGTCGTCTAGGCCGGCCTAGGACATCAGGTTTTCAACCTGGTAACACGGGTTCAAATCCCGTCGGGGTCACGCCTCCCGCCGCTCCCGGTCAGGTCTCGTCGACGACGGCGGCGATGGGCTTGGGGAAGCGGAGCTTCAGGGTCCCCGTGAACGACCCGGTGGCGCTCCCCACGCCGCCGACGCGCAACGTGTAGGTCCCGGGCTCCGGGAGGGAGACCCCGAGGAGGGTGCACGAGACTCCCGGCTTCGAGACGACCTTCCCCTCGAGGGAGACGGGGGCTCCGCTCGGCGCGAGGAGCGAGACGACGGTGGGATCGAGGCCGCTCCCCGAGGCGAGGATCTTCCCGCCGAGGGTCCCCCCCGCGAGCGCGACGAACGGGAGGTCGACCGTCGCGCCCGCCGTCGGGACCTGGCCGGCGACGGCGACCTTCTTCAGGCCGGGGGCCGCCTTGAACGTCGTCTTCAGGGAGTAGGGACCCGCCGCCGCGTTCAGGGGGTAGAGGACGACCCGGTAGAGGCCCGTCTCCGGCAGCGGGAGGCTTCGCACCTTGACGCCGGTCGGACGGACGGTCGAGAAGGCCGAGAGCGGGACCGGCGATCCGGAGGGCGCGAGGAGGGCGAGGTCCGGCAGGACCGTCCGCGAGGCCCCGCGGGTCTGGAAGGAGGCGAGCAGGCCGGCGACCGCCTCGAAACGGACCTCGTCGGCCATGCTTCCAGGCGAAAAGGAACCGAGGAAGGTGTTCCCGAGGGCGATCGGGGTCGGGACCGGATCGGTCGAGCCCGGGAGGAGCGTGGCGTCGAGGAGGGTGTCTCCGGAGACGGTGACGTTCTGGACGGTGAGGTCCCCGAGCCCCGACCCCACCGGAGGCGAAAAGTCGACGTCGAGGATCCCCGTCGGGACGACGACGAGGTAGGCCCCCGAGGCGTCCGTCTTGTCGCCGGAGAGGGGGATCTCCAGGTTCGTCGCGTCGTTTTCGACGTCGACGTCGCATCCGGTCACCGGGCCTCCGGTCGCGGAGGTGACGTGACCCTGGAGCCAGACCCCGGTCGCGAGGGAGATCGTGCCGAGGTCGATGTCGGCGACGACGGTGATGGGCCCCACGTCCGCCGCGAGGAGCCGCGTGGCCGCGAGGGGCTCGACCTCGACGAAGTAGGTCCCCGGAGGGACCGCGAGGGAGAAGTCCCCGCCCGCTTCGGTGTTGTCGCCCGGCGTGAAGAGCTTCTCCCCGCTCGCCGCGTCCCGGACGTCGAGGTCGATGCCGGCGAGGCCCCCTCCGCCCGGCCCGGTCACGGTTCCCGACAGTTCGAATCCCGCGACGAGCGTCACGGTGCCGATGTCGACGGTCCCGGCGACGACGACGTCCGGGACGAGGAGCGGGGCGAGCGTGGGGCCGGAGACGTCCGTCGGGTCGAATCCGACGCGGTAGGTTCCCGGGGGAAGGACGACCGTGAATGTGCCGTCCGGGTCGGACGTGTCGTCCGCGGCGAGCTTCTGCCCCGTCGCCTGGTTGAAGACGTCGAGGTCGACCCCTTCGAGGGGGGTTCCCCCGGGTCCGGCGACGACTCCCTCGAGGATGTCGGCGGAGGCGGGGGCGGCGAGGAGGAGGAAGGACGGAAGCAGCAGGTGGAGGGGAGAGCGCATGGGACCTCCGGGGGCGGAGCCGTCGCCCGATCGGGCGTTCACCGTGAACTTCCCCGGACCCCGCACGGACCGTGCCGTGGTGTGGGGAGTCCCGCGGAGGGATCGGAATGGAAGGAGGCGGGAGGAGGGCCGCCGAGGGACCCCGGTCGGATGGAGGATTTTGGTCGCAGGGGGGAATCCTCCCCCCCCTACCCGACCGATTCCGGAGGATCGCCGGGGTCGCTTCAGGCCCGCGGGTGGGCCTTCTGGTAGGCGGCTCGCAGGCGCTCCATGGAGACGTGGGTGTAGATCTGCGTGGTGGAGAGCCGCTCGTGGCCGAGCATCTCCTGCACCATGCGAAGGTCGGCGCCCCGGTCGAGGAGGTGGGTCGCGAAGGAGTGGCGGAGCGTGTGCGGGGAGACGCGCCGGCCGAGGCCCGCCCGCAGGACATGCTTGCGGAGCACTCGCCGGAGGGAGCGATCGGTCAACGGGCCGCCCTTGAGGTTGACGAAGATCGCCGCGGAGCCGAAGCCCCGCCGGTGCTTCTCGCCGAGGTAGGCCTGGAGGGCCTTCGCCGCGGGCCGGCCGAGGACGACCATCCGCTCCTTCTTCCCTTTGCCCCGCACGCGGGCGAGGCCGCCGCGGATGTCGAGGTCCTCCTCGCGCAGGCCGACCAGCTCGCTCGCGCGGCAGCCGCTCGAGTAGAGGACTTCCAGCAGGGCGCGGTCCCGGAGGCTCGCGAGCGAGTCCTCCCCCGGGGTCTCGACGATCCGGGTCGCCTCCTCGAGGGAGAGGAAGGTCGGGAGGCGCCGCTCCGCCCGGGGTAGCCGGATGGAGAGCGCGGGGTTCGCTCCGAGCCGGTCGCGGGAGACGAGGAAGCGGAGGAAGGAACGGACGGCGGCGAGGCGCCGCAGGACGGAGGAGCGGGCGGCCTTCCGCTCGTGGAGGTGGGCGAGGTAGGCGCGGAGCGCGGAAGGGGTTAGGTCGCCCGGGGCCCGGTAGCCGCGGGCCGCGGCGAACGCCGCGAACGCCCGGAGGTCGGCCCCGTAGGCGCGCAGGGTGTGCCGGGAGCGGTTTCCCTGCTCCAGGTGCTCGAGGAAGAGGGCGATCTCGCGGCGCACGGGGAGGAGATTTGGGGGGAGAGGCGGGCAGCGGGCAACCGACCGTCGCCCGGCCGCCGGGCTATCCTTTCGGGAAGGCCCCGGTCGAGGTTGGACCGGTCGAGGGGAGCGAGGAGAGGAAAGGCCGAGAGATGAACGCGAAGTTCCGCAGAGTCGTCGGCTCCGCCATCGTCACCGCGGTCGTCCTGGGCACCCTGCCCGTTCCCGCTCCGGCGGCGCAGGGAGGGCGGCAGAGCCGGGTCGATCACTCGGCCCCCGCGCCCGACAAGTCCTCGCCCGTCCTCACCTCGAAGCCCCCGTCCGCACCCCGGCTGCGCCCGGCAGGGACCTCGGCCTTCTCCCCCGCGCAGAAGGTGGAAGCGCTGCGCCTTCCCGCCGCGACCGGAGGATCGGTCCGGCCGCCGCTCGATCGCGTGCTGGTCGACGAGACCGCCCCCGGGACGATCTGGGTCCGGGGGAATGCCTACAAGGCGCGGTTCGACGCCTCGGGGGCGACCTTCATCCCGTATCTCGGGGCCCGCGCCGACCGGAACCGCTCCCTCTCCCTCTCGCTCCGCGACGTCCGCGGGGCGGAGGTCGGCCTCTCCGCCAAGCCCTCCGCGCCGCGCCTCGAGGGGACGTCGGTCACCTTCGCGCGCGGGGGGGTCCTCGAGCGCTACGAGCTGCGCCCCGAGGGGATCGAGCAGGTCTTTGTCCTGCCTCGCGTGAAGCGGCTCCAGGGGGACATCCGGCTCCGGATCGACGTCTCGACCGACCTCGCCTTCGCCGGCGCCTCCGACGGGATGCGCTTCGAGGCCGGGGCGCTCGGCGGCGTGCGCTACGGCGAGGCGACCGCGATCGACGCCACAGGGGCGCAGGCTTCCGCCCCGACCGCCTTCGAGGGAGGGATCCTCGAGATCCGCGTGCCGGCCGAGTTCGCCGAGTCCGCGGCCTACCCGCTGACGATCGACCCGGTGATCTCCTCCTTCGCCGTCGACGCCTCGGGATACGACAACTTCGCGGCGGACATCGCCTTCGACTCGGGGAGCGGCCTCTACGTCGTCGCGTACGAGGAGACCTACAGCGCCACCGACCACGACATCCTCTGCTCCTCCTTCACGTCGGGCGGCGCCCCCGCCTTCGGCGCCTACCAGGACTTCACGGCGACCGACGCCCGCGCCCCCTCGGTGGCGAACAACGGGGCCGCCGGCGTGAACCTCGTCGTCTACGAGTTCGGTGCTCCCGGCGCGAAGGAGCTGCAGGGCCGGCTCGTGACCCCGGCGGGGACGAACGTGGCGGCCGCGTTCCCCGTCGCCGCTCTCGCGAACGACGATCTCCGTCCGGACGTCGGCGGGGATCCGTTCCCCGTCGCCCCGACCCTCTTCCTCGTCGCCTGGGAGAACGCCTTCTCCCTCGCCGATCACGACATCTGGGCCGTCACGGTGGACGCGGCCGGCATTCCGGGGACCCCCTTCACGGTCGACTACTCGGGCGCCTACGACCTGAACCCGCGGATGACCTCCTCGAACGGTTTCCCGGGGAACTGGGGGATCGTCTGGGAGCGCGAGTTCTCCCCGACCGACCACGACATCCACATGTCCGTCGTCGAGTTCGACGGGGACATCCTCGTCCCCTCGACGCCCGTCGACCTCTCCTTCCAGCACGACACCTTCCCCGACGTCGGGGGGGACGGCCTGCGCT
>JAKEFM010000263.1 GCA_022616055.1 Planctomycetota bacterium
GAGACTTCGGATTCTAGGAGGTCCGTCGCGCTTCCGGCGCGACGCGAGGCCAGGGGGTTACCGGTCGCCGGCCCCTGCCTATGCTCCCCGTCACGCCTGAGCGCGGGCGGGCGACGATCATGAGGGCCGCGTTCCCGCGCGACGTCTCCGGAGGTGTGCGATGGTTCATTCCGGCATTTCGCGCCCCGCTCCGCCTCGCGAGTCGGTCCTGCGCGTCCTCGGCGGTCTCGGATTCTTCCTGGCGTGCGGCTCGACGGCCGGCGGTCAGTCCTACATCCTGCGGCAATACGACGGTCCCGCGCCCTACGAGCAGCTCGGCACGTCCGTCGCCGGGGCCGGGGACGTGAACGGGGACGGGTTCTCCGACCTCCTGGTCGGAGCCACCCAGACGCCCTTCTCCTTCGGTTGGTCGACGGTCGTGGGACCGGGCCGCGCGGACCTCTTCTCGGGCTCCAGCGGCGCCGTCCTCCTCTCCTTCGTCGGGAGCGGGAGCGACGGGCTCGGACGCGCCGTGTCGGGCGGGACCGACGTGAGCGGCGACGGCGTCCCCGACATCCTCGTCGGGGCGCCGGAGATTGGACCGGGAACGGGGTACGCGAAGCTCTTCTCCGGTTCGGACGGCTCGACGCTCCTCACGCTCGATGGAGCTCTGCCGGACGAGCAGTTTGGGGCCGCGGTGGCGATCGCCGGTGACGCGACCGGGGACGGGGTTCCGGAGCTTCTGATCGGCGCGCGGGGAGCCGCGGCCGGCGGCCTGACGAACTCGGGCCGGGCCCTCGTCTTCTCGGGAGCGACGGGGGGGATCCTGTACGTTTTCCTCGGGACCTCGGCAGGGGACGTCTTCGGGACCGCCGTCGGAGGGAAGGGAGACGCGAACGGGGACGGGGTCGCCGACTTCCTGATCGGGGCCCCGCAGGGGGCCTCGGGTCCGGGCTACGTCCGGATCCACTCCGGGGCGAACGGGACGCTCCTCCAGACCTTCACGGGCGCATTCCCCGCGCCCGGCAGCCCGGGGTTCGGGACCTCCGTCGCGTGGAC
>JAKEFM010000264.1 GCA_022616055.1 Planctomycetota bacterium
CGTCCGCCTCGCTCCCGCCGGGGTCTCACCCTGACCGAGGTGCTCGTCACCGCGGTCCCCCTCCTCGTCTTCCTCGCCGGCGTCTACGCCGTCCTCGGGCCGAGCCGCGGCGCCGAGTCCCGGGAGACCCAGATCGCCGAGCTCGAGTCGCAGGCGCGCCGGCTCGTCGACCGCCTCGCGCAGGAGTTCCAGGGAGCGGGGGTGGGAACGCTCGAGGCCGTCGGATCGCTCGCGCAGGGGGCCCGGGAGGTCACCTTCCGCCGAAACCAGGGCTTCTCGGGCGGGATGGTCCGGTGGGGGCCCACGGCGCGGCTGCGCTTCGTCCGGGAGTCGGGGGAGGAGGACAACGGGATGGACGACGACGGGGACGGCCTGACGGACGAAGGGATCCTCGAGCTGCGCCGGGACGTCGGCTCCGAGGGGGATCCCTCCGTGACGCTCTCGCGCGGGGTGGCCGAGTACCTCGCCGGGGAGTCCGGGAACAGGATCGACGACAACGGGAACGGCCTCGTCGACGAGCCGGGCTTCTGCCTCACGCTCGACGGGCGCCTCCTCACGGTGCGGGTGACGCTCGAGCGGCCCGACGGCACGGGATCGGTCCTGCGCGGGAGCGCCGAGGCCTCGGTCTTCCTCCGGAACCTCTAGGAGCGGACGTGGAGCAAGCCATACGGGGATCGAGGGGGGGCGCCCTCCTCACGATGACCTTCGTCGCCCTCGTCCTCGCCGCCCTCGCGGCGGGGGTGGTCCGCCTCGTCCACCTCCGGACGGCGGAACCGGGCGCGACCGACACCCGGACCCAGGCCTTCTACGTGGCGGAGGCGGGGATCAGCGCGAGCCTGGCCGAGCTCCGCGCCGGGCGCGACGCCTACGGCGACGGGCTGGGGACGGTCCGCGGTCCCTTCGCGGGGGGCGCCTACGCGGTCGTCGCGACGGAGACGGAGCCGGAGGAGGAGTGGGTCCTCGACGCCTTGGCGACGCTGCGCTCCACCTCGCGCCGCTTCGAGGTCGTCGTCCACGCGGAGAGGCCGGGGCCGTTCCGGTCGGCCCTCTTCGCCGACCTCCCCCTGAAACTCGACGGCGGCGTCTTCGTCGACTCCTACGACTCGCGGAGCGGCTCCTACACGGACCAGGCGACGAACGGGCAGGAGGGACCCCCTCACGCGAGGAAGCGGGGGGACCTCGGCTCGAACCACGACCTCTCGATCGCGGGGAAGGCGATCGTCTTCGGGGACGCGCGCCCGGGTCCGGGACGGAGCGCGTCGGTCGGCGAGCGCGCGCATGTCTCGGGCTCCACGGCGTCCCCGCCGGCGCCGGTCCGTCTGCCGATCCCCTCCTACGATCCGCCGATCCCGGCCTCCGGGCCGTTCGAGGCGGCGGGGGGATCGGCGGCGACGATCCCGGGTGGGACGCACCGCTACGCCTCGTTCGAGGCGACCGGGGGATCGACGGTCACGCTCCGGGGGGAGGTCGACCTCTACGTGGACGGGGACTTCCGGATCGCGGAGCGCGCGACGCTCGTCGTCGCGACCGGCAGCCGAGTCGTCGTCCACCACTTCGGAAGCCGGAGCGGCGACCCCGGCGTCGGGGTGTTCGAGATCGGCGGGAACGGCCTCCTCAACCAGGCGAAGCGGCCGGGGTCCTTCCTGGTCTACTCCGCCACCGCCGGCGACGTCCGTCTGAGCGGGGAAGCCGAGTTCTTCGGCGCCGTCTACGCGCCGGGCGCCCGCGTGCGCCTCTCGGGAGTCTCCGAGTCCTACGGGTCCCTCGTCGGCCGCGAGGTCGAGGTGAGCGGGGACGCGCGGTTCCACTTCGACGAGGCCCTCGCGGAGATCCCGGGGGACGGGCCCCCGGAGCTCCGGGTCCGGTCCTGGAGGGAAGTCGGGGTCGGAGGACCGTAGGGGGGGGACTCGAACCGGGTCCCTCGGGAAGTCGAGCCCTCGTTCCCGCGCCTCAGGCGTGGAAGAGCCTGCGCCGGGGCCCTACGCTCCTGCCGTGCGGCCCCTCGGCACCGACCTCGCCGATCCGAACACGCGCCCCTGGTTCCTCTGGGACGAGGACGTCAGCGTCTCGGAGCTCCGGGCGATCCTCGGCGACGAGGCTCACCCGCGCTGGGTCGAGCTCGCGGCCAAGGTCATCCGCGAGGCGCGCGACGACGAGGTCTGGGACTTCCTCCCACTTGCGCGGGTCGTGGCGCGATACGCCGAGATCCGGCCCCGACTCGGGCGGCGCCGGGCGTTCTGGGATGACCTCCTCGAAGGGTGGCGGGCGGATGGGCTCGTCGCGTAGCGCGCTCTCTCCCCTCCAGCGCGCCTTCCTCGAACGGTCCTTGACGAAGCCCGAAGCAACGCCTTAGCCTCACCTAACACCGTAACGTGCAAGGCGGCAATCCGTCGGGAGGTTCGCGATGTTCGGTTGTCGGCTCCCTCGCGGCGCGGTATTCGTGCTCGTCACCGGTGCCCTATTCTCGGAGACGGGGGTGGGGCAGGTCTACGGGGGAGGTCCGCAAACGGTCTACGTCAACGCGCAGACGGGGAACAACTCGTTTGACGGGGCCTTCCCAAGGCCGCTCGGAGGATCGATGGGACCGTGGCGAACGATCACGCGCGCGCTGACCCAGAACCAGTACGAGCTGCCGATGATCGTTCGGGTGGCCGGACGCGGGATCGTCCACGATGCAGCACCAGGGCTCGGTGAGCAGTTCCCCCTCCGAGTCCGCCCTGGATACCAGCTCCGGTACGACGCGGCGAACTCCCTCCCGAACACACCCGTCGTGATCTCCGGACCAGCCGCGGGGACGGGGCTCGCCGCCGTCGAGTTCATCTCGCTCAACGGGACGGAGAACTACACGGGGTACGGGTCCGGGTTCCCCGAAGGGATCGACGGGACCGGGGGACCGCCGCGGGGCTTTGAAATCCGAGGCGGCGACCTCAACCTTGTTGTCCACGCCGGGACCGGCACCTCGACCCTGCAGAGCACCGTCATCCTCCGAATCGACTCCGTCGCGTTCACGGGGGAGGTCGTCCCGCCCGGTTCGGTGGCGGCGCAGTCGGTGAACTGCCTCAACATCCAGGCCGCCGGGGAGGTCGTGGGCTCGCTCGGCGGCCGCGTGACCATGACGGTTGCGAACTGCTCGTTCTCGACGCAATACCCGCTCACGGGGTGCCCGAACGTCACCGGTTACACGAATCCGGGCCTCTGGAACCCGAGCC
>JAKEFM010000265.1 GCA_022616055.1 Planctomycetota bacterium
CTGTCACGAAGAGGCCGCGCACGCCGAGACGCTCGCACACGCCCAGCGACTCGCGGAAGAAGCGCGCCCCCTGCACGTTCGCCGAGCCGTGTGTGAAGACCACCGGCGGGGGGCCGTCCCCGAGCCACCGCTCGAGATCCGCGCCCAGCGGCTGCCCGTCCGCGCGATCGAAGCAGGGAAACCCCGTGAGCCGGAGCTGGGGCGGCCAGTCGCGCTGGACGGGCGCGAACCATTCCGGCCAGAGGCCGAGGACCTTCGTGGGCGAGTTCCACCAGCCGTTCATGGGCCGCCGCAGGTCGGTGAGCCCGGTCCTCCGGCGGAAGGCGTTGAACCGCGGCACCCACGTGCGGTCGAACAGGACGTCGGAAAGCCACCAGCAGCCGCGCTTGAACCACGTCGGCGTCCGGCGGACGAACTCCATGCCTTTGAAGGCGGGGACGCGGTAGGCCGTCCGCAGGACCGCGGGCGCCACGTGCACCGTCACGAACGGCGCGCCGTGCTTCTCCTGCGCGAGCCGGCAAGCGAGGTCGAGCGACGAGCCGACGAGGACCGCGCCCGCGCGCGCCTCGGCCTCGATCCTCGCGTAGAGCGCCGGGAGCGTCGCCAGGACCGCCTCCCGCATGACGAACGGGAAGCCGCGCCGCGGATCCCACAGCTCCGGACGCGCCGTCATCTCGAGGTAGTGCTCGCGCGTGTCCATCGCCTCGAACGCGAGCCCCGCGCGCGTGACCGCCTCTTCGTACCAGGCGCCCGCGTGGATCACGACGTCGTGGCCGCGCTCGCGCAGGCCGCGGCCGACCGCCACGAACGGGTGGACATCGCCGGCGCTCCCGATGGCGACGATGACGACCCGCATCAGGGCCGCATCATGGCACGACGAGCAAGCCGGTCACGCGCCGTTCGCGCAGAGGAACCGGGTCAGGTCCTTGAGGTGGAGGAGGTCCCCGAAGGTCTGGATGGAGGAGACGACGCCGGGGCGGTCGCGTCTGGCCTAGGCGGGCCCCGCCTCCTTCCCTCCCGTAGCGCCGCGTCACGCTTTCCCCGGAACGCCCGAGGGATGAACCACCCGCTCCCGGCTGCCGTTCTACGGCGCCACCGTCCCGAGAGTCGCCATGGCCGCGCCGCTTCGAGGTCGCTTCGAAGTCATCCTCCTCCTCGCTTCCGCGGCCGCCGCGCAGGAGGGCGCGGCGACGCAGGCTCCCGCCTGGGCCCCCGAGGTTCGGCTCGAGCAAGTCCGCGTCGTGGCGAAGGTCGTCGACGGCACGGCGACCACCGAGCTCGAGCAGGTCTTCCGCAACACGGGGCCCGTCGAGCGGGAGGAGGTCTTCCTCCTCCCGCTCCCCGACGACACCGTCGTCTCCGACCTGTCGATGACGGTGGACGGGAAGGTCGTGAAGGGGGAGCTCCTCGATCGGGGAGAGGCGCGCGGGGTCTACGAGTCGATCGTCCGCTCGCGCCGCGACCCGGCGCTCCTCGAGTGGGTCGGTCGATCGTGCGTCCGCCTCTCGGCCTTTCCCGTCCCGCCGAACGGGGAGGCGCGCGTGAAGGTGCGATACGACAGCGTGCTTCCCCTCTCGGGAGGCGCGTTCGAGGTCCGCCTGCCCCTCTCCCTCGGCCCCCTCGCGCGCGGAGCCATGAAGGGCCTCGTCTTCCAGGCGACGATCGAGTTCTCGAGACCGATCGGCGCGATCTACTCCCCGACCCACCCGGTGGAGGTCGTGCGGACGGGGGACCGGACCGCCCGCGTCTCGATGGAGGGCTCCGACGTCCGCGCCGACCGCGACCTGCGCCTCCTCGTCTCCCTCGCGCAAGAGGAGATCGGCCTCCTCTTCCTCTCCCACCGGCGGGCCGGGGAGGACGGGACCTTCCTCGCCCTCCTCGCGCCGCGCCTCGACCTCGGGCCCGCGAAGGTCCTGCCGAAGGACGTCGTCTTCGTGCTCGACACGTCGGGAAGCATGGACGGGGAGAAGATCGCCCAGGCGAAGGGGGCGCTCCGCGATGCGCTCGGGCGCCTGAATCCGGGGGATCGCTTCCACCTCGTCCGCTTCGCGACGGAGGCGGAGGCGTTCCGGGAGGGCCTGGTACCCGCGACTCCCGAGAACGTCGAGGCCGCCCGCGCCTGGGTCGCCGCGTTCGAGGCCCTCGGCGCGACGAACCTCGGAGAGGCGCTCCGGCGCGCCCTGGCCGTTCCCGGGGAGCCGGGGCGGCTGACGATGCTCTTCCTCCTCACGGACGGCCTTCCGACGGTCGGGACGATCGAGGAGAAGACCCTCCTCGCCGAGGTCCGCCAGAGGAACGCCGCGCGCGCGCGGATCTTCGTCTTCGGCGTCGGGGTCGACGTGAACACCCGGCTCCTCGACACCCTGGCGGAGGAGACGCGGGCCGCCCGCGAGTACGTGACCGACGGCGAGGCGATCGACTCCAAGGTGGCCTCCCTCGTCGAGAAGGTCTCCCATCCGATCCTCTCCGACCCCTTCCTCCTCCTCGACGGCGCCGAGGTCCGCGACGTCTATCCGAAGCGGCTCCCCGACCTCTTCCGCGGCGCGACGCTCGTGGTCGCGGGGAGATTCCGCGGGGAGGGGGCCGCCCGGGTCCGGCTCCGCGGCCTCGTCGGCGAGGGAGAGCGCGAGTGGAGATACCCGGTCGACCTCCCCGCCGTCGAGTCCCGCAACGACTCGATCCGGACGACCTGGGCCTCGCGCAAGGTCGGCTACCTCCTCGACGAGATCCGCCTCAACGGGGAGAACGCCGAGGTCGTCGAGGAGGTGAAGCGCCTCGCCCGCGAGCACGCGATCGTCACCCCCTACACCTCGCTCCTGGTCCGCGAGGAGCAGCGCCGCCTCTCCTCCGCGCGGTCCGGCTCCGGGAGCGCCGGGGTCGCGGCCGGGGCGACACCTCCGCCGGATCGCGGGTCCCCCTCCGCCCCGGGGAACCTGCCCCGTGGGTCGACGGCGGGAGAAACCGCGGGCCGCGGAGTCGAGTTGGGGGGGGCGACCGCTGTGGGCGTCGGAGCGACCGGCGCACCGGCACCGGCGCCGACCACGCCGGACGGGCTTCCGGCCCGCGAGCCGATCGACAAGGAGGCGGACGGTCTCGGGGTCGGTTCCACGGGGCATTACGGGCGCGCCGCGTCCGGGGGGAAGGCGGTGGAGGAGAGCCTCGAGGCGAAGCGGCTCAAGGAGGAGACGGTCGGTGGGACCTCAAGCGGATTCAGCCGAACCATGTACGGAGCGGCGCTCGGAGGAAAGCGGGCCGCGGGGGGCAGCAGCGGAGGCCGCTCGGGTCGGCCCGTCGAGGCCCTCCAGTCCTCCGTCCGCCGCGTCGGCGCCAAGGTCTTCCACCTCGTCTCCTCCGTCTGGATGGACACCGATTTCACGGAGAAGGACCGGGAGAAGATCGTCCCCGTCGCCTTCCTCTCCGAGGAGTACTTCGCCCTCCTCGCGCGGGAGCCCGACCTCGCGCCGGTCTTCGCCCTCGGGCCGAAAGTGCTCGTCGGGTGGAAAGGGAACTTCTACGAGGTGAAGTGACGGCGAGGGGCGCTCCAGGCCCGCGGCGGCACCTCCCGAAGAACGGGCCGTCATGGAGGCCGGACACGATTCCCCGACGTCGGGGCCCGCTCGGCCCGGCGCTGGGACGCTCGCCGCCCTCTTCCTCCGGGGCGCGTCGCGCACCGTCCCCCGGGCCGCTCTCCTCGGATGCCTCTGCCTCTCCGCGGCGGGCCTGATCCACGTCCTCGCGACCGGTGGGGGAGGAGGCCTGGTCGTCCTCGCCGGGGCGGTCGGGTTCATCGGCGGAGCGATCGTGGGATTCCTCGGCGCCGCGCGGGGGACCCTTGCCGGGCTGGAGGAAGGGCTGCGCGCGCAGCTGCCGCGGATCCCCCTCGAGAGAATCGGGGCCGTCTTCCCCTCCGCGAAGGTGCGCGACCTGAGGGAGCGGGCCGAGGCGATCGTCGAGCGCGTAATCGCCGAGGTCGCCGGGCTGTTCTCGATCCCTTCCCGGTATGGACCGCAGCTCCGGAGGCCGCTCCGCGGGCTCTTCGACCGCCTCCTTGCCGACTGCGACCGCCGGGGCGTGGCCGAAGTCGGTCCGCCGGAGGTCCGCGAGTGGCTCGTCTCGAAGGGCCTCGCCCTGGCGACGGCGCCGCTGTTCGCGGGCCTGCGCACCGGCCGCCGGGTGGTCTTCGGGCTCCTCGCCCTCGCGGGCGCCGCCCTCGTCGCCACCCCGGCGTTCTGCGGCGCTTGAGGCTCGTCGCCGTCCGGCCCTAGAATCCGCCTCCCGCGCGCTCGGGGACCCTCGACCAGAGTCCCCGCTTCCTTGCGGGGGGATGCAGCCTTTGGGAGCCCAGAGAAAGGACGGGCGGAAGCCCGACGAGATCCGCCCGGTCGCGATCCGGCGGGGATTCACGGAGTTCGCCCCGGGCTCGGTCCTGATCGAGCTCGGCAAGACCCGGGTCCTCTGTACGGCGATGGTGACGGACGGCGTCCCGCCGTTCCTCCTCGGGACGGGGCAGGGGTGGCTCACCGCGGAGTACTCGATGCTCCCCTCCGCGACGCCCGGCCCGAGGAAGATGCGCGACGGGCGGAGCGCGAAGCCCGACGGCCGGAGCGTCGAGATCCAGCGGCTCGTCGGCCGGGCGCTGCGGACGATCGTCGACCTCAAGGCGATGCCCGACCGGACGGTCTGGATCGACTGCGACGTCCTCCAGGCCGACGGCGGCACGCGGGTCGCCGCGATCACCGGCTCGTACGTCGCGCTCTACGACGCGATGCTCGACCTGGACCACCAGCGCTCGCTCCGGCGCTGGCCGATCCAGACGCAGGTCGCGGCGATCTCCGTCGGGCTCGTCGGGGGCGCCCCCGTCGTCGACCTCGCCTACGCGGAGGACTCCGCCGCCGAGGTCGACATGAACGTCGTGATGACCGGGGCCGGCGAGTTCGTCGAGGTCCAGGGGACCGCGGAGAAGAAGCCCTTCGCGCGCCCGCAGTTCGACGCGATGCTCGACCTCGCGCGCAAGGGGATCGACAGGCTCTTCGAGGCGCAGGCCTCCGCTCTCGGGCTCGCCCGCTGAGCCGACCTACGAGGGCCCGAGATTCACCCGCATCCCCTTCGTGTTCTCGAGGGCCCCCGAGGGGAGAAGGTTCCAGAACTGGACGTAGACGTTCGCCCCCGCGGTCCCTGCGGGGATGGCGGGGGGAGTCGGCGGCCAATCGAGCGCGCCGTTCGCCGGGACGATCCCGGCTGGGAAGGCGAGGAAGTAGGGGCCGACAGGCGAGACGAAGAGGTTGCAGGCCCCCGAGACCGGAATCGAGGCGGGCGCGCCGCCGATCAGGACGAAGGCGGCGGTGCCGGGAGTGGCCCCAGTTTCCCGCACCTGGAAGTCCTGGAACCCCGCCCCGGTCGGCCCGTGCGGCCCGACCGTCTCGGCGGGGTGCCCGAGCCTCGTGATGCTCGCCGTCCCGCAGACACCCGGACTCGCGGGGAGTCCGGAGTCAAACGTCGACAGGCCGAAGAAGAGCACGCTCGGGATGAAAGGGTCAGCCCCGAACAAGGTGGTGCCTCCGACGAGGCAACCGGCGCCAAGCTCGTCTCCGTCCGCGACGTGGAACACGAGCGTGTGTGACCCCGCGGAGAGGGGCAGGGGGAGGGTCCGCAAGCCCGTCGTGTGGGCGGGGAAATAATAGAGCGCGGGCATCGGCGGCCGGTTGAACTCGGGTGCCGGCAGCCCGGGGGAAGGAGTGAGCGTCCAGGGGTCGGTGCCGGGGATGGGGCCCCCGTACGAGCCCGCCGACGCGTTCCGGGTGACTCCTCCCGCGACGAGAGTCCCGTCGAGGAAGATCCCGAAGGAGTCGAAGAAGAAGGTGTCGGCCGGGCTCTCGAACGTGGCGAAGGTGTAGGACACATCCAGACTCGTCGGTTGACTGGCCGTGAAGGCTACTTCGAAGACGGCCGCGTTCGACGTTGGGATCGGGAGGAAGTAGCCGTAACCCTGCTGCAGGGCGAGGGAGAGCGGGGTGTCGAGGCCCGTGCAAACGCCGAACTGGGTCGATCCGATCTGCCCCACGAGGTTGGCGCATCCGTTCGGCGAGCCCGCCGGCGTCCCGTCGTCGTCGAAGTCCTCTACGTACGCGTTCGAGATCACGAACCCGTTCGCGCCCGCGAAGCCCCTCGCGACCGAGAACTGTGTCGCCAGCGGATTCGAACACGTGGGGTCGGCCGGGATCTGCGTCACGGCCGTCACGGCGAGGATCCCGTTCGGGTCCTCCAGGAGCTCGCCCCAAGCCGATCCCGGCACGCTGGGCCCCCCCACCAGAACGGGGTTCACGGGGACGGCGAAGGGATTGACGATGTCGTGGGCCGAGGCCCGGAGCACCGCACCGACTCCGAGGGCGAGGCCGACCGTGAGGCTACGGCCACTGCTCATTGGATCGTCACCCCGATTCCCCTCGACATCGCGCCGGGCAGGAGGCCTGGCCCCGGATCCGTTACGTACCACTGGCCGTAGATCGTCGCGCCCGAGAGGCCAGGGAGCGGCGGGATCGGGAAGGACAGAGAAACACGTCCGTTCCCGGGTCCGGACCCGAGCGTCGTCACGGGGACCGTCGCGTCCGGGGAGACGAGGAGGGAGCAGGCCGGCATCCCGGCGAATCCGAGCGGGAAGGGAAGGGGGAATCCTCCCCAGTTCGCGTTGCTGGCGCCGAGGACGAGGATGGCCGACCCCCCGCCGAGGGCGCGCGAGAGGTTCATCCGGAGCGTGCTCCCGGGCGTGACGGCGACGGGGCCGGGGGGAGGCTGTAGCCGCCACGCCGCGATCCTCGGGATGACCCCACCGGAGCCGGGGCATCCCGACCCGAAGATCGCGATGCCGACGGGGGCCCCCGAGTAGCCAAGGACGCGGCCGGGCAGCGTCGGGGCCCGCCAGGGCTCGGAGGCCGCGAAGTCGGGGTAGTCGTCCCCGTCGAGGTCCCCAAGGGCGACCACCGACATCCCGAATCCCTCCGGCGGGACCGGCTCGGGGAGGTCGAGCAGGGTGCCGACGGTCGGGTCTCCCGAATGGGCCAGGACCCTCCCCGGGGCGTTGGGAAACGGGACGGGCCAGTTCGCGGGGCTCGGCGTGGGGGACTGCCACTCCATGAAGCCGACGGGCGCGCCGGCGAGGACGTCGGCGAGTCCGTCCCCGTCGAGGTCGCCGATCCGCGCGATGGACCGGCCGTGGAGGGCGTAGGGCGAGTCGACGGCGAGGAGCAGCGCGCCGGAGCTGCCGGAGAAGACCTGGATGTTCGTCGAGTAGAAGTTGAAGGGATTGCCAACCGCGATGTCCTGCACGCCGTCGCCGTCGGTGTCTCCCACGAGGGCGAGAGTGAGAATGTCGTTGGCGGGGAAGACGGAGAGGCTGGACACGGTCCAGACGGGTGTGGGGTTGACGCCCGAGTAGAGGCGAAGCGCCGGAAAAGGAGGGAGGATGGCCGGGAAGACCGAGTTCCCTCTCGAGCCGACCACGAAATCGGGAAGGCCGTCTCCCGTGATGTCGCCCAAGGGCTCGATCGCCTGGCCCATGTATTCGTTGCCGCAAGTCCCTGGCATCCATTGCGCCACCGACGGCCCCGCGAACCCGGAGAGCGCGCGAACCCGGCCCTCGACCCAGGCGCTCGGCGGGAAGCAGGGGCCCGGAGCGAAGGCGTACTGCTCTCCGACGAGGAGGTCGGGGATGCCGTCCCCGTCGTAGTCGCCTCCCACCGCAGCGGACTTGAGGCCGGCGAACGCGGAAGCAGGGAAGGACCCCAGAAGCGGGCCGAGGCCGGAGTAGATCTCGAGATGGAGCTGCCGGAACACGGAGCCGCCCGGCATGCCGACGGGAGAGTCGATCGGGAAGACGAAATCCAATACCGCGTCGCCATTGAGATCGGCTTGGGGAGGGATCTGGAAACCAAGTCCGCCGGACGGCCAGCTTCCGAGGATCGTGAGGAGCGGCGCCTGTGAGCTTCCCGAGAAGATCCGGGCTCTGCCCGCGTCCGAAATGTTCCCCGGGTTGTAGCCCGGAGCTCCCACGATGAAGTCATCGGCCCCATCCCCGTCGAAGTCGCCGACGTTTCGCATCGTGTTTCCGAAGACCGTCGCAGGCTGGCTGTCGACGATCTCCCATAGGCTGCTCTGCGCTCGGAGGGGGGGGAGCGTGAAGCTGGTGAATCCGCAGAGGAGCGCGGCATGGGAGAGGCCCTTCCTCGCGCTATTCCGGACAAGGAGCCACGGCATGAGGTGCCCTCAGGGATGGATGTTGAGCCACGCGCCGACCGAGGGAACTCCCGAAGCGGCGACGGTGAAGAGGATGTACCAGCCGGGTGGACAGATGTTGGCGTTCTCCGGCTTCCGGATCTTCAGCGTGCGAGAGGTGCCGGTTCCGGTCGAGGATTCGAGGTAGAGCTCGACGAAGCGCTGGTCGAAGTCCTGGTGGTGGGTCACCGACGGGGGTCGCAGGAGGGAGACCATCGTGATGTCGTCCGTCGGAGACGCGAGGCGGACGTTGACTCCGAAGCTCGTGCTCGCGGCCGAGTAGTGCTGGACGTCGGTGGGGCTGAAAGTGATCGTGGGCCTCGGCGCGGGTGATCCGGCGGCCGTGAGCAGGAAGGGGGGCTCGAGGATCTCGACGGAATGCTGAGCAGTCATGTCCAAGGGAGCGCAGACTGGGGGACACACTTCCAGCGGATTGCAGTTGCAGGTGACAGGCTGGGAGGGCCCGGGGGGTTCGGGGCTGGGGCATGCGGAGGGGGACCCTGGGCACCAGCACGAATAGGGTAGGCCTCCTGCGCTCACGACCATTCCATCCAGGCGAGTGAACGCAACGGAGTGGTATCCGCGGGCGTGGCACTGCGGATTCAGCGGCTGCCAGGTGTTCGCGATGGGGTCGTACATCTCGGGGACGGACCGTGGAACGCACGAAGAACCGGAGGGCCCTTCCCGCCGACGAACGATGATCTTCCCCGTCGGGGTCGGGACGGCGTTCGCGAACCTTCGGGAGAACGTCATCGGAGCACGTGGGATGAACGCTACCCCAGGAGCGGGGTTGATGATCGCCTCCACGGTCGCCTGTGTGTTGCTGGAGCACGAGGCTTCCTGAGGGAATCCAGAGTCCCCCCCGATGAGATAGACCTCCTCGCGGTGCTGACCCGCGCCCTGGTCCCAGAAGAACATGTGGACGGGGTTCCCGTAGGAGCGATGCGGCAGAGTCTGGTCCACGGGCTGCGAATCACGCGGCCAGTACTGCGAGGCAGGGGCAGGCGGAAGGGAGCACCCGCTTGCGCAGAAGTTCCCGTACCTCTTCCATCGTTGTCCGGGTGCGCCCTGGAAGCTCTTCGGGCCGGCGTAGAGGATCTGCCCGAGCCGCGTGACCATCAGCCAGCCGTAGTCCTCGATGGCGACGGGAGAGCTCCCCCCGGACGTGCATGCGGAAGGGGAGGCAGCGATCCCCGCGGGATCGCAGACGAGCGTCTCCGGGCCGAGCGAATAGCCGGGGGACGTCGTGAGGATCTCGTAGGTGTTCCGCGGGTCGTAGGGGAGGCCTAGGTCGACCGCGGTCGGGTGCTCCGTGTGACCGGCGATGAGGATGTTCCCGTTCGGCAGGCCCATCGTGGTGGTGTACCACCTTTCGTGGGCCATGAGGCCGAGGAGCTCCCACGCGCCCGCTCCCGCCTTGAAGCGCCAGATCGCGCGGTGGCCCCAGATCTCGTTGCAGTTCGCCCCGCCGGAGTCCGTCCCGCCGGCGATGATCAGGTCGCCGTTCGGCGCGAAGCTGTGCCCGGAGCAGAAGAAGTCCTGGTTTGCCAGGTTTCCCGGGCAAATCGGCGTCGCCGGGGCGGCCGGGTTCGCCGGATCCCACACCCAGACGCGGACGGCGGCGTTCGGGCACGCGCCGAGCGTGATGAAGAAGACCATCCCCGTGTAGGGGTGGGCGCCCGTCGGGAAGTCCGGGGGCATGAGGATCGCATGCGCGATCTCTCCGCTGAACCCGCCGGCCCCGCAGGCACCGGGGGGGGTCACGGTGGGGACGACGTCGGTGATCGGCGTGGACCACAGGCCCCCCACGTTCGGGGCGAGGGTCGGAGGCGGGCAGGTCGCCGGCGGAGCGCAGGGGTTCTGGGCGGGCGCTCCGCCTCCCAGGAAGAGGAGGAGCGACAACGCGAGGGCGACCTCCGGGCGTGCATGCGAGCAGCGACCCCTCTCGTACGCCCGATGAGGGGCAGGCTTCTGGAGGGCCTGCCCCCCCCCAAGACGATTCGTTCGGTCCTCGACGACATCACGGCTTCACCTCCGCGTTCACGTCGCGCGAGGGCGAGCGACCAGCTCGGCCGGTCGCGAGCCCTCGCCCGACCCGAGCGCGGTCGACACTAACCCCCGGGTGCCACGTGTCAACGGGGGGGCGGGGAGGCTCGGTTCGAGAGAGTCCCCACGAGGCCCGCCGCCACTCCGGCCCTCGGCTCCGGAGGCTCGCGCACTGGGAGTCGCCCCTCGTCCCGCTCGCAGGGGAGGCGGAGGAGGGCGTGTGTCCGGGGCGCGGGAAGGGACGGATGTCGAGAAGCCGTCCCTCGGAGACGGAGAGGGCTGCGGTCGTCGGGGGTCGGACCGCTCCCATCCCTTCAACGGAGGGGACCCGCGCGCGCGGGCCCGGCCTTCTCGGCGTCGATCGAGGATCGGAAGGCCGGAGCGTGGTCCGCGGCGAACCCCCGAGCGAGGGTCCACCCTTCGACCGCCTTTGCGAGGTCGAGGTCGCCGCAGTAGGACACGCTGCATGGGAAAGGCCCCCGCCGGGCGGTCGATCACCGAGATCGTCGTCGCCAGCCGCAATCCGAAGAAGGCGGCCGAGCTCCGCCGCCTCCTGGGGGAACTCCCCGTGCGCGTGATCGGGGCGGACGAGGCGGGGGTCGACCTGGAGGTCGAGGAGGACGGGGGGACCTTCGCCGAGAACGCGGCGAAGAAGGCCGCCGCGTTCGCCCGGGCATCGGGTCGCTGGGCGCTCGGAGACGATTCGGGCCTGTGCGTCGACGCGCTCGGCGGCAGGCCCGGCGTCCGCTCCGCGCGATACGCGGGGGAGAACGCCGACGACGCCGCCAACAACCGCAAGCTCCTCGCCGAGCTGGGAGGTGTGCCGCCCGAACGGCGCGCGGCCCGGTTCGTCTGCTCGCTCGCGCTCGCCGATCCGGCGGGGGAGATCCGGCTCTCGGTCGAGAAGTCGACCGAGGGCCGGATCCTCGAGGCCCCGCGGGGGGACGGGGGCTTCGGGTACGACCCCCTCTTCTTCTTTCCCCCCCTGGGCAGGTCCTTCGCCGAGCTGACTCCGGAGGAAAAGGACCGTGTGAGTCACCGCGGCGCCGCGCTCCGCGCGCTCGCCGAGGCCTTGTCCAGGCTGCTCGGAGGACGGGGGGCGGACAGGAGATAGGGGAGGATGGTCATCCGCTTTTCTTGGGGGAAAGCCGTTCGCAACGGTCCGAGGGACTCGGGCCCGCGCCACCCCGCGGTGGTCACGGTCGGAGCCCCGGCAATCGGGTCACTTCGGCGCGGTCCACGTGGGGAGCGGGAGCAGGTCGAACCGATCGACGGCCTCCGCCGCGAAGAGGAGCGCCGCCCGGATGTCCTCCCGCTTGAGCTGGGGATAGCTCGCGAGGATCTGGACCTCGGTGTCCCCCTCGGCGACGCTCCGGACGACGATGCTGACCGGGATCCGCGTGCCCGCGATGCAGGGGTCTCCATGGTGCACGGCGGGGTCGATGCGGATGCGCTTGCGCCACTCGCGCGGAGGGGTCGTCCGAGGACTCCGGTCGCTCACGCCTCGATTCTAGGGCGGTGGCCCCGCGGGGCGAATCGGCGGGGGGCGCCGGACGGGCGCCCCGTTCGTGGGGCCCCTCCTCGGCCGGAGGTCGCGCTTCCTCTATCCTTCCTCCGGACGTACCTTCGCCGGACTCCCCCCCGACCCCCGGGCCGGGAGAGGCCGCCGCCGACCCGTGACCGACCCCCGCTACATCCGGAACTTCTGCATCATCGCCCACATCGACCACGGCAAGTCGACGCTCGCCGACCGTCTCCTCGAGATCACCGGGACGATCGACGCGCGGGAGCGGCGCGACCAGGTCCTCGACGACATGGACCTCGAGCGGGAGCGGGGGATCACGATCAAGGCCTCGGCGGTCGCGATGACCTACAAGACCCGGGACCGCCTCGACCCGAAGGGGGGGACGGCGGAGTACGTCCTCCACCTGATCGACACCCCCGGGCACGTCGACTTCTCCTACGAGGTCCAGAAGGCCCTCCAGGCGTGCGAGGGGGCGATCCTCCTCGTCGACGCGGCGCAGGGGGTGGAGGCGCAGACGGTCGCGAACGCGAACCTCGCGATGGGGGCGAGGCTCACGATCCTCCCGGCGCTCAACAAGGTCGACCTGGCGCAGGCGAGGCCCGAGGAGGTGATCGAGGAGATCGAGCACACCCTCCTCCTCGAGCGGGCGGAGGTCATGCGCGTGAGCGGGAAGACCGGGGCCGGGGCGGCGGAGCTCCTGGAGGCGGTGATCGACCGGGTGCCGCCGCCGAAGGGGGATCCGGCGGCGCCGCTGCGGGCGCTCCTCTTCGACGCGAAGTTCGACACGTACCGCGGGGTCGTGGTCTACGTCCGCGTGGTGGACGGGCGGCTCGCGAAGAGGGCGAAGATCCGTATGCTCGGCACCGGCACCGTCTACGAGGTCGAGGAGGTCGGGAAGTTCCGCCCCCGGCCCTACGCGACGAGCGACCTCGCGGCGGGGGAGGTCGGATACGTGATCGCGAACATCAAGGGGCTCCAGGAGGTCCGGATCGGCGACACCGTTGGGCTCGCCGACGGGCCGGCGGTCGCGGCCCTCCCGGGCTACGAGGAGCCCAAGCCGATGGTCTTCTGCGGGCTCTACCCGACGAGTCCGGGGGACTACGAGCACCTGCGCCGGGCCCTCGAGCAGCTGCGCCTCAACGACGCCTCCTTCACCTTCGAGCCGGAGACCTCCGCGGCGCTCGGCTTCGGCTTCCGGTGCGGGTTCCTCGGGCTCCTCCACATGGACATCATCCAGGAGCGGCTCGAGCGGGAGAGCAACATCGACCTCGTCCAGACGGCCCCCACCGTCACGTACGAGATCGAGCGGATGAACGGGGAGCGCGAGCGGATCCACCGCCCCTCGGACCTCCCCGAGGCCCACTACTACAAGGCGTTCCTCGAGCCGGTGATGCGCGTGAGCCTGCTCATTCCGGCCGACGCGATCGGCCCGATGATGGGGCTCTGCACCGAGCGGCGCGGGCGGTACGTGAAGACCGAGTACCTATCCCCGACCCGCGTGATGCTCGTCTACGACCTCCCGCTCGCCGAGATCCTCTACGACTTCTACGACCGGCTGAAGTCGGTCACCCGCGGGTACGGGACGATGGACTACGAGTTGCGGGACTTCGAGGAGGCCGACCTCGTGAAGCTCCGGATCCTCGTCGCGGGGGAGGAGGTCGACGCCCTCTCGACGATCGTCCACCGGGAGCACGCCGAGTACCGGGGGCGGAAGATCCTCCAGCGCCTGCGGACGGAGATCCCCCGCCACCTGTTCGAGGTGGCCCTCCAGGCGGCGATCGGCGGCAAGATCATCGCGCGGGAGAGCATCCGGCCGATGGCGAAGAACGTCCTCGCGAAGTGCTACGGCGGCGACGTCACGAGGAAGAGGAAGCTCCTCGAGAAGCAGAAGGAGGGGAAGCGGCGGATGAAGCAGGTCGGGGGGGTCGAGATCCCGCAGAAGGCCTTCCTCGCGGTCCTCGGAGGCGAGTGATGGCGGAGGAGCGCCGGCCGGTTCCCGCCGCGCCGGGCCCGGGCGGGCCCTCCGAGGGGCGCCGCCGGCGCCACCCGTGGCGCGAGAACCTCGAGACACTCTCGGTCGCGGTCGTCCTCGCCCTCACCCTCAAGGTCTACGCCGTCGAGGCGTACAAGATCCCGACCGGCTCGATGCAGCCGACCCTCATGGGGAGCGACGAGGCGGGGATCTACGACCGGATCCTCGTCGACAAGCTCGTCTACCAGTTCCGGGAGCCGAAGCGGTGGGAGGTCGTCGTCTTCCGCTTCCCCCTCGACCTCCTCAAGAACTACGTCAAGCGGATCGTCGGGGTCGGACCGGAGTGGATCCGGATCGAGAACGGCGACATCTACCGGCGCGAGGACGAGAAGCACGAGTGGGAGATCGTCCGCAAGCCGCGCACCGTTCAGGAGGCGGTGTGGAAGGAGGTCTGGTCCGGGCCGCGGGAGGGGGAGGACCCGTTCCGGTCCTGGCGGAAGGAGTCGGGGACGTGGACCTCCGACGGAGAGCGGATCCTGGCGCAGGGGGAAGGGAGGATCCGGTACGCCCCCCGGCGCGGGGACGCGATCCGGGACGTCTACACGGACGGCTACTCCCCGAGGGTCGCCCAGATGGTCGGCCGGCGTCCCCGCCCGGAGCGCTCGGACCTGCGGGACCTGCGCGTCTCCGCGGAGGTGCGCGCCGAGGCGGACTTCGCGGGGCTCCGGATGGAGATCCAGGCGGGGCCCGACACCTTCGAGGCCTTCTTCCCCGGACCCGCCTCGGGCGAGGCGAAGGGCTCGCTGCGCCGCTCGCTCGCGGGGAACGGGGAGGGGGAGGCCACGGCGCTGGAGGGGGCGCGGCTCGAGGCGGGCCGGACCCTCCGGGTGTCCCTCGCGCACGTCGACGGCGCGGTCGAGGTCGAGTTCGGGGGCCGGCGCTTCCGGTCCGAGGGGTCCGAGGATCCCGACCGCAAGGACTTCGGCCGCGGCAACCGGGTCTCGATCGAGGCGAAGGGGGGGAAGGCGTCGCTGAGCGACCTGCGGCTCGAGAGGGACATCCACTACACGAAGGACGGCGGGGTGACGAGCGAGTTCATCCCGGCGGGTCGTTACTTCATGCTCGGGGACAACACGCAGAACAGCGCCGACAGCCGCGCCTGGGAGTCGATCACCGTGATCCTCGACGAGCCGATCGACGGCCGGACGGAGCTTCGGGGCAACTTCCGGGCCGATCCGAACTACGCCGAGGCGAATCCGAGGGAGATCCCCCGGTCGGGCGAGCCCGTCCACCTCTTCACGGACTATCTGGGCGAGACCTTCCGGCTCCGGAGCCGGATGAGCGGGCCGCGGGCCCCCGAGCCCTACGTCCGCCGCGAGCACATCCTCGGCCGGGCCCTCGTCGTCTTCTGGCCCGTCTGGCCCCTTGCGCCGGAGCTTCGATGGAAGCTCATCCGATGACGGGTCCAGGCCATGCTCCCGGGTTATCCACAGCGGCACTTGCGACGATTCCTTCCGTCGAGCGCCTCGTCGCAAGGACGGGAGCGCGCCACGGGGACCGGCGCTCCTGGACCCACAGCCTTTCCACACGTCCTCCCGAGCGTCGCAGTCTCTTGACTTCCAGCAGGTTGCGTAAGGCCACGGAATCCTCACATTCCTTGACTCCCCCGGAAGCGGCCATTTTCCTGGCCTGGAAGCGAGGGCGACCGAAGCGGGCGATGACGGGCCGGCACGCTCCGCTCCACCGCTTTTCCACAAGGGGGTTCGCGCTCCTTGCCGGGTGACGAGCTCATCCGGGTCGAGGGGCTGGTCAAGGCCTTCCGCGGGCGCCGCGTCGTAAACGGAGTCTCCTTCAACGTCTGCGAGGGCGAGGTGGTCGGCCTCCTCGGGCCGAACGGCGCGGGCAAGACCACCTCGTTCCGGATGACCGTCGGGATGGTCCGGCCCGACGCCGGTTCCGTCCGGCTGCTCGGCCAGGTCGTCACGAAGGCTCCGATGTACCGGCGCGCGCGGCTCGGGATGGGCTACCTCGCGCAGGAGCCCTCGGTGTTCCGCCGGATGACCGTCCGCGAGAACCTCCATGCGATCCTGGAGCTCCGGGGTCTCCCCCGGGCCGAGCAGCGGCGCCGGGCCGAGGCGCTCCTCTCGGAATTCGGCCTCGCGCACCTGCGGAGCGACCGGGCCGAGACCCTCTCGGGCGGGGAGTGCCGGCGCCTCGAGATCGCGCGGGCCCTCGCGAGCGAGCCCCGCCTCCTCCTCCTCGACGAGCCCTTCTCGGGGATCGACCCGATCACGGTCCAGGAGATCCAGACGATCCTCCTCGCCCTGCGCGCGCGCGGGATCGGGATCCTCCTCACCGACCACAACGTCCGCGACACCCTCGAGATCACCCAGCGCGCCTACATCATCGATCACGGCGAGATCCTCCTCGAAGGTCCCCCCGCGAGGGTCGTCGCGGACGAGAGGGTCCGGCGCGTCTACCTCGGGGACCGGTTCGACGTCGGGCCGCGCGGCGTGACCGCGGCCGAGGAGGCGACGCTGACGGAGGAGGCGGAGACCGAGGAGGACCGGGACCTCCTCGGTCCGTCGTCGGGGAGCTCGCCTCCCCCCCTCACCCCTCGCTCCCCTCGCGGCCGATAGGGAGGGGCCGCTCCCCGGGGGAAGGGGGGCGACCCACCTTGTCGACCGCCCCCGACGGATCCTCGCCGAACGGCCCGGCGTCCCGCGTCGCGGTGCCCGCGAACGCCCGGCTCCTCCTCCTCGACGACGAGAGGGCGGTCCGGCGCGCTCTCGGCCTCTACCTCGGCCGCCGGGGCTTCGAGGTCTTCGAGGCGGGGGACGCGGCCGAGGCCCTCCAGATCCTCGCGCGGGAGCCCATCGCCGGGGTCGTCGCCGACCTCGAGCTGCGCGACGGGGGGGGGCTCGCGTTCCTCGAGGCCGCGAGGGGGCGGCGACCCGACGTCGAGGTCGTCTTCGCGACGATCCGTCCCGATCCGAAGGTCGCCGTCGAGGCCCTCCAGCGAGGGGCGTTCGACGTGCTGCGCAAGCCCCTCCTCTTCGACGAGGTGGAACGGGCCCTGACGCGCGCCCTCGAGCGACGGGAGCTGCGGGAGAAGGCGCTCGAGCTCGAGCGCCTGCGCGAGCGCGAGCGGGTCGAGCGGGGGCACACGATGGAGGTCCTCTCCGCGATGGCGACCCTCCTCGACGCGAAGAGCAAGTACACCCGCGAGCACAGCGACCGCGTCCAGCTCTACGGGACGAGGCTCGCCGAGCTCGCCGGCCTCCCCGCCGACCAGGTCCGGACGATCGGCTTCGGCGGGAAGATCCACGACCTCGGGAAGATCGGGATCCCGGACGCGATCCTGAACAAGGCGGGTCCCCTCACGCCGGAGGAGAGGCGGACGATCGAGCGGCACCCGAGCGTCGGCGAGCGCTGCCTCGCTCCCCTCCCGGCGATGAGCCCCTTCGTCTGCATGGTGGGCGGGCACCACGAGAACCTGGACGGCTCGGGCTACCCGCGCGGGCTCCTCGGCCGGGAGACGCCGATCGAGGCGCGGATCATCCGGATCGTCGACTACTTCGACGCGATCACCTCCGTGCGTCCCTATCGCGACCCGATGAGCGCCGCCGAGGCGACGGACCTCCTTCGCAGCGAGGGGGGGCGCGTCCTGGACCCCGACCTCGTCGAGCTTTTCGTCGGGAACGCCCTCCCGTCCGTTCCGACGGCGCCGGCGACGGAATCCTTCGGGGCGTCGCGCGTCCGATCGTAGCGGGGCGGATTGCGCCGCTTCCGGCGGCCGCCTATCCTCGCGCCCCCTCCCGCCCAGACCCTCCCCCGAGATGAACGTCGTCGTCTGCATCAAGCGCGTCCCGGCCACGGACACGCGCGTGCGGGTCGCGGCGGACGGACGCTCCCTCGACTCCCAGGGGGTCGAGTTCGTGCTCAACCCCTACGACGAGTTCGCGCTCGAGGAAGGGCTGCGGCTGCGGGAGAGGGCCGGATCGGGCGAGGTCCTCGTCCTCGCCCTCGGCCCCGCGGAGGCGCAGAAGGAGCTGCGCTCCGCCCTCGCGCTCGGGGCCGACCGCGCGCTCCTCCTCAAGGACGACGCGCCCCGCGACGGCTTCGCGATCGCCTCGAGCCTCGCCGCGGCCCTCAAGGGCCGGCCCCTCGACCTCCTCCTCTTCGGGAAGCAGGCGGTCGATTCCGACGGCGCCCAGGTCGGCCCGATGACCGCGACGCTCCTCGGCCTCCCGTGCGTGACGGAGGTCGTCAAGGTCGAGGTCGTCGAGGGGAAACGCATCGTGGCGGAGCGCGAGGTCGAGGGAGGCCGCGAAGTGGTCGAGGCCCCGCTCCCCTGCGCCCTGACAGCCCAGAAGGGCCTCAACGAGCCGCGCTACGCGAGCCTCAAGGGGATCATGGCGGCGAAGAAGAAGACGATCGAGGAGGTCTCCCCCTCCCCCATGGAGTCCCGCCTCGGCGTCCTCGAGATGACGCTTCCCCCGCCCCGGCCGCCGGGCCGGATCGTCGGCAAGGGCGCAGAGGCCGTCCCCGACCTCGTGCGCCTCCTCCGCGAGGAGGCGAAGGTCCTCTAGCCCGTGCCCGGCGTCCTCGCGTTCCTCGAAACCCGGGACGGAGCTCCTCGGAAGGCTTCGCTCGAGGCCCTCTCGGCGGCGGCCCGCATCTCCGCGTCCCTCGGCGGAGCGGCCTCGGCCGTCGCCGCGGGCGCGGGCGCAGCCCATGCCTGTGGCGACCTCGGCCGGTTCGGGGCAAGGCACGCCTACGCCGCGGAGGGGGCGGCCTTCGAGAGGGAATCCTCCGAGGCGTTCGCCGCGGCCGTCATCCGGGCCGTCGGGGCCTGCGATCCCGACGCCGTCTTCATCGCGGCGACCTCGAAGGGGAAGGACCTCGCTCCGCGCGTCGCGGCGACCCTCGGCGTCCCGCAGGTCTCCGACTGCACCGAGGTCCTCGTCGAGGGGGGCCGCATCCGCGTGCGGCGTCCCGTCTACGCCGGCAAGGCCTACGTCCTCGTCGAGGGAAGGGCCCGCCCCTTCGTGGCGACGCTGCGCCCGAACGTCTTCCCCGTGCGCGAGGCGCCCGGCCCCTGCGCCGTCGAGACGATCGACGTCCCCGCCCCGGCCGGAGGCTTCCGCGCGATCGTCCGGGAGATCCTCGCCGCCACCGGCGGAAAGCTCGACGTCGCCGAGGCCCCGATCGTCGTCTCGGGCGGACGCGGCCTGAAGGGACCCGAGCACTGGAGCCTCATCGAGGACCTCGCCGCCGCGTTCGGGACGGCCGCAACGGGGGCCTCGCGCGCGGTCGTCGACGCGGGCTGGCGCCCCCACGCGGAGCAGGTCGGGCAGACGGGCAAGACCGTCGCCCCGATGCTCTACGTCGCCTGCGGGATCTCGGGCGCGATCCAGCACCTCGCCGGGATGCGCACGGCGAAGGTGATCGTCGCGATCAACAAGGACCCCGACGCGCCGATCTTCAAGGTCGCCGACTACGGGATCGTCGGGGACGTCTTCGAGGTCCTCCCGGCTCTCGCGAAGGCCGTCCGCGAGATCCGCGCGCAGTCGCGCTGACTCCCGGCCGTCGCACCGGGAGCGCTGGTGGGCCGTGCAGGACTTGAACCTGCGACTTCCACCTTGTGACGATGGCGCTCTACCAACTGAGCTAACGGCCCCGGACGCCCGGCAACCTAGCACTAGGGCAGGAGCGCGACAAGACGGCCGAAGTCTGGCGCAGTCCGGCGGCGCGGGTTAGCGTCGCTCTCACGCCTGCGCCCCGGGCAGGGGCCGGGCGGGAGGAAGAACGGTGGCTCGCCCCCTGCTTCCGCTCCGTGTTGCGCTCCCTCTCTCGCTCCTGATCGGTCCCGCCGCCGCGCAGACGGCGAACCCCGACCGGGTCTTCGCGATCAAGGAAGCGAAGGTGTTCCTCGGCGACGGACGGGTCCTCGAGAAGGGGACCGTCGTCCTGCGGCGGGGCCGAATCGAGGCGGTCGGGGAGGCGGTCGAGGTCCCCTTCGACGCCGAGACGATCGACGGGAAGGGCCTCACGGTCCACCCGGGGTTCATCGACGCCTTCTCCTCGCTCGGCGTAAAGGCCCCGGAGGGAGCCTCGCCGAACGAGGCCCCGGGCGTCGACACCTCGGTCACGATCGCCGCCGCGATGCCCGAGGCGCTGCGGCGGGGGCTGCGACCGGAGTTCTCCGCGGCCGAGACATTCGCCCTCGACGAGGCTGGGGGGAAGGCCGCGCGAGAAGCGGGCTTCTGCGCCGCCCTCGTCGGGCCGTCCGGCGGGATCCTCGCCGGCCAGAGCGCCCTCGTCCTGCTTTCGGGCTCGCCGAGGCGGAGCGCTGTCCTCAAGGGAGGCGTCGCGGTCCACGGCGCGTTCCAGTCCCCGGGGGGCGGCGGCCCCGGCGGAGGGGGAGGCTACCCCTCGACGAAGATGGGAGTCCTCGCCGTGCTCCGGCAGGCCTTCCTCGACGCGAGGCACTGGACCGAGGCGAAGGCCTACTACGAGAGGAAGGGGGGGGAGGCCGAGCGGCCGCCGGAGGACGGGACGCTCGCGGCGATCGCCGGGGCCCTCGAGGGTCGGATCCCGGTCGCGATCGAGGCCGACGACGCCGACGACATCCGTCGCGCGGTCGCCCTCTCGAAGGAGTTCGGATTCCGCCTCTGGATCGTCGGCGGCCGCGAGGCGTGGAAGGTCGCCGATCTCCTCAAGGGGGAGGACGTCCCGGTGATCCTCGGTCTCGACTTCGGCCGCGAGCCGCGCAAGCCCGGGGAGAGGCGCGGGTCGGGGGCCGAGAGCCGGCCCGCGGAGGGGGCGAAGCCGACGGAGGATTCCGGGCTCGAGAGCGGGATGCAGCAGCCGGCCGCGGAGAAGCCGGCCGACGAGTCGAAGCCCGCCGAGGAGGAGGGGGAGGAGGACGACCCCAAGCGCGTCCTCGAGGACCGGCGGGCGAAGTGGGAGGAGCGCGTCGCGTGCGCCGCGCGGCTGCACGAGGCGGGCCTGCGGGTGGCGCTCACGACGAGCGGGACGCGGAATCCGAAGGAGTTCCTCGAGAACCTCGAGAAGGCGATCGGGAAGGGGCTGCCGCGCGAGGCGGCGATCGCCGCGCTCACGGTCGTCCCCGCCCGGCTCTGCGGCCTCGAGGGGAGGCTCGGCACGATCGCGCCGGGGCGGATCGCGAATCTCGTCGCGACGAAGGGGGAGCCCGGGGCGAAGGACGCGAAGGTCCGGTGGGTCTTCGTCGACGGCCGGAAGTTCGAGGTCGAGGAGGGGGGGAGCGGAGCCGCCGCCTCCTCCTCCGAGAAGAAGGAGCCCCCCGCGCCCGGGATCAACCTCTCGGGCACCTGGGAGGTCACGATGGAGGGGAGGCGCGCCGGCGGCGGCCCGACGACCGTGCGGATCCAGCAGGACGGCGGCAAGCTCTCGGGGACGTGGTCGGGCCAGGCGGGGTCGAGCGATTTCACCGGCACCCTCTCCGGGAAGAGCGTCGAGCTGTCGGTCGAGATCTCCTTCGGGGAGCGCTCCTTCACCCTGCGCCTGGAGGGGACGGTCGAGTCGAGGGACCGGATGTCGGGGGACGTCCGCGGCGGGGGCCGAGGGGGCCGCGGAGGCGGAGGAACGTGGACGGCGGTCCGCAAGCCGGGATCCGACAAGAGGGAGGCGAGGTAGCCATGACGCCGATCGTTCTCTCCCTGCTCCTCTCCTCCCTGCTCCAGGACGCACCCGCGACGAAGCCCGCCGAGTCCCGCCCGGCGCGCCCGCGGATCGAGAGACCCGAGCAGCCCGTCGAGCTCGAGGCCGACCGCAAGTCCGTGGCGAGGACCGGCGGGGACTGCCTCATCAAGGACGCGACGGTCCTGACGGTCTCCCACGGCACCCTCCCGCGGGCCTCGATCCTCGTCCAGGACGGGAAGATCGCGCGGATCGCCCCCGACCTCGACGCGCCGCCGGGCGTCACCGTGATCGACGCCTCGGGCAAGTTCGTCGCTCCGGGGATGGAGGACTGCCACTCCCACATGGCGATCGAGGGGGTGAACGAGGGGACGGTCTCGATCAGCGCGGAGGTCCGCATCCGCGACGTGATCAACCCCGACGACACGACGATCTATCGGGCCCTCGCGGGGGGGACGACCCTCGCCCACCTCCTCCACGGCTCGGCAAACGTGATCGGGGGCCAGGACGCCGTGATCAAGCTGCGGTACGGCGAGGCCGCCGCGGGGCTCCTCTACGACGCCGCGCATCCGGGAATCAAGTTCGCCCTCGGGGAGAACCCGAAGCGCTCGAACTCGAGCCGGGACTCGACCCAGCCCGGGCGGTTCCCCGGGACCCGGATGGGGGTCGAGGCGGTGCTCCGCCGCGCCTTCACCGAGGCGCGGGAGTACGCCGCCGCGTGGAAGGAGTACGAGGCCCGCAAGGCGGCAGGGGAGGACCTCCTCCCGCCGCGCAAGGACGTCCGCCTCGACACGCTCCTCGGGATCCTCCGCGGCGAGATCTGGGTCCACTCCCACTGCTACCGGGCCGACGAGATCCTGATGCTGCTGCGCACGGCGGAGGCCTTCGGCTTCCGCGTCCGCACGCTCCAGCACGTCCTCGAGGGGTACAAGGTCGCCCCCGAGATCGCCGCGCACGGCGCGGGGGCGTCGACCTTCTCCGACTGGTGGGCCTACAAGATGGAGGCCTACGACGCGATCCCCCACAACGGCGCCCTAATGACGCGGGCCGGGGTCGTCGCGACCTTCAACTCCGACAGCGGGGAGCTCGTCCGCCGGCTCCACCTCGAGTGCGCGAAGGGGGTGAAGTACGGCGGCCTCTCCGAGGACGAGGGGCTCGCCCTCCTCACGCTGAACGTCGCGAAGCAGCTCGGCTTCGAGTCGCGGACCGGCTCGATCGACGTCGGGAAGGACGCCGACCTCGCGATCTACGATGCCCACCCGATGAGCGTCTACGCGAAGTGCGTGACGACGCTCGTCGACGGCGAGGTCTACTTCGAGCGCCGCCCCGAGCCCTGGAGCGTGTTCGCCGCGGGGATGGCGAAGGCCGCGGAGGATCGCCGCAAGGCGCGGGCGGAGGAGGCGACCGCGGCGCCGAAGAAGGCCGAGGCGTCCCCCGCCTCCGCGAAGCGGGAGAAGGGCCCGGTCGGCTGGCGGCCGCCGAGGGTCGCCGGCGGACCGCGCGCGGGGTCGCCGGTCCCCGGCGCGGGGACGTACGCGATCCGCGGGGCGACGATCCATCCCGTCACCTCCCCTCCGATCGAGGAGGGGACGATCGTCTTCCGGAACGGCTGGATCGCGTCGATCGGGGGTCGCGGGACGCCCGTCCCCGACGACGCGACGGTGATCGAGGCGGCGGGCCTCCACGTCTACCCGGGCCTCCTCGACTCGGGGACGACGCTCGGCCTCACGGAGGTCGGCTCGGTCGCCGCGACGCGCGACTCCTCCGAGATGGGGCAGATCCAGAGCGACTGCCGCGTCTCCGCCTCGGTCAATCCGGAGAGCGAGCACATCCCCGTCGCCCGCGTGAACGGGATCACGACGGCGATCGTCCACCCGGGAGGCGCGATGCTCGCCGGGCAGAGCGCCCTCGTCCGCCTCGACGGGTGGACCTGGGAGGAGATGCTCGTCCAGGATCCCGTCCGCGGCGGGCCGATCGATCCCCTCGCCCTCCACGTCTCCTTCCCCAACGTCCCGCGCCGCGACGACGACGAGGAGGAGCCCCGCCCCGGCAGGACCCAGCAGCCGCAGGAGGGGCTCGCCCAGCGCCTGAAGCCGATCAAGTCGGCGCTCGCCGAGGCCCTCGAGTACGGCCGCAAGCGCGACGAGGCGAAGACCCGGGGACTGCGGCCGATCGCGCCCGACCTGCGGCTCGAGGCGCTCGTCCCCTACGCGCGGGGGGAGAAGCCGGTCGTCATCCATGCGGGCGGCCGCCGGGAGATCCGGGAGGCGGTGAAGTTCGCGCAGGAGAACGGGCTCAAGATCGTGATCGCGGGCGGCGTGGAGGCGTGGAAGGTCGCCGACCTCCTCGCCGCCGAGGACGTCCCCGTCCTCGTCGGCCCGGTCCTCGCGACCCCGCGGGAGGAGTACGACCCCTACGACGCCGCCTTCGCGAACGCCGCGGTCCTCCAGAAGGTGGGCGTCCGGTTCGCCTTCCAGACGGACGACTCGAGCAACATCCGAAACCTCCCCTACAACGCCGGGATGGCCGCCGCCTTCGGCCTGCCGAAGGAGGAGGCGTTGAAGGGGGTGACGATCCATCCGGCGCGGATCTGGGGGGTCGACCACATCCTCGGCTCCCTCGAGGTCGGGAAGGCCGCCGACCTGATCGTGACCGACGGCGACCCGCTTGAGATCCGCACCCAGGTCCGCAACCTCTTCCTCGCCGGGAAGCCGGTCTCCCTCGAGACGAAGCACACCCGCCTCTACGAGAAGTACCTGAACCGGCTGCGCGAGCCGGATTCCGGCCCCTCGCCGGCGGCGTCCCCGGCCGGCGGGGGCGGCTCCCCCGCCGAGGCGGGGGGTCGCCGGCGCGCCCGGGTCTAGGCCGGGTCCGGACCGTCAGACCGACGAGCGCGGGTAGGGCCCGGCCAAGGGTCGGGGGGTTTCGTTACCAGGGCGGAACGCCAAGGAGAAAGCGCAGGGGCCTCGTCCCAGGGGAGCGGAGGGCACGGTGATTGCCGCGACTCCCGGACACGCCCGTCCGGACGCGCAGTGGTCCCCCCCTCGCCTTCGGTTCCCCGTCGCCCGCGGCGGGGGGCCGCTCACCTGGGGCTGTTTCTCCTCCTCGTCGCCGCTCCGACCGGACGGGGACAGGTCACAGTCGTCCGGATCCTCAACGGAGTGACGCCCGGTGAGCGCTTCGGGTCCTCGATCGCCGACGCCGGCGACCTGGACGGCGACGGAATCCCCGACCTCGCCGTCGGCGCCCCGCTCGCGGATCCCGCGGGCCTTGTCGACGCGGGTCAGGCCAGGATCTTCTCCGGGTCGAACGGCCTGATCCTTCGGGCCCTCAACGGAGGAGCACCCGCGGACAGGTTCGGTTCCTCCCTCGCCGCCATCGGGGACCTCGACGGGGACGGCGTGGAGGACCTCCTCGTCGGCGCGCCCGGCGCTGATCCCGGCGGTCTGGCGGACGCCGGGCGCGCCACGCTCTTCTCCGGATCGACCGGAGCGGCCCTCCTCGTCCTCGACGGGTCGAGCGCATCGGACGCCTTCGGGACGTCCGTGGCCGGTCCCGGGGACCTGGACGGGGACGGTTTCCCCGAACTATTCGTCGGAGCTCCCTTCGCGAGCCCGGGCGGCGTCTTCGCGGCGGGCCGGGCCGTCGTGTTCTCGGGGAATGGAGTCGGGATCCTCTTCTCCTTCGACGGGACGAATCTCCAGGATCGCCTCGGGATGGCCGTGGCCGGCGCCGGCGACGTGAACGGGGATGGGGTGGCGGACCTGGTCGTGGGAGCACCGTCCGCGAGCTTGATCCTCTCGGGCATCTTCGGTTTGGGCCAGGCCGGGGTCTTCTCGGGACTGGACGGCTCCCTCCTCATCTCCTTCACCACCACGGTCGGATACAGCGAGCTCGGCACCGCCGTGGCCGGAGCCGGCGACGCGAACGCGGACGGCTACGCAGACGTGATCGTCGGGGCTCCGGGCTGGGGTTTCCCGTCTCCCGGCCTGAACCTGGGCCTCGTGAGTCTCTATTCGGGCCAGAGCGGGGCCATCCTGTCCAGCCTTGCGGGAACCGGCTCCTCGCCTCCCGGTCGGCTCGGCTCCTCCGTTGCCGGGGTCGGGGACGTGAACGGGAACGGAGTGCTCGACTACATCGCGGGCGCTCCGAACGCCGGCTCCGCCCGGGTCATCGCGTCGAGCGGAGGCGTCCTCGCCACGCTGACGGGCGAACCTCCGGGAGATTCCTTCGGGAGAGCCGTGGCCGGGCTCGGCGACGTGACGGGAGACGGTCGCCCGGAGATCGCCGTCGGCGCACCGACCGCGGACCCGTCCGGACTCGCGGACGCGGGACGCGTCCGGGTCTTCTCATTCCCGGGATTCCCTGCGGGATCCTCGATCTTCGGTACGGGCTGTCCGGGCTTCGGCGGGTTCCTCCCCTCGATCGCGACGACCGGCGGGCTCGCGACGAGCACGGGGAACCCGATCTTCGGAATCGCCCTCGGTCAGGCGCTCGGCGGTGCCGCGGCGGTCCTGGTCGCGGGCGTGTCGTCGCAGTCCTGGGGAGGTCTGCCGCTCCCCCTCGACCTCGCTCCGTCCGGCGCGCCGGGTTGCGCGCTGTTCGTTTCAGGAGAGGTCCTGATCCCGACGATCGCGGCGGGAACGGGCCCTGGAGGCGGCTCCGCGACCGTGCCGCTCCCCGTACCGAACAACGCCGCGCTGAACGGGGGGCTCGTCTACTTCCAGTGGTACGTCTTCGACCCCGGACCCGGCCCGCTCCCCGGATCGATGTCGCGGGCTCTACAGGTCCTCGTGCTCTAGGAGGCTTGGCCTTGGGGCGACTCAATGGTTCGGCGCGACGGCTTCCCGGTCCCCTCGTCGTCTGCATTCTCGCCGCTGGGGCGGAAGGGACCCGAGCGCAGCCGAGCGAGATCTGGGAGTTCCACGGGACGGCGGCGGGCGACTTCTTCGGTGTCTCGGTCGCGAGCCCGGGAGACCTCGACGGGGACGGGGTCTCCGACATCCTGATCGGCTCCCCTCATCTCGGGAACTTTCCAAGTTCTACACCCGGCGAGGCGATGGTGTTTTCCGGCGCGACCGGGCTCCTGCTGTCCGTCTTCACGGGCACTCTGGGAGGGGACCTCTTCGGCCTCGCGGTCGCGGGTGTCGGTGATCTCGATGGGGACGGCGTCCCCGACCTGGCGGTCGGCGCCCCCGGCCCCTACAACCCGACTCCGGCTCCACCCGGATCCGTCCGATGCTTCTCCGGAGCCAGCGGGAGTCTGCTCTTCACGTGGAGCGGCACTTCTCCACGGGGTGGGTTCGGGACCTCGGTTGCCGGGCCGGGCGACCTGGACGGGGACTCGGTTCCGGACGTCGTCGTCGGCGCGCCTGCCGCGGGCTCGCCGTTCCCGTGGGGGACCGGCCCCGGTGAGGCGTGGGCCATCTCCGGGGCGTCCGGGACCACCCTCCACACCCTTCCCGGTTCCGCCTCAGGCGTTCGTTTCGGTCACGCGGTCGCCGGGGTGGGGGATCTCGACGGCGACGCGACCCCCGACTTCGTCGTCGGCGCACCCGAGCGGGTTCCGATGGGTCTGTCGCCCATCGGAGGCCTCTACCCACCTGGCGGGGCGGGAGGGAGCGGGAGCGTCCGCGCCTATTCGGGGGCGTCCGGTCAACCCCTTTGGTCGGTCGCGGGCGTGAACATGGAGGACAAGCTGGGGTGGTCGGTCGCCGGGGCGGGGGACAGGGATGGGGACGGCGTCCCCGACGTCTTCGCAGGCGCGCCGGAGGCCGGCGGGACGTTTGTCTTCGAGGGTCCGGGGGAGGTGTGGCTCCTGTCCGGGACGACCGGAGCCCTGCTCGCGACCTGGAGCGGTGGCGTTGCCGTCGACGAGTTCGGCGCCGCGATCGATCTGCTGGAGGACATGGACGGGGACGGCCTCGGGGAGCTTGTCGTCGGAGCGCCCTACCAAGGACCGACCTTCGGGGGGACCGTTTGGGTCTACGGGAGCTCGACGGGGAACGCGCTCGCTGCGCCGGCGGGCAGCGGGTACCTCTTCGGCGCTTCCCTCGCGGGCGCCGGAGACCTGGACGGGGACGGCTGGCCGGATCTCCTGGTCGCGAATCCGACCGAACCAGGGGGCCCTGGCCTGTATGCGCAGGGATCGGTGACTGCGCTCTCGATCATCGGTCTCCCCCTCGGCGCGACGCTCTTCGGATCGGGATGCCCGGGCTCCGGGGGACTCGCGCCGGGGATCTCTCCGTTCAACGGACCCGCGGCGAGCGCGGGGAATGTCGCGTTCGGGGTGATGGTCCGGCACGGGCTGCCCGGAGGGAGCGCGATCCTGATCGCGGGACTGTCGTTCACGTCTTGGGGCGGCGTCGGCCTTCCGATGAGCCTCGCGCCGTTCGGGATCCCATCCTGCTCCCTCCTCGTCTCTCCGGACGTCCTGCTCGGAGCGACCCTCGTCGGGTCGGGGCCGGCGGCGGGAACGGCCACCGTCCCGATCCCGATCCCTCCGAATCCGGCCCTCTCCGGTTCCCTCGTCCACTTCCAGTGGTACGTGGTCGATCCCGGACCCTCCCCCGTTCCGGGAGCGATGTCCCGGGGGATGCAGGTGTTCGTCTTGTAGAGGGGGTCGCCGGCGCGCCCGGGTCTAGGCCGGGTCCGGACCGTCAGACCGACGAGCGCGCGGGCCGGCTGGCCGAGCGCTCGCGCTGCCGGCGCTCGAGCTCCTCGATGCGGCGCTGGAGTCGCTCGAGCTCGGTCCGGGCGCGACGCAGCTCCGCTCCTTCGCCTTCTCGGCGGGAGCGGAATTCCTCGAGCCTCTCCGGTTCGAGCTCGCGCGCTCGACGGAGCGCTTCCTCCTCCATCTCCCGCGCGCGGCGAACCTCCTCCTGGGCGGCCTTCTCGCGTTCCGCCTCGATCCGCTCCGGACCCCGGCGCCGGGCGCGTTCTCCCGCCTCCTCGGCCTGGCGAGCGGCCTCCGACAGCGCGCGCTCGATCGCCTCGCTCCGCGCGCGGTCGAACTTTCCCTGCCGCTCGTGGAACTTCCTCACCGAATCCTCGATCGCCCGGCGGATCGTCTCCTGCGCCTCCCGGGTCGCCTCCGGGAGGTCCCTCGTCGCGCGCTCGATCGCGGCCCGCAGCTGTCGCTCGGCCTCGCCGCTCGCGCGCTCGGCCTCGCGCAGGCTCTCGCGGATCGTCCGCTCGATCCGGGCGCGATCGGGGATCAGGGCGGGACGGGACGACGCGCGTCTCCTTCGCAGAGAGTCCTGTTGCGCTCCTCCCTCCCCTTCCTCGACCGGCGGGAGGACGTCGAGGTTCACCTCGGCGAGCGCGCGCCGCACCTCGGCGACCGCGTCCTGGGCGGCGCGCTCGGCGAGCTCCGCCGCCCGCACCGCCTCGGCCTGGACCTTCGGCACGACCGTCTGGGCGATCCGCCCCGCGACCTGCTCCGCGTTGCGCGCGATCTCCCGCGCCATCGGCTCGAAGTTGCGGACGATCCGCTCGCCGAGAGCCTCGTTCCTCTCCTCCAACCAGTCGGCGAACGCCGCGCCCCGCTCCGCGCCCAGGGCTTCGACGGCCTTGGCGCGGAGGGCGTCCCGCTGCTTCCCGGAGTCGGCCTCGGAGCCCGCTGACTTTCGCCCGAGGTGGGCCTCCCGGTTCTCGGCGAGGAGGGTGCGCGCCCGCTCCGTCTCCTCCGCCGAGAGGCTGAATCGCTCCCGGGCCTCTTCCGCGAGGGCATCGGGATCGAAGTGCGCCTCGAGGGTCCGGAGCAGCTCGGCCACGCTGCGCTCGACGATCTCGCCGACGCGCGTTCCGATCTCCTTCCAGTCTCGCTCGACTTGCGACTTCTCCTCTCGCGGGGGCGGCGTCTCCTCCTGGGCGGGAGCCGGGCCGGCGAGGGGGAGGAGGAGGAAGGAGCTAGCGAGGCTTCGGATCATGGGTCGACTCCTGCGCGGGGGAAAACAGTCCCTCCCTCTCGAGCCCGGCCCGGATACGGGCGAGGTTCTCCTCGACGCGCTTCAGGTTCTCGGCGAGCGAGCGCATCTCCTCCCCGACTTCCGGGGCCTCCGGATCGCGGGTCGCCCGGGCCCGCAGCAGGACGGCGGCGGCCTCGTAGCGCAGCGACTCGACCGCGTCGAGGAGGTCGGCCGTCTCGGCCCGGTTGCGTCCCTCCATCTCGACGACGAGCCCGGCCGCGCGGGAGGCGCGCACCCGCTCGAAGGAGAGGACCGCGACGAGGAGCGCCGCGGCGGCGGCGGGAATCAGCCAGCGGTGCCTCCGCGTGGGCGGGAGGCGGAGGGGACGATCGTGGAGGGATCTCCGGATGGCGGGCGCGGGATCGGCCGTCGCGTCCTCCCGGCGCAGCGAGTCGCCCGCCGCCCGCCAGACGCGGAGGGAGTCGCGACACGCCGTGCAGCCGGCGAGGTGGGCCTCGACGCGGGCGACGCCGGCGCCGTCCAGTTCACCGTCGGCGAAGGCGGAGAGGTCGGGCCCGAGCGCTTCACACGCCATCGCTCACGCCTCCTCGAGGGCGCGCCACCGGCGCTCGACTCGCCGGCGCGCGCGGAAGATCCAGGTCTTCACCGATTCGAGGGTCGCGCCGAGCGCCTCGCCGATCTCGCGGTAGGTCATCCCCTCGAACTCCCGCAGCACGATCGCGGCCCGCTCGTTCGGGGGCAGGCCCTCGAGGATCGCCCGCACCCGCTCGCGCGTCTCGCCCCGCTCCGCCAGGGAGGCCCCGTCCGTCCCGTCCGCCTCCGGATCGGTCAGGATCGGGCTCGAGGGGCGCCTCGCCCGCAGCCGGTCGAGGGCGAGGTTGCGGACCATCCGGAAGAAGAAGGGGGCGAAGCGGCCCCGCTGCGGGTCGTAGGACCCGTTCCTCGCGACGGAGGTGAGCTTGAGGAAGCATTCCTGCGCCAGGTCCTCGGCCTCGTGCGGATCGCCGAGGAAGTGGGCGGCGAAGCGCACCGCGCCCTTCGCGTGGCGGTCGACGAGGGCCTCGAAGGCGGAGGCCTCCCCGGTCCGGTAGCGCCGGACGAGATCTTCGTCGGTCGGTTCCATCCGGAGAGGTCGCCTCAGCCCGCGCGATCGCGCGGCGGCCGAGGGACGCCTACCCTACGGCCGGGGGGAGGAAAAGTTTCGGGGATGGATTACGCTGGGCCCACCGGGGGTCATCCGGCGATGCGGAAGCGGCTCCTCGCGACGGGCCTGGGCGCGGCCATCCTGGTCGCCCTGGGGACGCTGTTCCTCCGGCCCGGGGAGAGGGGGGGATCCCCTCCCGACGAGACTTCCTCGTCGTCGGAGCAGGTCTCGCCCGCGGAGGCGGTCGTTCCGCCCGAGCCACCCGCGGTCAGGTTCCCCGTCGGACCGAGGTCCTCCGATTCCGAGATCGCGCGCTTCCGCGGAACGGTGGAGATTCGGGGAGGGGGCCCCGCGGACCCCGGCCCGCGCGTGCGGCTCCTCTCGTCTCCGCAGGACGAGCTCCTCGCCATCGCGACCGTCGGGCGGGACGGCGCGTTCGAGATCCAGACGACCGTCCCGTCGTCGCGGCTTCCCCTGATCGCGAGACTCGAAGTCGATCGGCCCGGATGGGTGGCCTGCGGGCCCCTCCCAGGCGTCCACCTGGTGGGGACCCTCCCGTTCGAGCGGGAGGGGGTCCGGCTCGCGATCGCTCCCGGCTTGGAGGTCCGGGGCCGCGTGACGACGGTGGCCGGGGAGCCTCTTCACCCGCCGGTACGGATCGTCCAGCCCTCCGAGGACTCCTCCGACGCGATCGCGGGCTTGTTCCTGCGGGCGACGACGGACCGCGATGGCTTTTTCCGGGCTTCGCTTCCCTCGACCGAAGAGCCGGTCGTCCTCGCCCAGGCGGATGGGTACCTGACCGTGGCGGAGCAATGGGACACCATCGCGCAGGAGTCTCTGGAGATCGTGATGCCTCGGGAGGCGGAGCTTCCCCACGTGACCGGGCGCGTGGTCCGCGGGGATGGAAGGACGGGCGAAGCGGCGCGGGTGACGGCGCGTCTCCTCGAGACGTCGTCCCGCGACCTGCCGGCGTGGGCCAAGCGCGCCCTCGCCCAGCGCGCCCTGTACCTCCGGACGGGAGGGGAGGAGCCGAACGCCACGCGGGCGGATGGGCGTGGTCGGTACTCCCTCACGCTCCCCTCCGCCGGGACATGGCTCCTCGAGTTGCGCGGGGCGTTCGGCACCGCGGAGCGGCGGGTGGAAGTGGGCGGCTCGGGGTCGATCCGATGCGACGCGGTCCTCGGGGGGGACACCTTCGATCTCTCCGGTTCCGTCACGGATCGCTCGGACGGCATGCCCGTCCGTGGCGCCCTCGTCCGCCTCCGCTGCGGGACGGGCCGGTTCGGCCGCCACGGCGATCGGAGGGGGCCCAGCTCGAGCACGCGGACGGACGAGAGGGGCGAGTTCCGGATCGGGCCCCTCCTGCGCGACCTCGAGAAGGGTGAGCTGGAGGTCGAGGCTCCGGAATACGTCGTCCGCCGTGAGGATCTCGTCTTCGGCGACCTCGGCTCTCCGCCGACGGTCGCGGTGTCCGTCGTGAGGGAATGTCGCGTCCTCGGACGGGTCGTGTGCGCGGACGGCTCGCCCGCTCCGGGCGTGTTCGTCGACACCGACCCCCGACCCGACTCGACCTGGACGGGGTGCGAGATCCCCGTCCATCGCACGAACGCAGACGGCCGATTCCTGGTGGCGGGGCTTCCCTCGGGCATCCCCATCCGGGTACGGGCGACCGCGCGCTCCGCGGAGGCGGATCCGTGCTTCTCGGCATCGGAGATCATCCCGCACGATCTCTGGCGCGTGGCGGAGATCGTCGTCTCCAGGGGCCGCGGGGAGACGATCGACCTCGGCGACATGGTGCTCTCGGGATTGGTCCCGGCCTCCAAGAGGGGTCGCCGCGCCGAGCCTGCTCCGGACCCTCTCCCGTCCTCCGGTCCGGTTCCTCGCTAGGGCCGCTGGCCAGTGGAGCGCTCCCGCCCGGCCGCCGGTGGCGGGGACCTACGGTTCCCGGGACGGCCCGGTTACGATCCTTCTCCCCGCCCCGCCCGGTTTCCCACCGAGGGTCCCCCATGACCATACCGCTCCTCGCCCTCGCCCTGCTCGCCGGCCCGAGTACGCCGGACGAGCCGAAGATCGACGTCGTCAAGCACACGCTCAAGAACGGCCTCAGGCTCCTCGTCGTCGAGCGGCCCGACTCGCCGACGGTGGCGACGCAGCTGCGCTTCCTCGTCGGGGGGGTCGACGACCCGAAGGGGCAGACCGGGATCGCCCACCTCCTCGAGCACATGATGTTCAAGGGGACGGAGACGATGGGGATCGCCGATCGGGAGAAGGAGAAGCCCCTCCTCGACCGGCTCGACGAGCTCTGGACCGCCCTCGACGCGGAGGTGGAGCGGCAGCGCTCCCCCTTCGCGGAAGCCAATCCCGCGGTTCTTGAGGGCATCAAGGACGAGATCGAGAAGGCGACCGCCGAGCACCGGAAGCTCGTCGTCAAGGACGAGCTCTGGCAGGCCTACCAGCGGGTGGGGGGACAGCGGCTCAACGCCTCGACGAACCAGGACTCGACCCAGTACTACGTCGACCTCCCGAAGAACCAGCTCGAGATGTGGGCCTACTTCGAGTCCGACCGCCTCGCGAACCCCGTCTTCCGGGAGTACTACTCCGAGCGGGACGTCGTCCACGAGGAACGGCGGCTGCGGACGGACACCCAGCCGCAGTCGAAGTTCCGGGAGACGATGGAGACGCTGATCCGCGCGGCGCACCCCTACCGCAACCCCGTCGTCGGCTGGCCGAGCGACATCGACGGGATGAGCCGCGCGGAGGTGCTCGAGTACTTCAAGACGTTCTACGCCCCGAACAACTGCATCATCGCCCTCGTCGGCGACGTCAAGGCCGCCGACGCGATCGCGCTCGTCGAGAAGTACTTCGGATCGATCCCGAGCAAGCCCCAGCCGCGCCGCCGGATCACGGAGGAGCCGCCGATGGAGGGGGAGCGGCGCCTCAAGATGAAGCTCGACGCCGCCCCGCAGGTGGCGATCTCCTGGCCGACGGTCGCGGAGGGCCATCCCGACGCGCCGGCCCTCTCGGTCGCCTCGCGCGTCCTCACCGGGTCGGGCGGGTTCGGCGGAGGCCGGTTCGGAGGGGGCGGAGGAGGAGGCGGGACGGGCCGGCTCTTCAAGCGCCTCGTCGCGCCGCCGGAGGGGCGGGGCATCGCGATCAACGCCGCCGCGATGCACCGCGGGGGCCGCTATCCGGGAGTCTTCGCCGCGACGGCGACGCCGGTTCCGGGGCAGGGCCTCGAGGAGATCGAGACCGCCCTCCTCGCCGAGGTGGAGCGCCTCGCGAAGGAGCCGCCGACGGAGGAGGAGCTCGCGAGGGTGCGCAACGCCATCGACGCCGGCTGGGTGCGCTCGCTCGAGTCCAACCCCGGGATCGCCGGCGCGATCCTCGAGGCCGAGGCCCTCGCCGGGGACTGGAAATGGTGGCGAAGGGAGCGGGAGTTGGTGAAGGCGGTCACGGCCGAGGACGTGAAGCGGGTCGTCGAGACGTACCTCGTGAAGGGGAGCCCCTGCATCGGGTGGCTGGAGGGGACGCGGTCGCCCGGCTCTCCGCGCGGTCGCGGAGGCCGCCCCACGGAAGCGGGCGCGCCCGGCGGAACCGGAGGTGTCCGGTGAAGCGGGCCTCGATCCAGTTCGTCCTCGGCGCGCTCCTCGCGGCGGGCGGGGTCGCGCAGCAGGACCCCCACGGCCGCGGCCTCGCCCCCGGGCGCGGCGACCTCCACTCGAAGGGGTGGGAGGTCGCGATGAAGCTCAAGGGGGCGCCGATCCCGCCGCGGTTCCCGGAGATCGGGAAGGACGCGCGGCGGATCGCGCTCGACAACGGGCTCGTGCTCTTCGCGCGGGAGGACCGGCGCCTCCCCCTCGTCCAGTTCGAGGCGCTCGTGCGCGTCGGGGAGCGCTACGAGAGGCCCGAGGAGTACGGCGTCGCCGGGTTCCTCGGGACGATGCTGCGCACGGGCGGGACGGAGAAGTGGAAGCCCCAGGACCTCGACGACCGGCTCGCCTTCCTCGCCGCGAACCTGAGCGTGGGGATCGGGGAGGACTCGGGGACGGTCTCGATCGACCTCCTCTCGAAGGACGCGGAGGAGGGGCTCGCGATCCTCGCCGAGGTGATCCGGAGACCGGCGTTCGACGAGGGCCGCCTCGAGCTCGCCAAGCGCCGCTCGATGAACTCGATCCTCCACAGGAACGACAACCCGGGCCAGATCCTCGGCCGGGAGCTGAACGCCCTCTTCTTCCCCGAGGAGCACCCCTCCGGCCGCTCGATGACGCCCAAGCGCCTCGCCGAGGCGACGGGGGCGAAGATCCGCGAGTTCTACGCCCGCCACTTCCGGCCGGAGAACGTGCGGATCGCCCTCGTCGGCGACTTCGACGAGAAGGGGATGGTCGAGAAGGTCCGTGCCGCCTTCGGCGACTGGCCGAAGGGGGGCGAGCCGATCGCGCCCCTCCCGAAGTTCGAGGCGAAGCCCCGGCCCGGCGTCTTCCTCGTCGACAAGGAGCTCAATCAGTCCTCGATCTCGCTCGCCCACCCGGGGATCGACCGGGACAACCCCGACCGGCACGCCGTCGCCCTGATGAACGCGATCCTCGGCGGGGGCTCCTTCTCCTCCCGGATCACGGAGCGGGTGCGCTCCGACGAGGGGCTCGCCTACTCCGCCCGCTCCTCGTACCCGACCGGCGGGCGCGAGCCCGACCTCTTCCAGGCGACCGTGCAGACGAAGACGGCGACGACGGGCCGCGCCGTGACCCTCCTCGAGGAGGAGATCCGGAAGATGCAGGCGGGGCCGATCTCGAAGAACGAGTTCGACACGGCGAAGGAATCGGCCCTCTACGGGATGGTCTTCCGCAACGACCGCCCGCTGGAGGCGGTGCGGCGCCTCATGCGGCTCGAGTTCGACGGGCTGCGGGCCGATCGCGACCGGCGCGACTTCGAGGGGATCTCGGCGGTCACCCCCGAGGCGGTCGTCGCGGCGGCGAACCGCAACCTCCACCCCGAGGCGCTCACGGTCTTCGTCGTCGGAGATGGGAAGGCGATCGAGGCCGATCTCGCCGCGATGGGCAAGGTCTCGCGGATCGCGCCTGCGGAGTACGACTCCGCCTCGTTCAGGGAGGCCGGGCTAGGAGGCTCGCGCTAGCCCGTTCGGTCTGAAGGCGGGCTCCGGCTTCCCTTTCTCGCCGGAGTCCTGGCGAGGATTCCCGTGGAAACCACCTCCCCTGGCGTCCTCCTCCGCGTCGCGCTCGCCGCGGGGCTCGTCCTCCCCGCCTGTGCGGGCACGCGGAGGGTCCGCTTCGCCGAGCCGGAGGGCGCCGCCGTGAGGATCGGGGATGAGAGGATCGCGCGCGGCATTCCGTTCGAGGAGGTCCTGGACGCCGAGGAGGCTCACCGCGTCGAGGTCACCCTTCCGGAGGAGGTCCTCCTCCGGATCGGGTTCACCGCCGCCGATCTCGACCGCGCCCGTGCGAAGCGCTCCCACCGGATCCTCGGGGTCCTCGTGTGCCCGTCCTCGGGGGACTCCCCCTCGGTCCTCCGCCTCCCTGCGGAGGACATTCGGGCCGGACTCCTCGAGGGGGGCGTGGTCTACGGCCGGGACGAACGACCCGACGAGGGCCTGGTCCTCCTCTTCAAAGGGAGCGCCGTCGGCATCGGGCCCGAGGATCCCGAGATCGACGTCCACGTCGGGAACACCCGGGGGAAGGTGGAGACGGCCGCGAAGGTGGGCACGGTGGCGACCGTGATCGTCGTGGCGTTCGTCGTCGTGGTCGCCGCCATCGTTGCGGCCGGAGCCATACTGGTCGGTTGAGCCGCCCCCTGTTCCGTCTTCGGGGAAGCCTCGGGATCGGGGAGGCGTCCGTGGCCCTCCTGCTCCTCGCTCCGGCTGGCGGGGGCTGCCGGACGATCTGGCTCGGCGGGAAGCAGGACGTCGAGGTCGTCGCGCCCCCCGGATCGAGATTGTTCCTCGACGCGACCCCCGTCTCGCCCGGCTGGCTGCGCCTTCGCCGCGACCGCGACTACACGCTTTCGACGGACTGGGGGTGGTCCCAGCCCATCCGCTCCCGTCTCGCGTGGGAGACGTTCCTCTGGTTCCTCCTGGCGGACGGGCCCTTCGAGTTGCTCGACTTCATCGACGGGTCCGCGTACTACCTCGATCCGAAGCGGATCGAGGTCCCTCCCTCCTCCGACGGAGCTCCCGTTCCCTCGCCGCGCGATCCGTCGGACGGGGCGTGAATCCGGCGGCCATCCACCGATCCCGCCGAGGATCCTTCCCGTCGATCGCCCCCTCCGGGGGCAGAAACCTATCCAGTCGGGCGAGCGCTCCCCCTCACGGGACGATCGTCACCGAGAAGCCGTCCGCGGAGGTGAGCTCTCCCGTGACCGGGTGGAGGAGGGCGTTGGCGACGTAGAAGGTCCCCCCGATCACGGCGGGGTCGTTGGGGACCGTAGCCGTCGCCGAGATGCACGTCGCCGGCGGCAGGGTCGCGATGAGGATCGGAACGGCCGGCATCCCGATCGGGATCGAGAGGAACCCGGTCGGGGTCGGGATCACGGTCGGGCCGGGGCTGGTGGAGATGGCGAGGCACCCGAAGCACCCCGTCCCCCCGCACATGACGAACTGGACGGGGCAGCCGAGGCAGGGAGTCCCGACCATCCAGTTCCCCGGCTCGCAGCCGGGAGTCACCGACATCGAGCCGCTCGCGCTGGAGAGCCCTCCCGCCTTGAACTTCCCGACCACGTTCACGTTGAAGTTCCCGGGGGGGATGTGGGAGAAGGAGCTGGAGTAGGAGCCCGCGCCGACGCCCGTCGCCGGGGGCCCCCCGGCCTGGAAGGTGAAGGTCACGGGGCCGACGACGTAGGTTCCAGCGGGCGAGTCGATCGTGTCGGCGAGCGCGTTCGCGATCCCGCCGGGGGTCTCGGCGAGGTGGTCGAGCTTCGAGTTGAACGCGCAGAATCCGGGGGCCGTGTTGTCGTTCTGCCCGTCGTTGAGGTCGGGATCGAAGCCGAGGCTGAAGCCCGGGTCGACGCCGCCCCCCTCCGTCGTCTGGTCGAGGAGGGTGAGCCCCACGGTGGCGAAGGCGGGGACGTTGAAATAGATCTCGGCGAGGAGGGGGTTCGGGACCCCGGCGGTGACGGGGGAGGTGTTCGTCACGGTGAGGGTGAGGATCTTCGTGACGTCGTCGTAGGCGAAGTCGAAGGTTGCGGTCGCCTGCGTGACCCCGTCGCACAGCGTCGGGGGGTTCGTGGTGCCGCAGGAGGAGAGCCCTCCCGGACCCCCGATCGACTTCGTCGTCGTCGTCACCCCGGCGGAGGCGACCGTCGCCAGCGCTCCGCCCACGAACACCGCCATCACCTTTCGCATGAGAACTCTCCTGGCCGCCTGGAACTCTCGTGGCCCGCCCCCTGCCGGTGGGCGGGAGTTGCGGGGAAGGACGCTATCCGGGGAAACCCGTCTCGGCTAGAGGCTGCCGTCCGCGCGCCGGGGCTAGGAAATCGGTTTCCTACCCCGGCTTCCAGGGGGAGCCGGCGAGGAGGGCGTAACGGCGCAAAGCCTCCTCGATCTCGGGCGCGGCGAGGTCGGGGGTCGACCAGCGGCGGAGGAACCGCGCGTAGGCCTCGAGCGCCCTCGCCTTGTCCCCCCTCTCCTCCAGGCAGCGCGCCTCGTCGTACGCGGACCGGACCTGGGCGGGCTGGAGGGCCCCGGCCCCGAGGAGGAACCAGCCGGAGGTCCGGCCGAGCCGCTCGAGGAACGACTCCGCCTCCGGGAAGCGCCCCCCCTGGAGGTGGGCGCGCGCGGCCCCCTCGACGAGGAACCCGGCGAGGTGGGCGACCTCGACGCTCTCGGCCTTCCCCGGCTCCGGGGCCGCGGCCGCGAACCGGTCGAGGGCCTCCGCGGTCGAGCCCTTCGCGAGGAGGACCTCCGCCTCCGCCCACTCGGCGAGGCGGCGCACGGAGGGGATCTCCCGCAGAGCCGCGGGGAGCCCCGCGAGGATCGGCTCCGCCTCCTGCGGGCTCCCCTTCCGGGCGAGCCAGCCCGCGCGCAAGAGCGCGGACCAGGGGTCCTGAGGACCCGCGGCGGGGGGCTCCAGGCCCGCCTCGAGGTGGAGGAGGGCGAGGCGATGGCCCCGGATCCGGTTCCCCCCGCCGGGGAGCCTCTCGACTTCCCGGCGGAGGATCTCCCGGACCTCCTCGAACCGCCCGAGGGCGAGGAGGGCCTTCGCGCGCTCGAAGAGGAAGTCCTCGGCGTCGTCCTCCCATCCGAGGCGGGCGAGCCTCTCGGCGAGCGCCGCGTCTCCGAGGCCGAAGGCGACCTCGATCGCCACGGTCCGGTCCCAGTGGTCGCGGGGCTCCGTCCCCCGGCGCTCGGCGAGCTCCCGCGCCTCCGCGTCGCGCCCGAGGTAGAGGAGGGCCTGGGGCCCCCAGCTCGACTCCGAGGCCTGCTTGGCGAGGGACTCCGCCGCCTTGCGCGCGAGGTCGAAGCGGCCGGCCCAGGTCGCCGCCTGGAGGAGGTGCTGGTGCGCGGGGCCGTAGTCGGGGTCGACGGCGAGGAGCGCCTCGCAGGCCTCGACCGCCTGCGCCGCGCTCCCCTCGAAGGCGTCGTGGTAGGCGACCTCCATCCAGACCTCGAGCGCGTCCTTGTCGCGGGAGTTCCCCTGCCCGAGCCGCCGGGCGCGCTCGACCTTTCCGAGGTCGCCCGGCTTCGTCGGGTCCCGCGGGGAGAGGAGGACCTCGAGGATCAGCCGGGCCTTCTCCTGGTCGACTTCCTTGAGTCGCAGCGGCTCCCGCAGCGCCTTGCGGTAGGACTCGCCGCACCGCCGCATCGCCTCCGCCCCCCCCATCCACCCGAAGGCTCGGGCCCGGTGGAAGTGCGCGAGCGCGAAGTCGGGGTCCTCCTCGAGCGCGGCGCGGAAGTGCCGCTCCGCTCCCGGGGCATCGAGCCGCTCCATCGCGGCGAGCCCGTCGGCGAACGCCTGGAGGGCGAGGGATGCGCCGGAGAGCGTGGCGAGCAGGGGGCGCGCCTTCTCCGGGGAGACCCCGAGGGGGGCGAGGACCTGCGCGGCGAGGGCCTCGACCGCCTCGCGGACCTCCTGGAGGCGGACGCGGGGGATCCGGGGGCTCGCGCGGACCTTCCCGTCGAGGGTCCGCAGCTCGCAATGGAGCGCGAACCCCGTCGGCTCCGGCAGGATCGTCCCGGAGACGATGAGGCTCGCGCCGGCCGCCCGCGCGACGTCGGTCCCGTTCTCCGAGTCGAGCGACTCGATCCCCGACTTCCTCGCCAGGTCCTTGAGGAACGTCGGGGAGAGGATCTCGACGGCGGGGCACTCGAGCGCCTCGGGGAGGGAGTAGAGGATGGTCTGCTTGATCTTCTCCGCGTCCGCGTCGGGCTCGAGGATCTTCAGGGGGAGGATCGCGAGGAGGGGCCTCCCCGGCGGTCTCGGCGGCTCGGGTCCGCCTCCGCGCAGGAGGAAGAGGAGGCCGAGGCCGAGCGAGACCGCGCCGGCGCCGGCCGCGGCGACCTTCGCCCACGCCGGGAAACGCCGCGCCGCCACCGGAGCCGGCCGCGCCACGACCGTCTGCCCGATCTTGAGTCCGCGCAGCTCGGCGAGGAGATCGTCGGCCGACTGGAAGCGCCTCTCCGGGTCCTTCACGAGGAGCCGCGTGATCGTGGAGGCGAGGTCCGCGCCGGCGCTCGGGTTCGACCGGTCGGCGGGGGGAGGCTCCGCCTGGAACACCGCCTCCATCACCTCGCCGAGCGTCTCCCCCCGGAACGGCCGGTACCCCGTGGCGAGCTGGTAGAGCGTTACGCCGAGCGAGAAGAGGTCGCTCCGCCCGTCCACCTTCTTCCCCCGCATCTGTTCGGGGGACATGTAGTAGGGGGTCCCCATCACGCTCCCGCTCGCGGTGAGGCCCGGGGAGGTCGAGTCGAGGCTCTCCGTCGGCCGGGAGAGCCCGAAGTCGAGGATCTTCACCCGCCCGCGCGCGTCGATCATGACGTTGGCGGGCTTGAGGTCGCGGTGGACGACGCCCGTCCGGTGGGCCTCGGCGAGCCCCTCGGCGATCGGGATGGCGAGGTCGATCAGCTCCTCCCGCGTCAGTCCCCCGGACCGGACCCTCGACTCGAGGGTCTCCCCCCGGACGAGCTCCATCGCGAAGAAGAGCACCCCCTCGACCTCGTCGGCGGCGTAGACGGTGGCGATGTTCGGGTGGGAGAGGAGGGAGGTGAGGTGGGCCTCCCGGAGGAAGCGCTCCTTGCGCTCGGAGTCGGCGGCGAAGGAGGGGTGGAGGACCTTGAGCGCGACCTCGCGCCCGAGGTTTTCGTCGCGGGCGCGGTAGACCTCTCCCATCGCCCCCGCGCCGAGCCGCTCGAGGACGGTGAAGTGGGAGAGCCGGCGGCCGATCATCCTCTCGCCCCCGCGGGGACCCCGGAGAGAGACTGCAGAGGGCGCCCCGCGAAACCCGGCCGATCAGCGATCGCTCGAGGCGGGGGAGGGGACGCCGGAGGACCCGTCGGGGCTCCGCCCTAGGACGCGGTCGAGGAAGGCGACGACCTTCGGATAGGCGTCGAGGCGGTTCTTGAGCTTCGAGAGGCCGTGCCCCTCGTCGTCGTACCGGAGGTACTCGACGGTCCGGCCCCGACCGCGAAGCGCCTCCACGATCTGCTCCGCCTCGCCGATCGGGACGCGCCGGTCGTTCGCCCCGTGCACGACCATCAGGGGGCAGGCGATCCGGTCGACCTTGTGGAGGGGGGAGATCGAGACGAGGAAGTCGCGGTCGACCTCCGGGTCGCCGTACTCCGAGGCCCGGTGCGCGCGCCGCTCGGGTCCGGTCTTCTCGAGGAAGGTGACGAAGTTCGCGATCCCGACGAAATCGACGCCGGCGGCCCACAGGTCCGGGTGCAGCGTGAGGGAGGCGAGCACCATGTAGCCGCCGTAGGAGCCCCCGTACGCGGCGATCTTGCCCGGGTCGACGACGCCGGACTGGCGCAGCCACTCGACCCCCGCCGCCCCGTCGCGCACGGAGTCCTCGCGCCCGCGCACGTCGTCGAGGTGGGTGAAGGTCCGCCCGTAGCCGGTCGAGCCGCGGACGTTTGGGAGGAAGACGGCGTAGCCGTTGTGGACGAGGTACTGGGCGATCGCGTCGAAGGTCGGCCGCGACTGCCCCTCCGGCCCGCCGTGGAACAGCACCACGCAGGGGACCTTTTCGCCGGCCTTGAGATCCTGGGGCCGGTAGAAGAGCGCGGGGATCCGGCGGCCGTCGAAGGTCTCGTACCGGACGAACTGGGGGGCGGCGAGGGCGGCGCGCGGGATCCCCCCGCGCGGGGAGCGCGTCACCTGGCGCAGCGCGCCCGTGCCGATCTCGTAGATCCAGACGTCGCCGTTGTCGCGGGGACCGGAAAAGGTGGTGACGAGCGCCCTCCCGTCGCGGGAGAAGGCGCCCGCCCCGGCGGTCCCGGGCTCGAAGGGGACCTTCCGCTCCGAGCCGTCGGCGAGGGAGCGGACCGTCAGCTCGCTCCGTCCCTCGACATTCGTCGAGTAGGCGAGGAAGCGCCCGTCGGGGGAGGCCTCGACCCCCTCGATGTCCCACTGCGGCTCGGCGAGTGGCGTCCATCTCTTCGTGTCGAGCTCGAGGCGCAGCAGCGCGCCGAACTCGCGGCCGGAGTTCGTGACCACGAAGAGGGAGCGCCCGTCGGCCGACCACTCCCCCGTGTGGACCGCCCGTCCCTCGTGGGGCGTCAGGTGCTCCTTCGCCCCCGTCTCGAGGTCGAGGACGAAGAGGTCGTCGTCGAGGCTCGCGTTGCTCCGGGAGACGAGGAGCCTCTTCCCGTCCGGCGAGAAGCCCGCCGCGCCGAAGAGGGCGTCCTCCTCGAGGACGCAGCGGCTCTCCCCCGTCGCGACGTCGCAGACGTAGACGTCGAAGTGCCCGGCCTTGCGCCGGTTGCTCGAGAAGGCGATCCGCTTCCCGTCCTTCGACCAGCCGCCGAACCGGTGGATCGCGTCGGGACGGTTCGTCAGGTCGCGGACGACGGAGCCGTCGGGGGAGACGACGAAGATCTGCCCGCGCTCGTTCCCGCCGACGTCCATCTCGAAGGCGATCCACTCCCCCGTCGGCGACCACTCGTGGCCGAGGATGCGCTCCTCGAAGAAGGTGACCTGTTCGGGCCACCCTCCCTCGACGGGGACCTTCCAGATCTGGGCGACCCCCGTGAGGTTCGACCGGAACGCGATCCAGCGTCCGTCCGGCGAGAAGGACCCCCCTGCCGCGCTCTTCGTCTGCAGGAATCTCTCGATGCCGTAGGTCGGGTGATCCGCTGCATCCGCCCCCCGGCCGTCGAGGAGGAGGGCGAGGGGAAGGAGGAGGGGGCGAAGGTGGAACTCACTCATCGGACGGGGTCAACCTGTTGCAGGAAAGAGGCTAACCGGGAGCCGGCCCCGGGGCGAGGAGGGGGATCGGCGACGCCGGTCCCGGATCGGGCGACGGAACCGGCCAACCCGGGATCGTCGACCGGGCGCGTAACCCGCTTCTCTGCCAGCGGTTTCCGGCGGCGAACCGCGCCCTGCGCCTCCTTCCCCCGGTCGCGGGTGTCAGGACCCGGATGGGGATCGGCCGATGACGGGGGCGCGAGGGAGGGATGTCGCCTGGGAGATCCGAATGAACAGGAGTCAGAGGCGAGTGCTCGTCGGTGCCGTCGTCGCGCTCGGAGTGTTGTGGGCCGACGCGTTCCTCGGGCTCCTCCGGACCGGGATCCAGGTGGTCAAGGGGGGGAACGGCCGCTTCGCGATCGAGGACGCGCGCTTCCTCGCGCCCCGTGCGACGCCGAACTTCTCCCTCCTCCTCCCTCTCGGCCCCCTCGTCGCCGGACTCGCGGCCGCCTTCTTCTGGGCTCTCCGTTCCAGGAACGCGGGCGAGCCTTCCGGCGATCCTTCGGCTGCCCTCTCGGCGGAGAACTCGGTCGCGACCTGGGATGGCCGCTCGCACTTCCCGGGCACGCCGGAGGGCGAGTCCGACGAGACCGGAAAGGCCCGCCGTCCGCCAGGCCCGCCGCTCAAGCTCAAGGACCTCGCGCTCCTCGCCAACTTTCCGACCCCCGGCGCGGGGAAGGCCCAGGGACAGGCCCCCGAGAAGGCTTCGGGCACCGCCCCTGCCGAGGGTGCCCCGACGACCGGCCGCACCTTCGATTCCCCGGCGAAACCCGATCCGCTCGGACTCCTCGACGATCCCTTCGTCGCCGCGGCGGCCGGGATGCCGGAGAAGAAACCCGGAGCGAGTCCGGAGGGGAAAGGCCGGGCCCCGGGGCGCGACGCGAAGAAGCCGCGGGCGGGGAGCCACCCGCCGGATCCGGGGCCGGCGAAGCCGCCGCCCTCCTCCGCCAAGCCGCGCGGCGCGAAGTAGCTTCCGGCCGCGGATCGCCCGGGGTCCGCTTCTCCCCGGTTTCTAGGAGGTGGTGGGTGAGGCCGGAATTGAACCGGCGACCCCGTGATTTTCAGTCACGTGCTCTACCTGCTGAGCTACCCACCCACACGGGGGGCGAAGGACGCTAGCCGCAGGGAAGGATCGCGTCAACGAAGGGCGAGGGCGGCCTCGACGTCCGCCCGGATCGCAGCTCGCAGCTCCTCGACTCCGGCGAAGCGCCGCTCCTCCCGCAGCTTCGCCAGGAATTCGACCTCCAGCGTCTTGCCGTAGAGGTCTCCCAGCCCAGGAGGTGGACCTCGACCCTGTCCTGGGACCAGGAGACGAGGGGGTTCGGGGTCAGGTTGAGCGGGGGGAGGCACCTGAGACTCGAACCAGGGTCGAGGCCCTTGAGGTCTTGAACAGCGTCGACGTGACGAGGTACTGGCGCAACCTCGCCCTTCTGGACCGGGTGGGTGACGAGGTTCTCGCGCTCCCGTAGCGGTCCGGCCTCGGACCGCGCGACCCGACCCTCCCCCTAACGCCCCGCCCCCCCGGCGGCCGATGATCGCGTGCGCGACCGACGGAGGCCCAGAGTGACGAACTCGCGACCGAGCATTCCGGTCCCCTTCGAGGGGGCGGACGGCGCATGCGAGGGGTTCCTGAGGCTCGGCGAAGGCGCGGGCGTTAAGGAGAAGAGGAAGGCCCTCGCATCGGCGATGAGGGAATTCGCGTTCGGGATGGCGAGGTTCGCCGACTCCCTCGACCCGGGGCCGGTGCGCACCCCGAAGCACTGGGACTTTCACAGCATCGTGGAGCTCTTTGAGGGGACGGTGCAGGAGGTCCTCACGACCGAGGAGAAAAAGAGGGCTTGGCAGACGATGGAGGCTCCCACCCCGCAGGCGGCATCTCGCGGGCGAGACTAGACGCGCGGCCTCTCCGCCGCGATGTCGACCCCGAACGAGCGGTAGAGCCCGCGGAGGATCCCGGCGGCGACGGGGGTGTAGCGCCCGTCAAGCCCCCTCCACTCCGACCCCCGCTGAGGAAGGCGTCAACGAAGGGCGAGGGCGGCCTCGACGTCCGCCCGGATCGCGGCGCGCAGCTCCTCGACTCCGGCGAAGTGTCTCTCCTCCCGCAGCTTCGCCAGGAACTCGACCTCCAGCGTCTTGCCGTAGAGGTCTCCCGAGAAGCCCGGGAGGTGGACCTCGACGACTTCCCCCTGCGCCCCGCCGAAGGTCGGCCGCACGCCGAGGTTCGCGACACCGCGGCGCCGTCCGCCGTCGAGGACAGCGTCGACGGCGTAAACCCCGCGCGGCGGGCGCAGCTCGTGGTGGAGGTTCAGGTTCGCCGTCGGGAACCCGATCGCGCGGCCGCGACCGTCGCCGTGGACGACCGTCCCCATCACCGAGACGGGCCGGCCGAGGAGGGCCGCCGCGGTCGCGAGGTCGCCGGAGGCGATCGCCTCGCGGATCGCGCTCGACCGGGCGGGCCGCCCGCCGACGAGGACCGGGGGCACGACGAGGACCTCGAAGCCGAGGAAGGCTCCCATCTCCGCGAGCCGGGCCGGGTTCCCCTCCCGGTTCTTTCCGACCTTCGCGTCCGGACCGAGGACGACGGCACGGGCGCCGAGGCGCCCGACCAGCCAGTGGCGGACGAAGTCCTCCGCGGAGGTGTCGCGGAGGTTCTCGTCGAAGTCCGCGACCAGGACGAGATCGGCTCCGGCGCGCTCGAGGAGGACGAGGCGGTGTTCGAGGGAGGTGATCTGCGGGGGCGCCTTCCCGGTTAGGAGTCGGCGCGGGTGTCTGCGGAAGGTGAGGACCGCCGCCGCGCCGTCGAGCGCGCGAGCGCGCCGGACGGTCGTCCGGAGGATCTCCTGGTGGCCCAGGTGGACCCCGTCGAAGACCCCGACGGTCGCGGCCGAGCCGTTCGGAGGCGGCGCGAAGGGCTTCCGGGGATCGAGGACGGTCTGCATCTGGCGGTCGGGCGGGGAGGAAGCGGCGAATCGTATCGGGCGAGGCGCGGAATGGACGTTCCGAACCCCTCAAGGAGAAAGCCTTTCCCTCCGATACCGGATCGCCGCCCGCTCGCGCCGAAGGTGCGTCGAGGCGGTCCCGTGTCCGTGGACGAACAGCCCGAAGTCGAGGTCGCGCCTCCCGACGCGCCTCCGCCCCCCGAGAGGCCGAGCCGATCCGGCCGCTGGACGGCCGCGTTCGGGCTCATCCTCCTCTGCTCCTGGTCCGTCTGGGCGGTCCTGAGGGAGTCGAGCCTCGCCCGGGAGGCCGACCGGGCGAGCGGGATCCTCGCCGCCTCGAACGGGCTGAACAGCCGGCTGGCGGGCCTCACCGCGGTCGCGGACGACCTCTTCGTCGAGTGGGACGTCGGCCGGGTGCGGGAGGCGGTCGAGAAGAAGGAGGCCGAGCTCGCCGAGGCGACGGCGCTGCTGCGCACGACGCTGCGGATGGAGCCCGAGCTCGAGAAGGTCCTCGCCGGCGTCCAGGCGAAGTCGGCGGAGGCGCGCTCGATGATGGCGGAGGCGCTCTACCAGGCCTCCGAGCGCCAGCGGCTCGGCTCCCCGACGGGGGCGGAGTCCGACGCCCGCAAGCGCGAGCAGGCCGCGGCGAGGGCCGTCCTCGCCGCCGACGCGGCGGCGGTCGAGGCGCTGCGCGAGCTCGGCTGGATCCAGGGGGCGGCCCGCGACCGACTCGGGCAGGCGATCGACGGGGCGCGGGGAAACGTCCGGGGCCTCGTCCTCCTCGCCCTCTTCGCGGGCGCGTGCGCCGCGGCGACGATCCTCCTGCACCGAAGGGCCGGCCGCGACCGGCAGAAGGCCGAGGACGCCGAGCACTTCCTCCGTTCGGTGGCGGAGTTCGCGCCAGGGGACGAGGCCGCGGAGTTCTTCGGGGGCCTCGCGGGCGCGGTGGCGAGCGCGCTCGGCTGCCGCTGGGTCGTCGTGGGGCGCTACTCCCCCGGGGATCCCCTCCTCCACTGCCTCGGGTTCGCGGACTCGGGCTCCGCCCTCCCGGGGGCGGACTACGAGATCGCCGGCGCCCCCGACGAGGCGGTCCTGCACGAGGGGACCGTGCACTTCCCGAGGGGGGTCGCCGAGCAGTTCCCCCGCGACCGGCGGCTCGGGGAGTGGGGGGTCGTCGGCTACTACGGGGCTCCCCTCCTCGATCCGGCGGGGGAGAAGGTCGGCGTCCTCGCCGCCCTGCACGACGCCCCCTTCGAGCCGACCGCGCAGCAGCGCGCCGTCTTCCGCATCTGCCAGCGCCGCGCGGAGGCCGAGATGTCGCGGCTCACCGCGCAGGAGCGGCTCCTCGAGCGCGAGGCGCGACACCGCCGGGTCCTCGAGACCCTGGCCGACGGCGTGCTCACCGTCGACGACGCGGGGACGATCTGCGCGATGAACGTGGCGGCCGAGGCGATCTTCGGGCTCGAGCCGGGCGAGGGGGTCGGCCTCGAGGTCCGCGAGCTCATCCCGTCGGGCTCGCCGGAGGAGGAGGGCTCGCCGCTGCGCCTCGAGCGGGTCGAGGGAAGGCTCGCGGGGAGGGGCCTCGTCGAGGTCGAGGGCCGGCGGCGGGACGGCTCGGCCCTCCCTCTCGAGCTCGGCGTCTCGGGCTTCGAGGAGGGGGGGCGCTGCTTCTTCACGGCGACGGCCCGGGACGTGCGCGAGCGCCGCCGGATGCAGGAGGAGATGCAGCGCCTCGCGCAGGCCGCGGAGGCCGCCGCCGACGCGATCTTCACCACGGACGCCCGCGGCACGATCCTGTGGGTGAACCCCGCCTTCTCCACCGTCACCGGCTACTCCCCCGAGGAGGCGGTCGGGCAGACTCCGCGCCTCCTCAAGAGCGGGGCCCATCCCCCGGAGACCTACGCGACCCTCTGGAGCACGATCTCCGAGGGGAAGCCCTGGTCGGGGCGGCTCCTCAACCGCCGCAAGGACGGCTCCCTCTACCACGCCGCCGTGGCGATCGCCCCCCTCGCGGGACCCGGCGGGGGAGTGACGGGCCACGTCGCGATCCAGCGGGACGTGTCGGCCGAGGTCGAGCGGGAGGCGCGGCTCGTGCGGCTGCAGCGGGAGCTCGAGGAGAAGGCGCGCCTCCTCGGGGAGCGCAACCGCGCGCTCGCGGGGGCGCGCGAGGAGGCGCTCGAGGCGGCCCGGGCGAAGAGCGAGTTCCTCGCGAACGTGAGCCACGAGATCCGCACCCCGATGCACGGGATCCTCGGGTTCGTCGACCTCCTCCTCGAGACCCCCCTCGACGCCCGCCAGCGCGAGTACTTGGAGACGGTGAAGGCCTCCGGGGAGGCGCTCCTCACGGTCCTCAACGACACGCTCGACTTCTCGAAGGTCGAGGCGGGGAAGGTCGAGCTCGAGGAGACGGAGTTCGACCTCCGGGAGCTCGTCGAGGGGGTCGGGGACCTCTTCGCCCCGCGCGCGAAGGAGAAGGGGCTCGAGCTGGTCTACAAGACCGCCCCGGGCGCCTGGCCCTTCCTCTTCGGCGACCCCACGCGGCTGCGGCAGATCCTCCTCAACCTCGTCGGGAACGCGATCAAGTTCACGGAGCGGGGGAGGGTCGAGCTCCTCGCCGAGGTCTCCGACGCGCTCGAGAACAAGGCGGACGTCCGCTTCATCGTCCGCGACACCGGGGTCGGGATCCCCCCCGAGCGGCTGAGCGCCCTGTTCCAGCCCTTCACCCAGGTCGACGGCTCGACGACGCGCCGCTACGGCGGGACGGGACTCGGTCTGGCGATCTCCAAGCGGTTCGTCGACCTGATGGGAGGGACGATCGAGGTCGAGAGCCGGCCGGACGCCGGGAGCACCTTCACCGTCGAGGTCGCGCTCCCCAAGCAGGACGGCCGCGACTTCGCCGACCTCGGCGGTCTGCGCGCCCTCGTCCTGGTCGAGGACCGGCAGGAGAGCCATTCTCTGCGCGCCCTCCTCCGGACCCTCGGCTGCCGAGTCTCCCCCTTCACCCGCGGCGCGAAGGCGGCCGCCGCCCTCCTCGAGGCCTCGGAGGAGGGGAACCCCTTCCGCGTCGCCCTCATCGACCAGGGGGTCCCCGGTTCGGAGTCCTCCGCCTTCCTCGACGCGCTCCGGGGGGACCCGGCGACGGCTCCGACCTCCCTCATCCTCCTCGCCGCGGGGCGCTCGACCGGGGGAAGCCTCCGTCCGAGGGAGGGGTATGTCGCCGTCCTGCAGCGGCCCGTCCGCACCTCCCCCCTCCGCGAGGCCCTCGTCCTCGCGGCGGGCGCAGGAGCGAAGGCGGAGGCGGAGAAGGAGGAGGGAGGCCTCCTCGCCCCCTCCCGCCCCCTGCGCCTCCTCCTCACCGAGGACGACCCGGTCAATCGGCGCTTGGCTGCGGCGATGCTCTCGAAGGGGGGCCACCGGGTCGACTTCGCCGTCAACGGACGGGAGGCGGTCGAGGCGACCGCCCGCACGCGCTACGACGTCGTGCTGATGGACGTCCAGATGCCCGAGATGGACGGGATCGAGGCGACGGCGGAGATCCGCAAGCGCGAGCAGGGGACGAAGGATCGGGTCCCGATCGTCGCGATGACGGCCAAGGCGATGAGCGGGGATCGGGAGCGCTGCCTCCAGGCGGGGATGGACGGCTACCTCACGAAGCCGATCCGGGCCGCCGAGCTCGGCAACGAGCTCGCCCGCTTCACCCTCCGGCCGGGCGTAGTCCCGGAGCCTCCGCGCCCGGAGCCGCGCCCCGCGCCCGCCGTCTTCACGGCCGAGGAGGCGTCGAAGGATCCCGCCGACGCGATCATCGAGCGGCTGCGGGATCTCGGCATGCTCGAGGACCTCGCCATCCTCGGCGAGACGGTCGGGCTCTTCCTCGCGGGAGCCGAGCAGGGGCTCGCCGAGCTCAAGCGCGCCGCCGACCGGGCGGACGCCCCTGCCTGCGAGCGGCTCGCGCACCGGTTGAGGGGGGCGGGGCTGAACTTCGGGGCGACGCGCTTCGGGGACCTCGCCAGCATCGTCGAGGAGCAGGCGGCGACGGGGCAGCTCGACAGCGTCCCCAGGCTCCTCGACCTCCTCGTGAAGGAGTTCACGGGCGTGCGCGCCGCGGCGAGGGCGCTCCTCCCGGAGAAGGAGGAGCTCGAGAAGGGCGCGGCTTCCTAGAGCGCGGGTTTCGCCCCGCGCGCCTCGCCCGCGACCGGCTCCGGCTCCGCCTCGGCGGGCTCGATCCTCCCCCGGCCTTCCTTGAAGCGCTCCTCCAGCCCGCGCAGGAGCGGCTTCACGCGGATCCGGTCGCCCGGGGACATCCGGTCGACGAAGAGCACCCCGTCGAGGTGGTCCCCCTCGTGCTGGACGATCCGGGCGAGGAATCCGGTCGCCTCCTCCTTCGCCGCCTTCCCGTCGAGGTCGGCCGACTCGAAGAGCACCGTCTCCGCGCGCGCGATCTCGGCGTAGATCCGGGGGAAGCTGAGGCACCCCTCCTCTCCCCAGACCTCCCCCTTCCTCCGCAGGACCCGGACGTTGACGAGGACCCGCTCCGCCTCGCGCTGCTTGGGGTCGCCGGTCGGATTGAGGACGAGGAGTCGCCGGCCGTCCCCGACCTGCGGGGCGGCAAGCCCCACGCCGCGCGCGCGGTACATCGTCTCGAGCATCTCGCGCGCGAGGCTCCGGAGATCCTCGTCGAAGCGCTCCACGCACGAGGTGGGCTTCCGGAGGATCGGGTCGGGGTAGAGGACGATCTGCAAGGCGGGGCTCTTTCGTCGCGGGGAGAAGAACGAATGTAGTCCCCGCGCGGAGGCCGCGGTAGGGGTCGCGCCCGCTCCGCGCTCCCGCTATCTTCCCCGGCCGTCCACCCTCCGCGGGGAACCGAACGCCGTGATCGAAAAGTTCGAAGGCTGCCTCCTCGGCCTCGCCGTCGGCGACGCGCTCGGCGGGCCCCTCGAGTTCCTCACGCGGGACCAGATCGGGATCCGGCACGCGACGGTGACGGAGATGATCGGCGGCGGGTGGCTCGACCTGCGCCCGGGGGAGACGACGGACGACACGGCGATGGCCCTCGCCCTCGCCGAGAGCCTCGTCGCGAAGAAGGGCTTCGACCCCGCCGACGTGATGCAGCGCTACCTCCGCTGGTACCGCACGGGGCCGAAGGACATCGGGAACACGATCCGCGCGGCCCTGCGCCAAGTCGACGACGGGGGGGACTGGAAGGAGGCCGCCACGCGGGCGAGCGAGATCGTTCGGGGCGAGACGGCCGGCAACGGCGCGATGATGCGCTGCGCGCCCCTGGCGCTCCTGCGCCACCGCGATCTCAACGCGCTCGTGCGCGACTGCGCGGCCGAGGCGCGCCTCACGCACCTCGATCCGCGGGCGGGGGCCGGCTCGGCCGCCCTCGGCGTGACGATCGCCCTCGCCCTCCAGGAGACCGACCGGAAGAAGATCCTCGACCGCGCCTTCGAAGCTCTCGAGAACAACGCCGATGGCGTCCCGAATCTCCTCCCCGACGTCGCGACCAAGCGGGAGGGGGAATTGCGCCCCGAGACCTTCGTCCTCGACAGCCTCGAGGTCGCGCTCTGGCACTTCCTCCGGGCGAAGAACTTCGAGGAGTGCCTGGTCAAGATCGTCAACACGGGCGGCGACGCCGACACGATCGGCGCGATCGCGGGCGCGCTCGGGGGCGCCTTCTGGGGCCTCGGCGCCATCCCGACACGGTGGCTGCGGACGATCCAGGAGCGGACGACGATCAAGGCGCTCGCCCGGGACATCCTCGCGCTGGCGACGGCGTAGGGAAAAACCCCCGCCCCTGTCACCGAATCGCCCGAGCGCGTCAATAATAGGGACCCGTTTCTGGCCTTTGCGGGTCCATGGACCCTCGGCGGAGGCGGGAGGTCCAGCGATGAAGAGCGCGGGCGAACGCGGACGATCCGTCCGGAGTGCGAGGGTCTCTCGCCCACGGAAGGGATCTGCCCGGGTCGCCACCTGGGTCCACCTCGTGTTGAACTCGCTCCTGGACGAATTCTCCATGCAGGCGCGCGTGCTCCGGCGGGGGGACCCGACCTTCCGCCGCTCCTCGAAGCGCCTCGACTATCTGCGACCCGTGGGGGAGTACCTCCTCGGAGCCTCTAGGCACGCGTTCGAGGATTTCGTCCAGTGGCATCCGGTCTGGCGGGCACGTTTCGAGAAGCGAGACGGGGTCCGGGACGCCCTCGAGCGGGCCGCCGTGCGGTTCTTCGAGACCCTCGTGGGGGATCCGAAGTTCCGCCGGGAGGCTCTCGGGGCGCTTGCCGACTACCGGAAGACCCACCCGAGGGCCGAGTATCCGGGGGGCGCCGCTCGGGACCCCCAGTTTCCGGACGTCGTGGCCGAACAGCTCGTGAACGACGAGACCGAGGCTCCCGAGCACTACACGGTCGCGAGGTTCTGGAACGGGTACCAGCGCCGGTTCGACGCGTATCGCCGCGACGCGCGCGCCCCCGAGATCGGGCGCTCTCTCGGGACGCTGCTCCGAGAGGCGGAAGAGATCGGGAGGGACCTGCGCGAGTTCCGCTTCGAGCTGTGCGACAAGTACGACATTCCCGCGGTGCCTTACGAGGTCCCCCCGGTGCGGTAGGGAAGCGCGGGGGTCGTCGGGTGCGGGGGCGAGGGGGAACGCTGCTCGACTCGGGCGCCGCCTTCGACTTCCCCCGGTCGAGGCTGGCGGCCGAGGGGGGAGAGGATCACTGGCCCGGGGTGAAGTGGCCGACTTCCGCGGTCTGCGCGTTCCTCGAGTTCGTCCGGTCGCCTCGTCGGCGTCCTCTCCTCGTTCCTCCCGGAGCGCTGGTCGGAATGCATCACGTCGCTCGATCGAGACGCCGGGTCGGCAGCCGGGAAGAGGACGTCGTCGGCATCTTCTGGAGTTTCGCTCGGGACGAGCTCCTCGCCCTAGGGGTGGAGGAGAAGGTGGTCCGTCTGTCGGAGCTGCGCAGGGACCGCCTCCAGAAGTTCGGTCCTCTGGATGCGGCGCTCTTCCCCCTCGCGGAACGGCGGCGGCGAGCGGTCCTCGTGACCACGGACGCCATCCTTCTCGGATCCTTCCGGGCCTCCGGACTCTCTGCGCTCTCTCCGGACGAGGTCTTCTCGGGGGCGGGGTAAGGGTCTGCGCACGTTCCCTGGCGAGTGCCTGGGCCTCTCGCCCGGTGCGAAGGGGCCTTGAACCGATCCGGGATGTCGCGGGATTCTCGTCCTGGAAGCCGTGTCCTCACCTCCGAACGACCTCCAATCGCTCCTGGCGCACGGCAGCTTCATCCGCGCGCTCGCGCGGAGCCTCGTCCGCGGCGCCGCGCGCGCGGACGACCTCGTCCAGGAGACTTGGCTCGCGGCGCTCGAACACCCGCCGCGGACGGGCGACGCCCCCCGGTCCTGGCTCGCGAAGGTCCTTCGCAACTTCGCGAAGCGTTCGGCACGGGCCGAAGCCCGGCGGAAGTGCCGGGAAGAGGCCGCCGCGCGGCCCGAGGCGCATCCTTCTGCTGAGGAGATCGTCGCGCGCGAGACGACGCGGCGGCGCATGCTCGAGGCCGTCCTCGCGCTCGAGGAGCCCTACCGCTCGGCCGTCCTCCTTCGCTTCTACGAGGAACTCCCCCCTCGGGCGATCGCGAAGAAGCTGGGCGTCCCTGTCGAGACGGTCCGTACGCGGATCAAACGGGCGATCGAGAGCCTTCGGGCACGTCTCGACTTGGATTGGAACGGGGATCGCCGGGCCTGGTGCGTGGCGCTCGGTCGGCTCGCGTTTCCTGCGGGGAGGGGTGCGGTGTCCGCAGTCCTGGCGGGAGTCATCGCGATGAAGGTTTCGACGAAGGCCGTGGCCGCGGCGGCGCTCCTCCTGGCGCTCGGATTCGTGCTCTGGCCGAAGGGCTCGCCTCCGTCGCCCCCCATCGAACCGGGGAGGACGGCCGCTGTCGGGTCAGGGACGGCGCCGGCAGTCCTCTCGGTGGTGCCGGGCGAAGGCCGGCGGCAGGACTCGGTATCGAAGTCCTCGACGGACGGGGAACGCCGTGCCGTGTCCGTGGAGGGATCCTTCGCGCGGGGGGTCGTGCTCGACCCGTCCGGACGCCCGATCCCGGGAGCGCGGGTCGTCTCCCATCCGGAGACCCTCACGCGTGCCGTTCGCCCGTCGGACGCGGCTCCCGGGTCGGAGCCACTCTCGCTGGCGGAGAGCGACCGGGATGGAAGATTCCGAGTCGCGCTTGCAGGGAAGGCCCCTCGGTTCGGCTTGTTCGTGGAGGCAGACGGTTTCTCTCCGACCGGCGTCGACGCCGTACGACCGGGCGACGAGCGCACGGTCACGCTCGATCCGGCTCGTACCCTCGAGGGGAGCGTAAAGGACCGCGCGGGTCGTCCGGTCCCCGGCGCCCGCGTCCGATGGCTCGGACTGATGGGGGCGGTCCGGGTCGAGCGCGAAGCGAACTCGGGAGCGGACGGCGGCTACCGGCTCGACGGGATCCCTTCGCGGCGAGCGGCCAAGGAGTCGCCCTTCGGCCATTCGTGGTGGGTGGAGGTCCGCGCCGAGGGGTTCGCTCCCCTGATGATCGAGAGGCCATTCGGTACGCAGGCCTCCGATCTCGAGTCCCCCTTCGATCTGGTGGTGGTGCGCGGCGCGACGCTTCGAGGGCGGGTCCTCGACGCCGAGACGGGCTCGCCGATTCCCGGGGCTCGCGTGTTCCTCTGGTCGATTGAAGGAATGATGGGTGTCGCATCCGGCGCGATCTCCATCATGAATCCGTGGGGTCAGAGGTCGCTCGGCGAAGCGACCTCGCTGGAAGACGGCTCCTTCACCTTCTCTCGAATCCCGTCGAGAGGATTCCATCCGTCCGCGAGCCACAGCACGGGCAACCGCGGAGATCTGGTGGGCTACGTCGGCGCGAAGGCTCCGGGTTTCGCCCCGGCGGCCGAGGAGGTCGTGCTCGTTCCGGACGGGGGGACCTGGGAAGCGACGGTCCGCCTATGGACCGCCGCCGCGGTCCGCGGTCGGGTCGTCGACGCTTCGGGGAATCCCGCGCCTGGCGTGAAGGTCTGGGCGTACTCGATGGAGCGGAAGCGGGCCTGGTTCCCCACCCTCTTCGAGGGGGTCACCAATCCCGTCGCGGAAACGGACGCCGAGGGGCGGTACGCGATCGGGGACGTCCAGGCGACCCGCGCTCCGGCGAGCGTGTGGATCAAGGCGACCGTCCGGGGTTCGGAGGGCGGGGCGGAGATCGAGATCCCGCTTCGCGCCGGGGAGGATGTCGAGGCTCCGGACATCCGCCTGCGGACGGACGCTTGCGCGGACCTCCTCGTGGTCGACTCGGCTGGAGGACCGGTGTGGGGCGCGCAGTTCGAAGGGCTGCCCCTGCGGCTCACCTCTCAGTCCGGGATCACGGACGAGGGGGGCCGCGTGCGCCTCTTCTTCCCGGATTGGAGGGTCCGTCGGGGGCCGATCTCGCTCGTCGTCCGCGCCCGGGGATTCGGGCCGGCCGCGACCGCCCCATTCCTCCCTGCGGCCGAACAGCCTCCGGAAGTGCGCGTCGTCGTCGGCCCGGCGCGCCGGTTGGCGGGACGCGTCGTGTTCGCCGACGGCTCGGCCGCGCGGGGAGTCCAGATCCACGTCCTGGACCCAGCGCTGTCCCCGGAGGAGCTCACCATTCCGATGCTCTTCCGGGACGAACAAGCTGGAATGCCCGCCCTCCGGCGCCATGGATCGGCCGCGTCAAAGGAGGACGGTCGCTTCGAGGTGGGGGACCTGCCGGAGGGGCCCTACAACGTCGTCGCTTTCTGGTCAGACCCGAAGGAGGCTCGTCCGGTGAGCCAACCGGTCCGTGCCACGGCACGGGGGGTCGGCAGCGATGCGGTGAACCTCGTCCTGCGCCTCCCGGTAGGCCCTCGGAAGGAGGAGGTCCGCGTCGCGCTCGAGGGCGCGGTCGCCGAGGCGGAGACCGGAGTGCCGCCCCTCGAGTTCCGCGCCTCGCTCTCGGCCGCTCGCCGGACGATCTGGGGGGAGAAGACGAGCCCCGGCCAATTCCGCGTCGAGGCTCCTCCCGGAACCTGGACGCTCCGGGTGGCGGCCGAGGGCTTCCTCGAGTCGGAGCGCCCTGGAATCGAGCTCGTCTCAGGGGTCCCCCACGACCCGATTGCCGTCACGCTCGATCGAGGAGCGCGAGTCCGCGGCGTCGTGCGCGCGTCGGGCCAGGAACTGGAGGACGTCGTCGTCCTGTTCCGGGAGAACGGCCGGGCCAATGGGCCGCGCGCCCGGCTCGGGAAGGACGGCTCCTACGAGGCGACCGGATTCCGGCCGGGTCGGTACCGGGTCGAACTCGAGACCTATCGATTCCGGGGCGAGCCCTACTTCGCGACCTCGCACGCGCATGAACTCGTCGTCGGGGAGACGGAGCGAACGCTGGTCCTCGATCTCGAAGCGGTCCCGGCCGGGCAGCTCTGGGTCCGCGTCCAGTGCGGGCGGCTCGCTCCCCCCGAATGGGACAACCGCGACACGTCCGAGGAACAACGCCAGAGGAGCGAGGCCGCCCGACTCGAGGTCCGGGATGGGCAGGCGCGGACCCTGTGGCTCTGGGTCGGCCTGATGGACGGATCCACCTACGTGACGAATCTCCCCGCGGGGGAGTACAGGGTTCACCTGAAGATTCCGGGCGCCGCTCCAGTGGAACGGGAGGTGAGCGTGGAAGAGGGGAAGCGGGTCGACGTCGAGCTCGAGGCTCCGTAGGAGCGCGAGGACGGCTCCGCTGCAGCCTTCAGGCTGGCGGCGGAGGGAACCGCTTTTCCTCGTCGGCGACGGCCCTCGTCCAGGAGGCGCCAAACTCGCCCCCATCGGCGTGGAGCCAGGAGATGCCGCCCGCGGGATCGAGCTGGATTCGGAGCCGGCCCTCGTGCACCGCCGCGTGGTGCGTCGTGCAGAGGACGACGAGGTTCTCGGGCCGGTGATCGCCGCCCCGGGAGCGCCAGCGGACGTGATGGACGTCGGCCCAGAGGGAGTTGCGGCACTCCGGTGCGCGGCAGCGGCCCCGATCGCGGAGCCATACGGCGCGGCGGATGCGGGGAGGGATCGACCGGGAGCGGGAGGCGCCGCTGCGCAGGTCGATCTTCTCGGCATCGCACGCGGCGACGTCGGCCAGGCCGCGACCCACGTGGGTCGCCGCGGGGGACCCGCCCAGTTCGGTCTCCCCGCAGGCCTCGCACCGGTAGAGCACCCACTGGAAGGGGGGCGAAGTCGGGCGCCGGAGCGCCGGGGGGGCCTGACCCTCCGGGCGCGCGCGACCGAGGAGGGCCGTGGCGAAGGCGACGATCGCCTCCTCGAGCGAGCCCGTCTCCCGGCGGAGGCGGCGAAGCGCCTCCGTGAGGAGGGCGTGCGCCTGGGCCGAGACCCGGAGGACGAACGGCAGCTCCTCGGGGGCGTCCCTCGGCGCCGGGCGCGAGCGGGCCTCGGGGGGCGTGTCGCCGTAGCGGGCGCGCTCGGCGAGGGACTCGAGGGCCCAGGCGGGAAGAAGTCGGGACTCGGCGAGCCACCCGGCCTCGGTCTCCGGGGAAGCGATGCGGCAGAGAGCGCGGACCTTCGCGAGGGGAAGTTCCCCGGTCTCGAAGGCTCCCGCGATCGCCGGCAGGCGGGAGAGGGGCTCCGCGATCTCGAGGAGCCGCGACGTCTCGGCCGGCGAGAGGTCCGCGGCGAGGGACGCGTAATGGAACACGTCGGCGAACCCGCGCGCCTCGGCGAGGCCGCGGTCCCGGACGTCGCGCAGGCAGGCGGCGAGGGCGCGCTCGGCCCGCCGCCGGCGCCGGTGGGCGGCGCGGACGCGGCGGTCGAGGTCCTCGGCGCCGAGGACGGGCTCGGCCATCGGTCTCCTCCTCTCCCGCGCGCCCGGGGATGCGGGCGGGGGCCATGCATGTAGTGCCGGTCGCGGCGGCCGCAAGGCCCGCCCGCGTTGACCCCCCTCCGGGCGACGGCTAGCATCCTCCGCCCGGAATCCCGGCCGTCCGGTCCGGGGTCGAAGGGGAAGAGGGCGCCTCCCGAATCTCCTCGGGGGCGGAGCCCCTCCCCGGATCGATGGACACCTCCCACCACATCGAGAAGGCCGAAGAGGCCATCCGCCGCAAGAACTTCGAGTTCGCGGTGACGCTCTACCGCCAGCTCCTCGAGATCCGCCCCGACGACGGGGCGGCGAGGCGGGGACTCCACCGGGCGCTGCGGCAGCGCCACGAGTACCGGCCGACGCCGAAGGCCCTCGCCCTGGTGACGGGCGTGATCCCCCGGTTCATCGGCCGGATCTACCTCCTCTCGAGGAACGCGAAGCGGGCCGCCTCCGCCTACGAGCAGGCCTTCGCCCTCGATCCGAGGAACTCGGGGCTCGGCTACCGGGTCGGGGACTGCCTCGAGAAGGCCGGTTGCAACGACTCGGCTCTTGCGGTCTTCGAGACCCTCGCCGACGCCGACGCGGGGGCGATCGAGGCGATGAAGCGGGCGGGGGCCCTCGCCTACAAGAAGCGCGACCTCCCGAAGGCGCTCGGGTTCTACGAGCGGGTCCTCAAGGCCCAGCCGCTCGACCAGGACGCGCTCAAGGCCCGGAAGGACCTGACCGCGGAGGGGGCGCTCGCGCGGGGCCGTTACGAGACGGCGCGGTCCTCCCGCGAGCTCGTGAAGGACAAGGAGGCGATGCGGGAGGCCGAGCGCGGCCACCGCGTCGTGCGCTCGGCGGAGGAGATCGGGGACGAGGTCACGCGCCTGAAGGGGGAGCGCGCGAAGAACCCCAAGGACGCCAAGCTCGCCGAGGCGCTGGGCCGCGTGCTCGTCGACCGCGGGGACTTCGACGGGGCGGTCGCCGCCCTCGAGGAGGCATCAGGGCTCGCGCCGGGCTCCTACGAGACGCGCGTCGCGCTCGGGGACGCGAAGATCCGCCGGGCCCAGGCGGCGGTCGAGGCCGCGCGGTCCGGGAAGGGGGACGCGGCGCGGGCGGCGGAGCTCGAGAAGGCGCGGCTCGCCGTCGAGGTCGAGGAGGTCGGCTGGAGGGTCTCCGCCCACCCGACCGACATGGGCCTCAGGGTGCGGCACGCCCGGCTCCTCGAGGAGGCGGGCCGCCTCGACGAGGCGATCGGGGAGTACCAGAGGGCGGCGGGGGACCCCCGCTGGAAGAACGACGCGACGCTGGGGCTCGGCCGCGCCTTCGAGCGCAAGGGGCTCCACGACCTCGCCCGCAAGCAGCTCGAGCGCACGCTCGAGGCCGTCGGGGCCTCCGACGCGCGAGCGAAGGAGATCCTGTATTCCCTGGGGGCGCTGTGCGAGAAGCTCGGCGCCCGGGACGATGCGCGCGGCTACTACGCCCGGATCTACGAGGTCGACATCGGCTTCCGGGACGTCGCGGCGAAGATGGAGACCCTGAAGACCGGATAGGAGAAGCAGATGGCTCACCTCGCGTCGGCGTGGAAGAACATGCGGAAGTCGGCGAAGCGGCGCCAGTGGAACAAGGCTCGCCGCTCGGAGGCGAAGACCTACCTCAAGCGGGTCCAGGCGGCGGTGGCCGCCGGGGACGCGAAGAAGGCGGGGGAGGAGCTTCGACTCGCGATGAAGAAGCTCGACAAGGCCGCCAAGCGCCGGGCCATCCACCCCAACTCCGCCGCGCGCCACAAGTCGGTCCTCTCCCGCGCCGTCGCCGCCCTCGCGAAGAAGTAGCCCTCCCGAGGCCCGACGGTCGACCCCCGCGCCGCCAGCCGGCTCCTCCCCCTCCTCTTCCTCGGGTCGGGCGCCTGCGCCCTCGCGCTCGAGGTCGCCTGGACGCGGGCGCTGCGGATCGCGCTCGGCGGGGACGCGCGCGCCGCGGCACTCGTCGTCGCCTCCCTCCTCGGCGGTCTCGCCCTCGGCGCGCGGCTCCTCGGCCCGCGGGCGGACCGCCTGCGCTCGCCCCTCCGCGCCTACGGCTGGCTTGAGGCGGGAGTCGGGGTCTGGGCGCTCGCCTTTCCCTTTCTCGCCTCCGCCCTCGGCCGCGCGCCCGCGGGGCTCGCCGCGATCGGCTCGGCCCTTGCGGTCCTCCTTCCTGCGACGTGCATGGGCGGGACGCTCCCCCTCCTCGTCGCCGCCCGCGGCGGGGACCGGGGGAAGGAGACGAGCCTCCTCTACGGGACGAACACCCTCGGCGCGGTGGGGGGGACGCTCGCCGCCGGCTTCGTCCTGCTCGAGGCGATGGGCACCCGGGGAACCCTCCGGCTCGCGGGGGCGGCGAACCTCCTCCTCGCGGGTTGGGCCTTCCTCCTGGCGCGGGGGGATGGCGGGGCAACCGCTCCCGCACACCCGTCGGAGGCCCCGGTTCGCGCGCCCCGGATCGGGGTCGCCGCCGCTCTCGCCGGCTTCGCCGCCCTCGCCGCGCAGGGGACCTGGATGCGCGCCCTCGCGCAGTTCTTCGAGAACAGCGTCTACTCCTTCGCGGCCGTCCTCGCCGTCTTCCTCGCCGGCGTGGCCCTCGGCTCCCTTGCGGTCGGCCCGCTCCTGCGCCGGATCCGGGAGCCGCTCGCCACCTTCGGCGGCCTCCAGGGCCTTGAGGCGCTCGCCGTGCTGGCGACGATCCCGATCCTCGCGGCCCGGGACGATCCGGCGACGCACGCCCGCCTCGCGGAGGCGGGCGCGCGCGGGCTCGCGGGCCGGGTGCTCGCCGAGACGCTCTTCGCCGCGACGGTCGTCCTCCTGCCGACCTTCCTCTCCGGGGCGTGTCTCCCCCTCGCGGTCGCCGCGCATCCGGCGGGGCCGGCCGCCGCCGCCGGCCGGGTCTACGCGGCGAACGCGCTCGGCTCCGTCGGGGGCGCGCTCCTCGCGGGATTCCTCCTCCTCCCCTCCCTCGGGATCGGGGGCTCGCTCCAGGTGGCCGCGGGGGCGGGGCTCGCCGCCTCCCTCCTGGCGGCGCCTCGGTCCCGCGCGGCGGTCCTGGCGGCGGGCCTCGCCTTGGCGGCGGCGATCCCCCTCGCCTTCTTCGGGGCGCCGATCCGCTTCTGGAGGGCCCTCGACCCGCAGGCGCGTCCGATCGAGTTCCGCGACGACGCCGTCGCCTCCGCCTGCGTCGTCGAGGACCGGCAGGGGCGGCGGCGTCTCAAGGTGAACAACACCTACTCCCTCGGAGGGGCCGACGGGGTCTTCCAGGAGAGACGGCAGGGGATCCTGCCGCTCCTGCTGCAACCCGGGGCCCGCTCCCTCCTCTGGATCGGCCTCGGGACGGGCAACTCCCTCGGGGCGGCGTCCCGCTTCCCCCTCGAGCGGATCGCCTGCGTGGAGATCGTCCCCTCGGTGGCGGCCCTTGCCCGCCACTTCGTGGCGACGAACTTCCGCGTCCTGGAGGACCCCCGCGTCCGCCTCGAGATCGGGGACGGGCGCGCCTACCTGCGCCGGACCTCGGAACGCTTCGACGTTCTCGTCGTCGACCTCCTCCTCCCGTGGGAGGCGGGGGCCGGCCTCCTGATGACGCGGGAGTTCCACGAGGAGGCGCGGCGCGCGCTCGCGCCCGGCGGCCTCTTCGTCCAGTGGCTCCCGCTCCACCAGATGCGCCCCTCCGAGTGGGGCGCGGTCGTCGCGACCGCCCTCGAGGTCTTCCCGAACGCCTCCCTCTGGATCGCCTACCCGCAGGGGAACCCGCCCATCGTCGCGTTCGCGGGGCGCGCCGAGCCCGGCCCGCCGATCGGCGAGGGACTCGGGCCCGGCGTCCCGGATCCGCGGGCGATCGGGGAGGCGGCGCGGCTCGACCCTGCCGACGCGATGGCCCACCGCGTCGCGGGGACCGCGGCCCTGCGCGCGGGGCTCTCCGGCCTCGCGGCGATCCGGGACGACGACTGTCGCATCGAGTTCGAGGCTCCGCGCAGCGGGCCCGAGCGCGCGGGTCTCCCGCTCGTCAACCTCGAGTTCCTGCGGGGGCTGCGCGGAGGGGAGCCGCCGCCGGCGGGCGCCGAGGCCTCCTGGCGCGCGGTCGGGAGGATCCTCGAGGGCCACGCCGTATTCCTCCGCGCCTTCGCCGGGGGAGGGGCTCCGCGCGGCGAGGAGGCCCTCGTCGAGCTGCGCGCCTACGCCGCGGCGCTCCGCGAGGCGCCGACCTCCCCCTACGCGAACGCGGTCTGCGTCGGACGCCTCGAGGACGCGATCGCGGCGGAGGCCGCCCCGGCCGACCGCCTCGCCTCCGTCGCCTCGGAGATGCTCGCGGCGAACCCGCGGCAGCCGCCCCTCCTGTTCGCCCTCGGCCGCCTCCGCGAGCGCGCGGGGGACGCTCGCGGCGCGGAGGAGGCCTTCGAGGACGCCCTCGCCGTCGAGCCCTCGAGCCCGATCGCGCGCCTCCACCTCGGCTACCTCCGGTTCGACCGGGGGGCGCCCGAGGAGGTGCGCAATCTCCTCGAGGAGGCGCTCCGCGACCCGGCGACGCCTCCCTTCCACCGCGCCAAGGCCTCGGGGGTCCTCCGCGCCCTCGAGCCCGATCCCGCGCGCGCCCGCGCCGAGTTCGAGCGGGCCCTCCGGATCGCCCCCGGCGATGCCCAGCTGCGACGGTGGATCGAGCGGACGCGCTGAGCCGCGCCGGGGCTCAGCGCGCGCCGAGGATCTTGGCGTACCGGTAGTAGACCTCGAGACAGAGGGCCCCGATCGCGGTCATGTAGACCCGCCCGCCGTCCTGCCCCCACGCCCCGAGCGGGTCCCAGGAACCCCTGGCGTCCCCGTCCTTTCGCTGGTGGTCGAGGATCGCCTTCTTCATCGCCACGTTCCAGATCCTCCAGTCCTCTCCCCCCATCTGGAACATCGCGAAGGTCCCGTAGTACCAGTAGTACTCGTCGACGAAGCTCCGGTCGGGGTTCACGTCCCAGACGGGAGGGGTCCTGCGCAGCAGGTCGGCGTGGAGGCGCATGACCGGGTTCTTCTCCGGGGTCTGGCCGAGGAAGAAGCGGCAGAGGAGGGCGACGGCGGTGAGGGACTCCGTCCGGTCGGGGGGGAAGCGCCGCTCCGACCCGATGCGGCGGGAGGAGACCTGCCCCTTCCCCATGTACCCGCATCGGCCCGTCGCCGGATCGGTCACGAGGTCGAACCAGGCGAGCGCCCCCTCGAGCGCGGCGCGGTCGAGATCGAGCCCCGCGTCCTCGGCCGACTTCAGCGCGAAGACCATCCAGCCGGTGACCGAGGTGTCGCTCTCCTCGGTCGGCGGCTCCTGGTACCGCCAGGCCCCGTAGGGGCTGCGCGCGCGGTGGATGAAGTTCACGGCGCGCTGCGCGGGGAGCCTGAGGAGGGGGCTGCGGTTGGAGAGGTTGTAGGCCTCGCAGAGGGCGAGGGTGGCGATCGCGTGCCCGTAGAGGTAGGCGTTCCCCGACTTCTCCCCGAAGAGACCGCTCTCGGGATCCTGCTGATCGAGGAGCCATCGCAGCCCCTTCTGGACGGTCTCGCGATGGACGCCGGCCTTGTGGGTGTTGCCGTCCCCGAGGAAGGCGAGCAGGGCGAGCCCGCTCACCCCGATGTCGTGGAGCGCCTCGCCGGGCCCGTCGCAGGGGCTCCCCCGGCACGACTGCGCGAACCCGTCGCAGTCCCAGCGCCCGTCGGGGGACTGGTGCTTCGCCAGCCAGTCGAGGGCGGCCCGGAGGGACTCCTCCGTCCCCTGCCCCCCCCTCCCCGCCCGCAGGTCGCGCTTCCCTCCGAATCGCCCGCCGTACTTCGCCCCGGCCCCTCCGCCGATCCCGATCACGTCGTTCAGCCCCTTCCCCTCGAACGGGAGGTCGGAGGCCTCGCCGGGATCGCCCCTCGGTCCCTCGCGCGCCTCCTCTCCGGGCGTCCCCTCGAGCTCCGTGGCGTCGAAGTCCCGCAGGGGAGCGGCGGGCTCCGCCTCCCGCTCCATCTCGACGGCGGGCTCCGGCCGGCGCTCCTCCGGCGGGACGAACGACTCCGCGGGGCGCGCCTCGACCGTCGCCACGATCGGCGCCGGGAGGTCCCCGCCGGGCCTCGCCGACGCGAAGAGCATCGCGACCCCGAGGAAGACCGCGTGGGCGAGGATCGAGAGGAAGAGCCAGGGGGTGCGCCGGAGCTGCTCGAGGAGCTGCTCGTTGAACGTCGGCGCCGCCTCCCGGGACCTCGGGAGGGCGCTCGGCGGCGCTTGGAA
>JAKEFM010000266.1 GCA_022616055.1 Planctomycetota bacterium
GTCCTCCCGAACCTGGCGAATGCCCCCCTCGCCGTCGGCCAGCGAGCGGAACTCGTCCTCGTCGGGACGACCATCGTGAAGCCCCTGCGGGTCTCCGCCGTCGTGAGGCACCTCCGGATTGAGGGGAGTGGAGCCGAGGCGGTTCAGCACTACGGCTTCGACTTCACGAACCAGGAGGGGTTCGACGAGCTGCTGATCGCCCAGGACCTCCACATCCTCTTCAACCGCCGCAAGTCCCGGCGGGTCGAGCCTGATCCGCAGGAGCCGATCGGGGCCTTCCTCGAGGACGTCGTCAGGGGCAAGTCGGGCCCGGCCCGCGTCCTCGACCTCTCGACGGGCGGCGTCGGCCTCCTCCTCACCCGCGAGGTCGACCTCCTCTTCGGTCAGGTCGAGCGGGTCCGCCTCGCGCTCCGGCTCCCGCGAGCGACCGAGGACCTCCACCTCGAGGGCATCGTCCGCCGCCGCGCGGAGGAGGACGGCGGGGTGCGGTACGGCATCGAGTTCGACCCGGAGCGGACGCCCCGGTTCGTCGAGAAGCAGGCCGTCCTCGCGAAGTACGTCGTCGGCTGCCTGCGGCAACTCCTGAAGGCCGGCGCGAGGTAGCGCCTTCGCTTCCCCCTCCGGGGTGCTTCCCGGCCCACGTCTTCATCCAGTGCCCGAGGACGGTCGGGGCGTCCGCAGTGGAGTGGCCGGACGCCTCCTCGAGCCAGGGCCTCGCCCGGAAGATCTCGACCACCCCGCTCTCCCGCAGGCCGTCCCGGCCCCTCCGCCGTCGGCCCGAACGGCAGGAAAAAGAATTCGGCGTCGATTCGGCCCTCTCGGTCGTCTCTTCCTAGATAGAGGGACCGCGCGGCCGGGGCGTTCCGGCGCGCGACCGCCTCCGACTGCCTGCTCGGGTGGCGTTCGAGAAAAACCTTCGTCCATCGGAGGCTCTCGATCGTCTAGATCAGTAGGGGAATCGCGTGGCCGGGGCGTCCCGAAGCGCGACCCCTCCGAAGCGCCGATCGGGGTCCCTCGAAAAAACCTTCGCCGATCGGCGGATCTGGATTGTCTCCATCTATAGAGGGACGGTGCGTCCGGGGCGTCCCGGCGCGGGTCCCTGGCCGAGGCTCCCTCGCCGCGGCGTGAGGCCCGGCGCGGGCGCGCGGTTGGCGTTCCCGACGATGCCGCGGAGTCCGGCCGGCTCCAGGCTCGAGGGGCTCGCCTTCCCCGTCGCTCACACCGGTCCGCGCCTTCCCGGCGGGAGGGCCGTTTCTGGGGTCCCGATCGGGTCCCCGAGGAGTGCTTCCGTGATCGCAGTCGAGAACGGAATCGCGGTGGGAGCGACGGCGCTGGTCGAGGCGCCGCCGCCCGAGAAGATGGCCCCGGCGGTCGAGGCGAAGGCCTCGCCCGACTCCGACGCCGGGCTCGAGACCTGGACGGTCCCCCTCGCGGGCGTCGACGCCGAGGGGAGCCCGTTCCGGTTCCGCAGGACCCTCAAGCCCGACGCGGGGATCCGGGGACTCGCCGCTTCGATCGAGGCGCAGGGGCTGCTGCACCCCCTGACGGTCCGGAAGCAGGGGGAGCGCTTCGAGCTGGTGAGCGGCTTCCGCCGCCACGCGGCCCTCTCCTTCCTCTCCCGGACGAAGGGGATCGCCCCCTCGGCCTACCCGGTGAAGGTGTCGGTCCTCCCGTCCGGGACGACCGACGACGAGGCCCTCGCCGTTTCCCTTGCCGAGAACCTCGCCCGGAAGTCCCTCGACGCGACGGAGAAGGCGATCGCGGTCGTCAAGCTGCGCGACGAGTTCGGAAAGACGACGAACGAGATCGCCTCGTTGCTGCGCCTGAGCGAGACGCAGATCCGGCGCCTGACCGACCTCCTCGCCTCGCCGCCCGACGTGCGGGAGGCGTTCCGGGCCGGGAAGATCGCCCTCGAGCACGCCCTCGCCCTGGCGAAGGTGAACGACCCGGCCGCGCGGGAGTCGGTGGTCCGCAGGGCGGAGGTGAAGCGCCTCCGCGGAGACGCGATCGCCTCGGCCGCCGAGCGGGCCGGGGACAAGGCGATCGAGGCGTTCCCGGAGAACGTCCGGGCGATCGCGCGGCTCTCGCGGACGGAGGACCCGACCTACCCCTTCCGGGTGACCGTCCGGCTCCGCAACGAGGAGGAGGTCGCGCGCCTCGCGAAGCTCCTGGGAGGGTTCGCGACCGCGCAGTAGCGATACGGTCCACCCGCCGGCGGGCCCCCGAGGGTCCGCCGGCTTTCGTTTCATCCGGACCGGTCCACGGTGGGCGGTGCGAAGGGTTCTTTGGCACTCGAGAAAACCGAAAGGTGAAACCGCCGGCCGGCGGTTTCGCTCGAGGCGAACCGCCGGCTCGGAGGCGCTCGTCAGCGACGCCCCTCAGACGGAATGGATCGCTCGCGCTCGGGGGACTCGACCCAGGGGCCGGGGAGCGTGGGGGAACGACCGGCCGAGCTACTTCTTCCTCGCGATGGCCGCGCCGGACGAGTCCAGCTTCGTCTCGCGTCCCTCTCGCTGCACCTTCTGCGCCTTCTCGTAGCTCTCGGTGAGGAGCTGATAGCCCGGCATCACGCTCGTCATGATCGCCGCGTACTCCGCGGCGTCCGGACGGTTCCAGGTCCCCATGACCTCGCAGACGAGGGCGAGCGTGTCGATCGGGATCGCCCCCGCCTGCACGACGCGGGCGAGCGTGATCTCCGTCGCCATCCGGGACCAGTTCCCGGAGGCGTCGACGACGTTGAAGACCCGGTACCCGGCCGCGAGAGCGCTGAGGGTGGGGAAGGCCATGCACACGCTCGTGAGCGTGCCGGCGAGGATGAGGGTCTTTCGCCGGGTCCTCTCGATCGCCTGGACCCACGCCGGGTTGTCCCACGCGTCGATCTGCCCGGTTCGAGGGACGTAGACGGCGTCGGGGTTGCTCGCGTGGATCTCGGGGATGAGCGGTCCGTTCGGGCCGTCGGGCACCGACGCGGTCGTGAAGGTCGGCAGCGCCGCGAGCCTGGAGAGCTTCGCGAGGGCGACGACGTTCGTCCGGAGCTTGGGGCGGTCGATGTCCTCGACGAGCTGGAAGAGCCCGCTCTGGTGATCGATGAGCAGCATGACGGCGTCGTTCGGGTCGAGCTTGGACTTGGGGAGCGTGGCCATGGCTTTCTCTCGGAACGGGGCCCCGGTTCGGAGTGTCGTCCTCTACGAAAGGTCGCGGTGGCAGTCTACCGAGGGGAGGAGCGCGGGGAAGGTCGGCTACGGGGACGCCGATCGGACCGCTCGCCGGGGACGGGCGGCCGCGGGATCGAGCGCGGCGGAGGTGGCGACGGGTCGAGTCGCTGGGGGCCGCGATCCATCGATTCGAATCCGACCGCGACGCCCCCTCAGGGGACGACCTTGCGCAATTCCACCGCGGCGAGCTCGGGGAGGACGGGATTGATGTAAAAGCCCGAGCCCCACTCGAAGCCCGCCGCCGTCGTCACCCGGGGAATGACCTCGAGGTGCCAGTGGTAGGACTCGAGGGCGCCTCCGACCCAGGGCCCCGAGTGGAGCATCGTGTTGTAGGGCGGGTTCCCGAGCGCCTTCTCGAGGCGGCGCAGGCACGAGCCGAGGATCGCGGCGTAGGCGGCGAGGTCCTCGTCCTCGAGCTCCTCGAAGTGGCTCGCGTGCCGGCGCGGGAGGATCCAGGTCTCGTACGGGAAGCGCGCGGCGTAGGGGACGAAGGCGACGAAGCGATCCCCCGCCTCGACGAGGCGCTCCTTGTCCGAGATCTCCTGCTGGACCATGTCGCAGAAGAGGCAGCGGCCGCGGTAGTCGAAGAAGCGCTTCGCCCCGTCCATCTCGTGCTGGACGAGGACCGGGACGACGGGCGTCGCGATCAGCTGGGAGTGGTTGTGCGGGAGGGAGGCCCCGGCCGTGCGCCCGACGTTCTTGAAGAGGAGCCCGTAGGCGAACCGGCGGTCCCGCCGCAGGTCGCGCATGCGCTCGCGGTGCGCCGCCGCGGCGTCGAGGAGGAGGCTCGGGCTCAGGCCGGCGGGGGTCGTCAGGTGGCGCGGCCCCTCGATGAACACCTCGTGCGCGCCGACCCCGTTCATCCGGTCGTAGATCCCCTCCCCCCGCTTCTCGAGCTCCCCCTCGATCCGGAGGGCCGGGTACTTGTTCGGGACGACGCGCACGCGCCACTTCGGTCCGTTCGTCGCCGAGCCCCACTCCCGCACGGAATAGATCTCGGGGGGGGTCTTCCCCTCGTTCCCCTCGCAGAAGGGGCAGTCCTCCGCGCGCTGGGACTCGGGGGCCTTCCCCTCCCCCATCGACTGCGGCCGGGAAGCCCGGTCGGTCGAGAAGATCACCCACCGTCCGGTAATCGGGTCCTTCCGAAGTTCGGGCAAGGGGGCGGGCTCCGTCTGGGGGCGGGCGGGAGACGAAGGGGCGGAAGGCTACTGTCGGCAGGAGCCCCCGGCCATGTTCAGTTCCGCACGGGGGCGCCCCCTTGAGATCGCCTCCTCCGGGGCAGATTCTTTCCGAGATCGCGCCTCCCGCGCCCGTAGCTCAACCGGACAGAGCAGTGGGTTTCTAACCCACCGGCTGCAGGTTCGAGTCCTGCCGGGCGCGCCACTTTCTCCCGTCAGAGAGGCGCCCGGAAGACCCGGCGGGTGCCGCTCGTCTCGAGCACTCCTGAGCCCTCCTCGACCTCCGGCACCGGCACAAGGCGGACGACCCGCCAGTAGAGAGGGACGCCAGGCGGGAGCGCGCTCCAGGCGTCCGTCGGGAACTCGAAGCTCCCGTTCTTCATCTGGCCGAGGTGACCGTAGGTCCTCCGGACGACGCGATCGAGGCGCCAGTCGGGCCGGGCGAAGTCGGCCTCGCCGATGGAGAGCTGGACCTCGTAGCGCGCGCCGGTCGAGGTGGACCAGCGCAGGGACGGGGCGTCGCGCACCTCGCTCCCGTCGGCCGGACCTTCGACCTCGATCGAGGCGACTTCGCGCAGGCGCCTCTCCGCCGCGGTCGTGAACGAGCGGAAGGGATCCTCCCGCGCGTTCAAGGGATGGAAGGCGGGGAGGAGTCGTCCCGCGAACAACGCGACATGCAGGAGGCCGAGCGCGCAGAGCCCCGCCGCGGCGGCGCGCTCCGGCCGCGTCGGACGGAGGGCCCCCCACCCCGCCACCAGCGCGGGCGCGATCGCCCCGAGGACGAAGAAGAGGTGCCGCCCTTGCGGCTGATGGAACCGGGTGTTCACCGCCGCCTCCGTGGCGAGGCCGAGGAGGGCCAGCGCCGCCGGAAGCCATCCGTTCCTCGTCCCGGGCGCCCGGCGCGCCCATCCCGCCGCGGCCGCGGCGACGAGGACGCCGAGGAGCGCCGTCTCGACGACCCCCGGAACGACCGTCGCCCAGCCGAAGACCCCGAAGAAGGAGAGGAAGAGGATCGGGGAGAAGATGTCCTTCCACCAGGCGGGAGGCGGGACGGCCTCCATCGGCGGATCGACGCGATGGTGAAGGGCGAGGTTCTCGAGGGGATCGCCGTAGAGGAGGGCGTTTCCGAGGAAGAGCCATCCGCAGGCGAGCGCGGCCCCGACGAGGAAGGCCCCGGCCGCCCGGGCCCGGCGCGGTAGAGGGACGCCCTGCGGGCGGAAGAGGAAGACGAGAAGTCCGGCCGGGAGGAAGGCGAGACCGGTGAGCTTCGCGACCGCCGCCACTCCGCAGGCGAGGCCCGCCGCGGCCGCCGAGCCGATCGTTCCCGATCTCGCTCCCCGGATCAGGAGCAGGATCGCGGCCGCCCCCGCCGCCGCCGCGGCGCCGTCGTTGTTGAAGGAGGCGCAGACGTGGGCGAACTGCGGCAGGAGGGCGACCGTCCAGCCGCAGGCGAGCGCGAGGGCGGACCTCCCGCGGAAGACCTCGGCCCCGATCGCGCACGCGAGGACGACGGTCGCCGCCCCGAAGGCGAGGCCGAATAGCCGGGCGAGATGGAGGAGGCGCACGTCCCTCCCGAAGGGGAGCGCCTCGTCCGTGCCGTGGAGGAAGAAGGAGGGATCGGTCCCTCCCCTGCCTACTGGATCTCGCGGGCGGATGAATTCCGGATTCGGGGGATCGAGCGTGACGATCCGGTCGACGCCGGTCGCGTCGAGGATCGGGGAGAGGAGGGCGTAGGCGAGAGGAGGTTGGATCGCCTCGTAGATCCAGAGGTCGCGATCCGAGAGGGTCGGGAGGCGGCCCGTCCGGGACAGGTACTGCGCGTACTTGAAGTGGGACTCCTCGTCCGCGCCTTCGTGGAGGGGAAGCGCGAGGGAGTGCGCCGTTCCGAGGAGGAGGAAGACTCCGACCGGAAGCGGCCAGCCACGGGGCATCCTCGCCCCTCCCTTGGTGGAGTCCCCGGTCTCGCGGAGTGGGTCGAGGCGCCGCGCGAGCCGCAGGGCGGGCGCGACGAGACAGAGGAGGGCGAACCCGCCGAGGAGCCACCAGGGGACCGCGGCGGTCGGGTTTCCGGCGCGCAGAAGGAGCGGGAGCGCCGTGAGGGAGAAGGCGAGCCCGGCTGCGCCCGCGCAGGAGAGGACGGCGAGAGGGAGCCGGAGGCCGCGCCTGCCCGCGGGAGCAGGGGGGACTTCGCTCAGGCTCGAGCCGATCGCGACCCTCGGGACTGGGGTGAGTGACGGGATTTGAACCCGCGACCTTCTGGGCCACAGCCAGACGCTCTAACCAAGCTGAGCTACACCCACCATGTGGGGAAAAAGGGAGAGGTACGCTAGCCCTCCTCCGAGGGGAGTCAAGGAACCGGGCGCCTTGAAGGGCCCGCCCCGGGCGGTTACGTTCCGCGTCCTTCGCGATCCGGGCGCCCCTAGCTCAGCTGGTAGAGCAGGTGATTCTTAATCACCGGGTCGCAGGTTCGAGCCCTGCGGGGCGCACCACCCACTCAAGGGTTTAGGTCTCCCGACCCGGTCGGGGGCGATTCCTCTCGAAAGAGTTCGATAAGAGAGGGTCTCCCCCGCCCCGAGACCCGTCCACCCGCCCCGAGGCGGGGGCCGTCCGCTGGGAGCGCCTCGACTTCGAGGCTGGCACCGTCCACCGCCCCAGGCCGAGGTGAGGGGTCGACCACGCGTTCACCGTCCCGCTGTCGGCCCCGGCCCTCGAGGTCCTGCGCCGCTGGCGGGAGGAGAACCGGGTCCTCTACCCGGACGACGGCGGGGGGCGTTCCCCACGAGGTCCCGCGACGGCCGCGCGATCCCCCTCTCGTCGAAGCGGGCGAGGGGCCTCCCCAGCCCCCACCGGCTCCGGGACACCTTCGCGACGGCGTGCTTCGAGAGCCGCGTCGACCCAATGACGAGGAAGGTCCTCCTCAACCACGCCCTCCCGGGAGGGGACGTGACGGACGGGTACGTCCGGCCCTCGGGCGACTTCCTCAGGGGGGAGGTCGAGAGGGTCGGCGCCTTCCTCCTCGCGCGGATGGCGCCGCCAGCGCCCACGGGGGACGGGAGAGGGACGGGTCCCTCTTTGCGAGAGGAACGCAGACCGATCTAATTCGGGCTCCGAGATCATCCGCTGGTGTGACCGGTCGCGTCTGGTGCCCTCGTTTCTCGGTTCAGATCACGACGATCGCATGACGCGCAAGACAGCAGTCGTCCTTCGGGGGCCGCCGTGTGGCGGCAAGAGTACCGTCGGGTCCGAACTCGCAAGGCAGCTCGCTTCTTCGGTTCTCGTCTCGCTTGACGACGGATGGAACCCGTCGGAACGGCGGTTCAAGAAGGATGGTCGCTACGCCGACCTCGTTTCGAATGCGGAGACGCTCATCATCGAACTCGGTTTCGGTGAACCGGCGGGAGAATCGTTCCCCGGCGCGACGCGCGAACCGGCGGCTTGGTTGAAGGTACTCCGCGAAGCTGGCCGCTCCATCCACCTGTTCCTGCTCATGCCGCCGCTGAAGGAGACGTTACGCCGGATCGGCGCGGACCGTGGGGCTCAGAGTCGTCTGTATTTCGGTGACGCCGCTCGCCGGTACGAGCCGGGTGGAGTTTGCTCTCCGGACGCATTCAAGGAACGCATCGGAGACGCGTACACGGAAGAAGTCATCGACACGAGTCTGGAATCGCCGGAGGCGACGGCCGAGAGAATTCTCCGGGCGATCCGCCCCGGCGACGGTACGATCCCGCGCGACGCGCGCTCGTAGCCCGACCGGACGGAGCGGCTGGCTTCGCACGGGAGGGCCGGGGGGTTCGATCCTTCCGGGCGCGCCAGACCGATGATTCCACGACGGGGAACGAGAAGAAGGAGCGAGATCGATGGCGAGACTTCCCAGGAGGGCGGCGGAGCGGGTCGTCGCGGGTCTCAAGAAGTTTCAGCCGATCCTCGCGGCAGCTAAGAGCCCGTCCTAAAACCGCGTGTTTCCCTGGGGAACCCCATGCCCGCAACTATCGGGCCAAAGCGTACCCAGGGTCCGGACCGGTGTCCTTCCAGTA
>JAKEFM010000030.1 GCA_022616055.1 Planctomycetota bacterium
CGGCTCGCCCGGGAACGCTCCTTCGACCTCGTCGTCGCGGGCGGGGAGGGGGGGGCGGAGACCTCGGGTCTCGATCGGCTCCGCGGCGCCTTCCCGAACGCGGTCCTCGTCGCCGTCGCCGGGTGCGCGGACGCGGACGGGGCGCTCGGCACGGTCGAGCGGGGGGCGTACGACGTCCTCGATCTTCCAGCGGCCCCCGGCCGGACGCGCCTCGTCCTGGCGCGCGCCCTCGACCGGGTCGCGCTCGCCGCCCGCTTCCGGGTCGCCTCCTCGCTCCTCTGGCTCCTCGTCCTCGCCGCCCCGATCCTCGTCTATGTCGTGGCGGCGCTGGGCGGGGGGCGTTGAGACGGGGCCTCCGCCAAGCGAGAGTCTCGCCCCATGTGCGGGATCGCCGGGTTCGTCGCCTCGGGGACCTCCTTCGGCGAGCCGGAGCTGGAGGGGATGGTCCGGGCGATGCGGCACCGGGGGCCCGACGGCGCGGCGGTGAAGGTTTTCGACCTTCCGGGGGGGAGGAGGGTCGGCCTCGCCCACGCCCGGCTGGCGATGGTCGATCCCTCGCCGGCGGGAGCCCAGCCGATGGAGCGCGGGGATCTCGCCCTCGTCCTGAACGGCGAGATCTACGACTTCCGCCGCCACCGGGAGCGCCTCGAGAGGGAGGGGAGGCCGTTCCGGACCCGGAGCGACGCCGAGGTCCTCCTCGCCCTGTGGGAGGAGGGGGGCCCGGCGGCGCTGGCGGAGACCGTCGGGACCTATTCACTCGCCCTCCTCGATCGCCGGAGAGGGGAGCTGCTCCTCGCGCGCGATCCCATCGGCAAGAAGCCCCTCCACTTCGCCCGCGTGCCGGGGGCGTTCGCCTTCGCCTCGGAGCTGCGGGCGCTCGAGACCCTCCCGGGCTTCCGGAGGGAGGTCGACGGGCGGGCGCTCCGGGAGTACCTCACTCTCGGCTACGTTCCCGCACCTGCCACCATCTACGCGCAGGCGCGCAAGCTCACTCCGGGTAGCCTCCTCCGGGTCGCCGGCGACGCGGAGGAGCCCGCCCCGGAGCCGATCTCTCCCCGGGCGAACGCGGAGGGCGGGCTCGAGGAGGTGCTCCGGGACGCCGTCGCCCTCCGGCTCGCCGCGGACGCCCCCGTCGGCGTGTTCCTCTCGGGCGGGATCGATTCGAGCCTCGTCGCCGCCCTCGCCGTCGATTCGGCGGGCGGGAGGCTTGCGACCTTCTCCCTCGCCCTCCCCGGCTCTTCGCTCGACGAGTCCGCCCGGGCGCGCCGGGTCGCGGAGGCGCTCGGCGCGGACCATGTGGAGGAGGCGCTCCGCCCGACCGACCTCGAGGAATGGGTCGAGCGGCTCCCGGAGATCCTCGACGAGCCCCTCGCCGACTCCTCGATCCTCCCGACGGCGGCGCTCGCGCGCGCCGCGCGCGGCTCGGTGAAGGCGGTCCTCACGGGCGAGGGGGGGGACGAGCTCTTCGCCGGCTACGACCGCTATCGCGGGATGCGCCTCCTGGCGCGCCTCGCCTCCTGGCCTCCGGGTCTGCGGAGGGCCGCGGCCTCCGCGCTCGCGACGGGGGGCCGGATCCTCTCGGCCCCGGAAGCCGGGTCGCGCTCGCGTGCCGAGCGGTTCGCCGAGGCGATCCGTTCCCCGCGGGAGGCGGCGGCGTACGGGAGCCTCGTCGGGCTCTTCCCCCCCACGGAGGTCGACGCCCTCCTCGGGTCGAGCGGTCCGGCGGAGGGGGCGATCGCCCGCGCCTACGAGGAGGGGGCGGGAGACGCCGCGGAGAGGGCGATGCGGGCCGACCTGCGGACCTATCTCGTCGACGACCTCCTCGCGAAGGTCGACCGGGCGACGATGGCCTTCGGCCTCGAGGCGCGCTGCCCCCTCCTCGACCCGCGCGTCGTCGCCCTCGCCTCCTCGCTCCCCCTCTCCGAGAAGCTGCGCGGGCGCCGCTCGAAGGTCTTCCTCCGCTCGCTCCTCGCGCGCCGGTTCCCGCGCGCGTGGTTCGCGGGCAGGAAACGCGGCTTCGCGATCCCGCTCGCGGGCTGGATGCGGCGGCTCCTCGGGCGCGGCGGGCTCCTCGATCCCGCGCGCCTCGCGGGGGAGGGGTGGCTCGTCCGGGAGGAGGTCGAGCGCGGGGTGCGGGAGTTCCGCGCCGGCCGCGGGGACCGCGCCGCGCGCCTGTGGGGCCTCCTCGCGCTCGCGCGCTGGAGGGAGCGGACGGGGGCCTTCCTCCGCGAGGGGGCCCGGTAGGAAGTCCTATTTGACGATCTCCGTATACTTTGGCACGGATCCCGGAGCGCCGCGGGTAGGGGACCCGCCGCGCGGGGACCGGGGGAAGACGGCATGAAACGACGCGGAAGGTGCGGCCCGAGGGGATTCACGCTCGTCGAGGTCCTGATCGGGAACGGGATCCTCCTCGTGGGGCTCGTCGGCGTGGCCGCGGGGCTGAACGCCCTGACGAACCTGCGTCGCTCCTACACGGAGGTCCAGGCGGCGACGGCCGCCGCCCGCGCGCAGCTCGAGATCGTGCGCGCGGCCGACTTCGACGACCTCCTGGCGACCTACGGCGCGGGCGTCGCCTTCGGCGTCGACATGAACGGCGACGGGGCGAGCGACCTGACGCCCGTCGCGCCCGCCGCCAGCGCGGGGACCGTCGTCGTCGAGAACGTCGCCGGCCTCCCGGCGGCGGCCGCCGGCAGGCTCGTGCGCGCGATCGCGACCGTCCAGTGGCGAGGCGTCTCGGGCGACCGCACGGTCCGCCTCGTGACGCTCCTTTCGGATCGGGACTAGCCATGGCGAAGGATGGACGTTCGAGCGGGAAGGGCTGCCGCGGGACCACGTTCGTCGAGGTCCTCGCGGCGCTGACGACCTTCATGTCCCTCGCCCTCGTGATCCTCGGCGTCGAGCGCTCGGCGCTCCGCGGGATCCGCGAGAGCGACCGGGCCGGGGAGGTCGTCGAGCGGACGAACCGGGTCGCGGACCGGATCGACCGCGAGGTCCGGACGGCGGCGATCTCCCGCCTCCAGGTCCAGGGAGGGCTCGGCCTCGAGCCCCCGGTGGAGGGGACCGACTACTCGGAGATGCAGTTCCAGCGGGCCACCGGCTTCACGACGACGACCGTGCTCTACGGCAACCCCTTCACGCTCCGCTTCACGATGGAGGCCGCCGAGGCCGCCAACGGGACGGACGACGACGCGGACGGCATGGTCGACGAGGGCTCGATCTTCCTCGTCGACTCGACCGGGATGGCCGCGGAGATCGCGCGGGGGGTGACGGAGTTCGCGATGCGGCTCGAGGGGAGGGCGCTCGTCGTCACCCTCGAGTCGAGGATCCCGGAGCTCGGCGGGAACTCGAGGGCCCACCGGGTCGTCCGGACGATCCGCCTGCGGAACAACTAGGGGAAGAGGGCGCCCGGGCGGGGCGCGGGAGGGTGGCCATGGGTGGGATGGAACGGGGAAGGGCGGCGGGTGAGCGCGGGAGCATCATGGCGTTCCTGCTCCTGACGATCGTCGTCGTCGCGGGAGGGGTCGCGGGGCTCCTCACCGTCGAGCGCGTCCGCCAGGGGCGCGTCCTCGAGCAGGCGCGCGCGAAGCGCTCGCTCCAGCTCGCCGAGTCGACCCTCGACGAGGCGGCCGTCCTCGTCAACGCCGGCACGCTCGGGGAGAACGGGGCGATCGACTGGAGCGGGGACGGCCTCGACAACGACGGGGACGGGACGGTCGACGAGGCGGACGAACAGGTGAGCGCGACCCTCGTCTCCTGGGCGAGCGACGGGATCGACAACGACGGGGACGGCATGACCGACGCCGCTGACAACAATGAGACGGTCATCCGCGTCCGCACGAGCGCCGCGATCGGTGGAGTCACCCGCGCGCTCACGGGCTGGCTCCAGCGGAGCCCGCTGACGCTTCCCGATCCGGACGGGACGGTCTACCTCGACGACCCGAACGCGGACGTGACCTTCCAGGGGAACGCCTTCGAGGTCAGCGGGAACGACCAGAACCTCGACGGGACCCCCGGTCCCGCGAGCCCTCTCTACGGGATCGCGATCAACGGCGACCCGACGGCCGTGGTCACCCAGCTCTCGGCGACGCAGCAGGACAACGTGACGGGGCAGGGGGGCTTGCCGAGCGTGACCTCCTACACCCCCCCCGACCCGGACTTCATCGAGAACGTCATCTCGGCCTTGAGCCCGCGCGCCTCGGTCGTCTTCAACAACTACACCGGGGTCTACACCGGCATGCTCGGGAACGAGGCGACGGGGAACTACGTCATCACGAAGTCGAACGGCACCCTCCAGATGGGAGGGGGCTCCGGGGGGGCCGGGATCCTCCTCGTCGACGGGGACCTCGTGATCTCCGGAGGGTGGGACTACGTCGGCTACATCTTCGTGACGGGCCGGGTCGTGATGAATGGAGGGGCCGGGACCCGGCGGCTGCGCGGGACGATCTGCATCGGCGGAGACGTGATCCAGGGAAGCACCGTGCTCCTCTGGGTGAACGGGACCGTCGACCTCCTCTACTCCTCGGAAGCCTTGAGCCTGGTGCGGGAGACCTTCGGGACCTACGCGGTCTCGGCAGTGACCGAGCCCTGAGGGAGAGACGGGAGAAAGGGAAAAAAGGGAAACATGGACACGCGCCATCGGAGCGGACGGGGGAGCGCACTCCTCATCCTCCTCCTCGTGGTCGTCACCGTGGCGGGGGCGCTCGCGGCCCTCCTCACGGTCGAGCGCGGGCGGGAGCTCCGGACGGTCGCGGACGGATACGAGGACCGCGCCTTCAGCCTGGCGGAGGCGACCGTCGACGAGGCGGCCGTCCTCCTGAACGCCAACGCGCTCTCCGTCAACGGGGACATCGACTGGAGCAGCGACGGGGTCGACAACGACGGGGACGGGCTCGACGACGAGGGGGACGAGGAGGTCTCCGCGAGCCTGTCGTGCCCGTGGGGGAGCGACGGCATCGACAACGACGTCGACGGGCAGACCGACGAGACGGACGAGAAGGTCGTCCGGGTCGCCTGCGTCGCGAAGATCGGGACGAGCACCCGCGGCCTGACGGGGTGGCTGAAGAAGGCCTCGGCGAACCTCCCCAACCCGGCGGCGGCCGTCTACCTCCACGACCCGCTCGCGAACACGACCTTCAACGGGAACGCGTTCCGGGTCAACGGGAACGACACGAACCTCGACGGGACCCCGGGGCCGCACAACCCCCTCTGGGGGATCGCGATCAACGGGGACCCGAGCCAGGTGATCAGCCAGCTCGGCAACCAGCAGATGGACAACGTGCTGGGGATGGGGGGCTTTCCGAGCGTCGGGACCTTCAACCCCTCGGACCCCGACTTCATCCAGGGGATCATCGACCAGCTCTCCCCGCAGGCGGGGGTCACGCTCAACAACTACGGGGGGACCTACACGGGGAACCTCGGGAACTGGCAGACGGGCAACTACCTGATCACGAAGTCGAACGGCAACCTCTCGATCGGCGGCGGCTCCCAGGGCGCCGGGGTCCTCCTCGTCGACGGGAACCTCACGATCTCGGGAGGCTGGGAGTACGTCGGCTACGTCTTCGTGACGGGCCAGGTCATCGTCTCGGGCGCCGGGGGAGCCAATCGACTCCGCGGCGCCCTGTTCGTCGGCGGGGACGTGCTCCAGGGCGGCTCCTCGGGCACGGACCTCACCGTCAACGGGACGATCGACCTCCTCTACTCCTCGCAGGCGCTCGCGTTCGTCAGCGAGGCGCTGGGGAACTACCGCGTCGAGGCCCTGACCGAGCCGTAGGAGGCTCGCCACCATGCTCGCGCTCACCCTTTCGCTGATCCTCCTCCAGGAGTCCCGGCCGGCGGAGGACCTCCTCGCGGAGGCCCAGAAGCAGGTCGAGACGCTCTCCTCCCCCGACGCCGACGCGCGGGGGAAGGCGGTCGACCGGCTGATCGAGATCGGCAAGGGCGCCGCTCCCGCCCTCCGCGCGGGCCTCGCCGCGAAGGACGACGAGGGGCGGCGCCTCGCGGTCTTCGTCCTCGGGGAGATCGGGACCCAGGAGGGCTCCGCGGACCTGAAGCGCATGCTCGCGGGGGACTCCGCCGAGCGCGTCCGCGTCGAGGTCGCCTACGCCCTCGGGAAGACGAAGCCCAAGGGGATCGCCACCTCCTTCGCGGAGCAGCTGCGCTACGAGTCCTCCGTCAAGGTCCTGCGGGCCCTCCTCGTCAACCTCCCGAACTTCCGCGACCCGGACACCGTCGAGCCGGTCCTCGCCTTCGCGGAAGAACGGGAGAGCGACTACCTGCGCCGGATCGCGGCGCGCACCCTCCAGGAGCTGACCGGGCAGATGTTCCGGACCGACTTCGCCGCCTGGAGGGAGTGGTGGACGAAGTACGGGGAGAAGTTCCTCGAGAAGGCCCGCGCGACCGCGGCCGGCAAGCCGGCCCCGCCCCCCGTCCCTCCGCGGGGCATCAAGCGGGCGTCGAAGGGGTGAGGGCGGGCGCGGGGCTCCTCGCGTCGCTCACCTCCCCCTTGAGGTAGCGGATGTCCGCGACGAACTGACGGATCGCCTCCCGGTCGGACGTCGCGATCGAATCGAAGCGGGCGCGGACGCGCACCGAGCCGTCCCGCGCCCGCTCGCCTTTCTCCACCTTGACGGGGATCTCGAAGAACCCCTCCGGGCGGTAGAGGGGGAGCCGGAACTTGACCGTCGCGGGCGCCCCCTGCGGAAAGAGCGTCCTTGCCCGCTCCGCCCCGATCTTCCCCGCCCGGTCCCGGAACGCGAACTCGACCTCCCCCTCGCGGACCTCGAGGAGCCGCGCGACCCCGATCGGGCGGCCGAGGGCGCGACGCGCCTCCGGCGCCCCCGGGGCGAAGAAGAGGTAGCCCGGATCGAGGCGGTCGAAGGCGCCGCGGACAAGGGCGGCGATGGCGGCCGCCTCCTCGTCGAGGGCCTCCCCCTCGAGGGGGTCCCGCGGCCCCCGCGCGAGATGGACGAACGCCTCGTCCTCCTCCTCGAAGACGCGCAGGACCCGCTCGAGCCCCACCTTCCCGAGGAGGGAGCGCACGAAGGCGGAGGGGCGGACGAGGACGAGCTCCCCTCCGGCGGAGGCGAGGGTCCTCCGCGCCCGGAGGATCGTCCCGAGGGCGGTGGAGTTGGCGAAGGAGAGGTGGCGGGCGTCGAGCCCGACGCGGACGATCCCTCTCGACTTCAGCCGCCCCAGGGCGTCCTCCAGGACGGGGCACTGGAAGGTGTCGAAGTCTCCCCGGAGACGCAGGATCGCGCACCCCTCGCGCTCGACCGTCTCGATCCGCATCCGCTACGTGACCGCCGTGCGGCGGAGTGTAGGCCCGCTTCGAGGCGAGGGTCAAGGAAGGGAGGGGGGCGCCGGCGCGCGGCCCCCGCGCCGTAGAATGCCCCTTCATGGATCCGCGCCCGGCGGACGGGGGGAAGCCCCGCGTGCCCGACCCGATGGAGACGAGCCTCCTCCTCACGGGGGACGGCTCGCGGGACGGCAAGCGCCTCACCCTCCTCCTCCAGGCGATCGCCGACGTCACGGGGAACCTCGCCCTCGAGCGGGTCCTCGACTCGATCGTCGACAAGTCGATCGCCCTCACCCGCGCGGAGCGGGCCCTCCTCCTCCTGCGGGAGGAGGGCGGGCTGAGGATCCGCGTCGCGCGGGACGCGCAGCGCCGCGACCTCCCCGCCCCGGTCCAGTACTCGACGACGGTCGCCAACCGCGTCGCCGAGACCGGGGAGGCGATCCGCTCGATGGTCGGCGGGCGCGGGGAGAAGCTCGACCTCGGGCAGACGGTGATCGACCTGCGCCTGCGGGCGGTGATGTGCGTGCCCCTCCGCGTCCGCGAGCGCACGATCGGGGCGATCTACGTCGACAGCCGCGCGAGCGAGCGCGATTTCTCGAAGAGCGACCTCGCCTTCTTCGACGCCCTCGCCGGCCAGATCGCCGTCGCCCTCGAGAACGCCCGCCTCCACGCCGACTCCCTCGAGAAGGAGCGCCTCAAGGCGGCGCTCGGCGTCGCCGCGGACATCCAGCGCCGCCTCCTCCCGACCGTCCCGCCGCAGATCCCGGGGCTCGAGCTCCAGGGGGCGTTCCGGGCCGCGGAGGAGACGACGGGGGACTCCTTCGACTTCATCCCGCTCTCCGGCGGGCGAGTCGCCCTCGTCGTCGGGGACGCGACGGGCCACGGGATCGGGCCGACGCTCGTCATGACGACGGTCCGCGCGACGCTGCGCTCCTACTTCGGTCTCCTCGACGACCTGGGGGCGATCGTGACGCGCCTCAACGCCGACCTGCGGCGCGACCTCGAGGAGGGGCTCTTCTTCACCGCCTTCGTCTGCGTCGTCGACGCGGAGAAGGGGGAGCTGCGATACGTGAACGCCGGGCATCCGCCGGCGCTCCTCCGCCGGGCGGGGGGAAAGGTCGAGTCCCTCGACCGGACCGGACCCGCCCTCGGGCTCGTCGACGACGAGGTCTTCGCCGCCGCCGGTCCCATCCCGCTCCGGCCGGGGGACTCCCTCCTCGCCTTCTCGGACGGGATCGTCGAGGCCCGGTCCCCCTCGGGGGAGCTGTTCGGGGACGAGCGCCTCCGCGAGGTCGTCGCCCGCGCGGAGGCGGGGAGCGCGCGCGCCCTCCTCGACGCGATCCTCTCGCGGGTCGGGGAGTTCGCCTCCGATCGGTTCGACGACGACGTCACGCTCGTCGCCGCCCGCGTGCCGCCGCGGTGAACCTGCTCGTCCGTGGCGGGCGCCTCTTCCGCCGGGGAGCCTTCGAGGCGGCCGACCTCCTGGTGCGCGAGGGGCGGATCGAGGCCCTCGGCCCGCCGGGGTCCTTCCCGCCGTCAGGTCCCGCCGTCGAGGCGGCGGGCCTCCTCGTCCTCCCCGCGCTCGTCGACGCCCACGTCCACTTCCGCGAGCCGGGGCTCGAGCGGAAGGAGGGGTGGGAGACCGGCTCCCGGGCCGCCGCGCGCGGCGGGGTCGGGACCGTCCTCGAGATCCAGAACAACGATCCCCTCACCACGGACCCCGACCGCCTCGCCGAGAGGGAGGCGCGCGCCCGCGCGAAGTCGATCGTCGACTTCGGCCTCTACGCGAACCTCCTCCCCGCCTCGCGCGTTCACCTCGGGCGCATGGCGGAGACCTCCCCGGGCTTCAAGGCCTTCCTCGGCGGGACGATCGGTCACGAGGGGATCCGGGACAGCGCCACGATCCACGCCCTCTTCGCCGCGGCGGCGGCGGCCGGGCGTCCCGTCGTCGTCCACGCCGAGGACGCCGGGATCCTCGCGGCCGCAGCGCCCGAGCGGCCCGCCGCGGCCGAGACGGTGGCGGCCGCGACCGCGATCGAGTGCGCCGCCGCGACGGGAGCCGAGGTCCACCTCTTCCACGTCTCGGCAGGGAGGACGGCCGACCTCGTCGAGGACGCGCGCGCGCGGGGCCTCCCGGTGAGCGCGAGCGTCTGCCCCCACTACCTCCTCTTCACCGAGGAGGAGGTCCGATCCCGGGGGGCGTGGCTGCGCGTCAAGCCGCCGATCCGCGGGCGAGCCGACCGCGAACGGCTGCGCGCGGCGCTGGCCTCCGGCGCGATCGAGGCGCTCACGACCGACCACGCCCCGCACCCGAGGGAGGAGAAGGAGGGCCCCTCGCCTCCCTTCGGCCTCCCCTCCGTCGATCTCCTCCTCCCCCTCCTCTTCGCGCTGCGCGACGAGGCGGGGATCCCCCTCGAGCGCCTCCTCGCCGCGACGAGCGAGGTTCCCGCCCGCCTCTTCCGGATCCTCGGGAAGGGGAGGCTCGAGCCGGGGGCGGACGCGGACTTCGTCCTGGTCGATCCCGAGCGCCGCTTCGGGGTCGAGGCGGCCGGCCTCTCTTCGCGCGCGGGCTGGAGCCCCTACGAGGGGAGGGAGATGCGGGGCGCCCCCGTCGCGACCTACGTCCGCGGCCGGGCGGTCTTCGATCGGGGCCGCTTCGCGAGCGCGCCGCACGGTCTCCCCGTCCGCCTCGAGGGGCCGAAGATCCGGTGAGCCCGCCGCGCCGGTTTCCGATCCCGCGCAGCCGGGACGAGACCTTCGGCGAGGACTTCTTCCGGAGGATCGCCCGGATCCGCGTGCGCCTCGCCTCCGGCTGGGAGAGGGGGGCCGGCTCCCTCGCCGGCGCGGGCCTCTCCATGCGCGGGGTGGAGTTCCGCGACCACCGCCCGTACGCGCCGGGGGACGATCCGCGCTCCGTCGACTGGAACGCCTTCGCCCGCCTCGGGCGACCCTTCGTGAAGCTCTTCCGGGACGAGGCGAGGGGAACCCTCGGCGTCGTCCTCGACGCGACCGCCTCGATGGCCTTCGGCGATCCACGGAAGGACCTCGTCGCCCGGAGGATCGCGGGGGCGCTAGGACTCGCCGCCCTCGCCTCGGGGACCCCCGTCCTCGCGGCGCTCGGCGCGGAGCGCAGCTCCGCGCGACGCCTCGCGGGGCGCGCCCGCGCCGGGGCGCTCCTCGCCCACCTCGACGCTCCGGCCGGCGGGGGGCCGGCGAGCCTCCGCGAGGCGATCGAGAGGCTCGGGACCGCGCCGGTCTCCTCCTTCGTCGTCGTCTCCGATTTCCTCGACCGGGAGGGGACGCTCCGGGCCGTCGAGCGCGTCCTGCGCCCCGGCCGCCCCGCCGTCCTCGTCCAGGTCCAGTCGCGCGCCGAGCTCGAGCCCGAGGCGCCGGGCTGGGTGCGCCTCCTCGACGCGGAGACGGGCGAGGCCCTCGAGGGTCTCGCGGACGCCGCCGCCGCGCGGGAGTCGGGAGCCCGCGCGCGCGCCCTCGAGGAGGAGGTGCGGGGCTTCGCGATCCGACGGCGGCTCGGAAGCGTCTTCGTCCGGTCCGACCGGGACTTCGGGGACGCCGCGCTCGAGGTGGTCGCCCGGCTCGAGGCGCTGCGGTGACCTTCGCCTCGCCGTGGGCGCTCCTCCTCCTCCTCGGGTTGCCGCTCCTCCTCTTCCTCGAGCGCATGCGGCTCCTGCGATCGCAGCGCCCGGTCGCGTCGGCGGCCCTCTGGAGGGGTCTCCTCCGGAAGCCGGAGGAGCGCTCGGGCGGAGCCCTCGCCTCCCTCGACCTCCCCGCCGGCCTGCGCGGGGCGGCGTTCCTCCTCGGGGCGGTCGGGGTGGCGGGCCCCTCGCTCCCCGGAGCCGGCCCCGGAACGCTCCGGATCCTCCTCGACCGCTCCGCGAGCATGGGCGCGGAGGCGGGAGAGGGGCGCAGCCGCCTCTCTCTCGCCGTCGAGAAGGCCCTCCACGGGCTCGAGGCCTTCCCCGGCGACACGCGCGTCGTCCTCGAGCGCCCCCCTCTCGATCCGGGTCCCGTCTCGACCGACCTCGCGACGGCGCGCCGCCTCCTCTCCGAGGCGGAGCCGACCGACGCGCCGCTCGACCTGCGCACCCACCTCGCCCCGGTCGCGCCCGGGCAGGAGGTCCTCCTCGTCACGGACGGCGTCCCTCCGGACCTCCCCCCGGACGTCCGCGTCCTCGCGGTCGGCCCTCCCGCGGACAACGCGGGCTTCGTCGCGTTCGAGGCGGAGGGGGCGGGCGCGGGCGAGATCGGACTCTGGGGTCTCCTCCGGAACTTCTCGGCCCGGGGGCTCGAGAGGGAGATCGTCGCGACGGGCGCCGCCGAGGTGTCCCTCGGGCGGGTTTCCCTCGGCCCGGGAGAGGCCCGCGCGCTCTCCGCCCGCGTCGGCCCGGCGCCCGTCGTCGGACTGCGCTGCCTCGGGACCGACGCCCTGCGCGCGGACGACGCCGTCCTCGCCTCGGCCGCCGGCGCGAGCCTGCGCGTGCGCGTCGGCCCGGGAGTTCCAGGACCCGTGCTCCGGGCGCTCGCCGCCCAGCGCGGGCTCGCGCTCGAGCAGGGGCCGAAGGGGGTCTCGGGCGGTTCCGCGGACCTCGAGGTGGGAGCGAGAGGCGAGGGCTCGGCCCGGTTCAGGATCGCGCTCGACCTCCTTCGGGGCGAGCCGTTCGAGGCGACGGGGGTGCGGTTCCTCTCCCCGCTCCCCGAGGAGATCGACCTCTCCGGGGTGAGGGTGGGTCCCGTCCGGATCGGCCCGGAGGAGGAGAGGCCCCTGATCCTCGCCCGGACGCCGGAAGGGGAGGAGCGCCCGATCGCCGTCGAGGACGATCGGGGCTGGGTCCTCCACTTCGATCCCTCCGCGGGGAACTGGAAGGACCACCCCTCTTTCCCCGTCTTCTTCGCGGTGGCGGCGCAACGCGCGAGGGAGCGGTCCGGGCGCGTCGGATTCGTCCGGAGCGGGGATCCGCTCCCCGAACTTCCCGGCGGCGCGGCGCGGGTCGGGGTCCTCGAGCGCCCCGGGCGGCCGCCCCTCTGCGTGAACCTCCTCTCGCCGGAGGAGTCCTCCCTCGCCGGGGGGACGGCGGAGCCCGTCCTGCGGCCGCCCCGCGGGGGGCGGGGGAAGGGGCTCGCCCCCGTCGCCTTCCTCCTCGCCGCGGGAGGCGTGGGGGTCTCGCTCCTCCTCGAGGCCCGGAGGGGATGAACCGGCGTCTCCTCGCCTCCGCCGGAGTCGGCCTCGCGATCGGGGCCACGGGCTGGCTCGTCTACACCTGGAACGAGGGGCGCCAGGCGGGCGCGCAGGCGCAGGGCTGGATCGCCGAGGGGGAGGACCTCCTCGAGCAGGACCTCGCCCGCGGCGAGGGCTCCTCCGACTTCGCCCTCGCGAACCGCGCGATCGAGAAGTTCCGGGCGGCCCTCGGGGTGCTCGGCGAGTCCTCGCGCGCGAGGAGGGGGCTCGGCCGCGCGCACCTGCGCCGCACCGAGTTCTCGAAGGCGGTCGAGGAGTACGGCCGCGCGCTGGCGGACCCCGGGGCGCCCGCGTCCTGGAAGAGGGAGGCGGGGCTCGCCTATCTCAACCGCTACGCGATGAACCGCGACCCGGAGGACCTTTCCAGGGGGATCACCCGGTACGAGGAGGCGCTCGCCGCCGACCCGGGGGACGTCGAGGCGCAGTGGGGGGCGGGGGCGTTCCACCACCTCGCGGGGGATCGCGAGCGCCGCGACGAGTGCTGGAACCGGATCCTCCGCGACGCGCCCGAATCCCCGTGGGCGGCGCGGATACGGAAGGACCTCGAGAAGGAGAAGGCGGCGCCCGCGGGCCCGCGCTGAGCCCGTTTCAGCCTCTCTCCCGTCCCAGCCGATACGGGCGGCTGGTCCACCGGCATGCGGTTCCCGCGCTTCCTCTCCCGGCTCACCGTCCGGATCGGCGCCGCGGTCCTCGCCGCGGCCTGCCTCGCTCCCTTCGCCTCCGGGCAGGACCGCGTGATCCTGAACAGCGGGGAGAAGATCGAGGGGCGCGTCGTCGGGGAGGAGGGGGAGAACCTCCGGATCGACGTGGGCTACGGGGAGATCCGGGTCAAGCGCGCCTCCGTCGCCCGGATCGAGACCGCGGAGCCGAAGAAGAGCGGGACGCCCGCCTGGTCGGTGGAGACGGCCACGACCCGTCCGGCCCCCGAGTTCCCGGTCGGCCCGGCGCGGCTCCCGCCGCGGAGGGTCCGGGCGACCCTCCCGGCCCTGCAGGAGCCGGCCGATGGCGCGGAGCCGCCCGAGTCGCGACCCGCCTCCCGTCCCTCCGTCCAGCCGCCCGCCCCCCCCGACCTCGGGGTGACCTTCGACGAGCGGGTGGAGAAGGTCCTCGCCCGGTTCTTCTGGTTCCTCCCGGCGGGGGGGTTCCGGATCGGCTTCGGCGCCTGCCTCGTGATCGGCACGACCCTGATCACCCTCTTCGCCTGCCGGATGGCCGACCTCGAGGAGCGCAACCTCGGGAAGTCCACCCTCTTCTCCATCTGCTTCCTCGGCGTCCTCGGCCTCGCCGTCCACTTCGCGACCTTCTCCCCTCTCGGCCTCGGCCTCCTCGGCGTCGTCGCCCTCGGGGCGTGGTTCGGCCTCGTGCGCTGGGTCCTCGGCGCGGGCGTCTGGCGCGGGACGGTGCTCCTCGCGTGCTTCACCTTCTCCCTCCTCCTCGCCGTGATGTGGGTGGAGGTGCTCGGCCTGGCCTTCCGGCCGGCGACGGCTTAGTGCACGTCGGGCCGCTTCGGCGGATTGGGAGCAGGACCGAGAGGCCGCGGCCGCAGGAGGATCCTCCAGAGCGCCTCCGGCCCGAGGACCGCCGCCGGCGCCGACTCCGCCGGGGCGACGAACCCCGAGAGCCGCCAGATCCCCTCCTCCTTCCGGAAGGCGAGCGCCCCTTCAGGGGGAATCCCTCCGGACGTCTCGATCCCTACGCCTTCCCCCCAGGCCGCGACCTTTCCCTTGCCCCGCCAGGTGACCCCGTCCGTCCGGCCGGCGAGGTGGACGGTCTCGCCGGGGGCGAGGGGCTCGACGGAGACCTCGGCGGTCGGGACGAGGAGCTCGACCGGGACCGTGAACAGCCCCGGCGCCGCCTCCTCGATCTCCCCGGTCTCGACCGAGGGCCCGTCGCCGAAGAAGACGAGCACGCGGGCCACGCCCTTGCTCGCCGTGCGGCCGGCGAAGACGACCCCGTAGGTGGTCGAGGCCCCGATCTCCTCCCCCCCCGACGTCTGGACGACGAGGACGGGGCCGTCGGGGACCGAAGCGCAGGCGGGGAGCGCGAGGAGGAGCGTCCGGAGGCAGCGCATCGACGCCGCGCTCAGGTCGTGAACTCGATCCACGCCTTCTCGAGGGCGTCGACGTCGATCCCCTGGAGGGCGGCGTGGATCGCCGTCTCCCGGGCCTTCCCCTCGTCCTCCCCCCGGGCGTTGGCCTCGATCAGCTTCTGGAGGTAGGTCGGGAGGATCCCCTCCCAGGCCGGGTCCCACCCCTTCGCGCCCCGCTTCTTCCCCTCGCGCAGGAAGTAGACCATGCTCCACCCCTGCGCGTAGCACAGCCGCGCGTTCGAGTAGTACTCCGGCTGGGTGTAGCGGAAGATCTTCGCGAGGGGGACGTGCGTCCCCTCGCGGATCGCGTCGCGGATCGTGTCGCGGCGCCACAGGAAGATGTCGATCTCGAAGTCGCCGCTCGGCTTGAAGTCGGCGCCCGCGTAGTAGTCTCCCGTCCCCTCGTTGTACCAGGAGTGCGGGGCGAGCTTGCCGCAGCGGTAGTAGATGTACTGGTGGAAGGCCTCGTGCTGCATCGTCCGCCAGGTGTCGGAGGGGTTCTCCGAGTCGACGAAGATGACGAGCTCCTCGTCCCGGTCGCTCCAGTACCCGGCGGAGCCGCCCGGGCCCCCGTACTGGTGGTACTCGTCCTTGTCCTTGCACACCCGCAGCACGGAGACGGCGGTGATCGGCTTCTCGGGAGGGAAGTCGATCTCGAGGCGGCCGCGGATCGCCTCGATCCGCTTCTTGATCTGGGGGAGCCACTTCTTCTTGTCCGGGTCGTAGACGACGACGTAGTGCTCCGTCCGGTCGACGAGCCGGCCGGGGGAGCGCTCCCTCACCATCGCCATCTTCGCCTCGATCTCGGAGCCGGCCGCGGCGGCGCCGGCCGGGGCCGCCGCCTCGATCGGCTTGAAGGTCTTCGCGGCGCTCCGGAAGGCGCCGACCCAGTCCTTGTAGTGGTTCTCGGGGAGCACCCAGAGCAGCGCGATCTCCTGCCCCGCCGTCTGGACGACGGCGGCGTAGCCGAGCGCCGGGGTCTTCAGCGAGGTCTTCAGCGTGAACTCGACCTCCTTCGCCGGGAGCTTCGAGGCGAGCGCGAGGTCCTTCTCCTTCAGATCGCCGAGGACCGAGACCCCGCTCGGCCCCTTGAGCCAGTCCTTGAACGAGCGGGCCTTCATCGCCTCCCGCATCGCGCGCTTCGCCTCCTCGGGGTCCACCTTCCCCCCGTCCGCGGGGTCCCCCTCCTTCTTGTCCCCCTTCGCCTCCTCGGCGACGCCCGCCCCGGTCGGGGAGCCTTTCAATTCGAACCGGACGATCCGGAAGTCCGTCGTGAAGATGGCATTCTCCTTCCCGACGGTGAGCTCGGGGCCCGCGAACTTCGCGATCTCGTACTCCTCCGCGGGCTGGATGGGAGTCGGCTTGCCGAAGGCCTCGATCAGGCGGACGGCGAAGCCGTGCTTCTTGTCGTTGTGCCACCCCGCGAGACTCATCTTCTTCTGCGCGGGGGCCTCGGAGGCGAGGAGGGTCGGGAAGAGGGCGAGGGGGACGATCCAGTGGCGGCCTTTCATGGGGGCATCCCGGGAAGGGGCTGGACGGCGACTGTAGAGGTCCATTCGGAGGCGGACAAGCGAGGGACGGTGGATGCCGGCCGGCTCTTCCCCTAGGCTCGGTCGGCCGGCTCCCGACCAACGCTCGCCGGGGGGGTTTCGTATCCCCGGCACCCGTCCGTCTCGAGGGAGGTCATCGATGCGGTCCCGCGGTCTCGCCTTCCTGATCGTCGCCGGCCTGCTCGGCGCCCTGTATGCCGTCCTCTCCCTCCAGGGGGGAGGCGGCTCCCGGTCGCACGAACCGGCCCGGCCGGCCACGGCGGCGAGCGAGGCGCCCGCCCCTTCCGAGCCCGAGGCGCCCCAGGCGCCCCAGGCGCCCGAGGCCGCGACGCCGGGGCGCGAGCGCGTCGCCGACCCCTCTCCGCTCGCCGCCGAGAGGTCTCCCGCCGCGAGCCAGGCCCGGCTCCAGGGTCGGGTGGTGGGGGCGGACGGTTCCCCCGTCCAGGGGGCCCGAGTCCTCCTCCGGGAGGGGGAGAGCCCCTTCCCGTTCCTCCGGGGCGGCCGCCGTTCCGGGCGCGGTCCCATCCAGCTCGAGACTCCCGAGGGCCCGACGGCCGTCACCGACGCCGAGGGGAAGTTCCAGTTCTCCGGCGTCGCCGAGGGGAAGACCCTCTCGGCGGCGGTCGAAGCTTCGGGGTTCCTTCCCCTCACGGCTCCCCCCTTCACGGTCGCGAAGGGGGAGAGGAAGGACGTCGGCGAGATCCGCCTCACGCGCGAGGGGATCGTCACGGGAACGGTGACCGATCCCGACGGACACCCCGTGGCCGGGGCGCGCGTGTCGATCGAGATCGACCCGGCGCGGATGTTCCGCGCTCCCCTCCTCTTCCAGGAGGAGAAGGCGGACGAGCAGGGTCGCTACCGGCTCGGCGGCCTTCCCGAGGGGAAGGTCCGCGTCCTCGCCTCCGCCGACGGGTGGCGGGAGGGGCGCTCCGAGGAGGTCGATGCGCGTCCGGGGGCCACGGTCGAGCGGGTCGACGTCCGGCTCCTTTCCGGGCGCGCGATCGCCGGGAGGATCTACTCCCGCGACGGGAAGCCCCTCGCCGGCGCCCAGGTCTTCGCGGTCCCCGACGAGGGATCCGGCCCCGCGCGGAGATCCTTCTCCGTCTGGCGACGCGACGGCGTCAGGACCGACGCCTCGGGCCGGTACGAGCTCTCGGGCCTCGCGGAGGGGACCTACCGCGTCGAGGCGGAGGCCGAGGGCTTCGCCCACGGGAGCCTCCCGGCGGTCAGCGTGGGCAACTCCTCCGCCGACCTCACCCTCGATCCCCTCTCCCGGCTCTCCGGCCGCGTGGTCGACGGCGTGACGGGCAAGCCGATCCCCTCCTTCAAGGCGAGGGCGGTCCGGGAGTCGTTCCCCGGAGCGCGATTCCTCTCCGGCGCCGAGGACACCGACGGGAAGCCGGACGGATCCTTCGAGATCGCGGACCTCGAGCCGGGCTCCTACAAGGTCGAGGTCCGGGCAGACTCGTTCGCGCCGGCGACGGCGGGGCCCTTCGCCGTCTCGGCAGGCGCCTCCTCCGACGCGGGTTCGATCGCGGTCTTCGCGGGCTCGGTCCTCCGCGTGAAGGTCGTGGAGGCGGGGAACCGCACCCCGATCCAGGGGGCGGAGGTCTCCGTCTCCCCCGTCGAGAAGGACGCTCCCCTCGCCCTGCCGATGCGGAGGCTCGAGCACAACATCCGCGTCGCGGGCGGGGGCGTGATCGTGGGGGGAGGCGAGACGGAGTCCCAAAAGACCGGCGCCGACGGGATCGCCGAGATCCCCGGACTCGCCGAGGGCTCCTACCTCGTCGAGGTGAAGGCGAAGGACCGCGCCACGGTGAGGAAGGAGACCTTCATCGCGGCCGCGACTCCGACCGACCTCGAGGCCTCCCTCGCCGCGGGGGGGACCGTGAAGGGCGCGGTCACGCGCGCGAGCGGCGAGCCGTATCCCGGCGCGCGCGTCTTCCTCGCGAGCGCGCTCGATCCCGACGTCGAGGAGCAGGCGACCTCCGACGCCGACGGGAACTACCAGTTCGAGCATGTCGCTGCCGGCGAGTGGCGCGTCGGCCTCTCGGAGGACACGCCCGTCCGCTTCGGAGGCGGCGGGATCTTCATCCGCTCCGTCCGGCAGGCCGGGGCGCACGTCGAGGAAAGGGGCGTCCCCGTCACCGTCGAGGAAGCGAAGGAGGCCGTCGTCGACCTCCGCGAGAAGGAGTCGGGCGCGGTCAGCGGGCGCGTGACCGAGTCGGGCGAGCCGGTCGCGGGGGTCCGCGTGAGCCTGACGCTCGAGGGCCAGCCGCGCCTCCCCTTCCTCTCGGAGCACAACGCCGAGAGCGGGACGGACGGGCGCTTCCGGATCGACGGCGTCCCCGCGGGGCGCTACACCCTGACCGCCCAGAAGACCGGCGCGGCCGTCCCGGCCGAGGAGGAGGTCCAGGTAGCCGGGGCCGAGGCGGTCGTCGACATCGAGCTACCCCGCGGGGTGATCGAGGGGAGGATCCTCGACGCGGAGGGGGGCCGCGGCCTCCCGGGTGCCGAGGTGCGCCTAACACCCCAGACCGCGCGCGACACCGGCCGCCCGCGGCCGATGGCGATCTCGGTCGCCTTCACCGCCTCTGCTGGCCCCGGGGGAGGCGGTGGCCGGACCACCGTCCGCATGGGGGACGGCGGCGACACGGCGAAGACCGACTCCGAAGGGAACTACCGCCTCGAGGGGATCCCTCCCGGCACCTACACCCTCTCGGCCACCCACGAGAACTACGCCGACGGCCGTCGCGAGGGGATCCTCATGAGCCGCGACGCGAAGGTCCCCGGCATCGACCTGGCCCTCGCCCAGGGGGGCGGGATCGGCGGGACCGTCGTCGACGCCCTCGGCTCTCCGGTCCCGTTCGCCCTCGTCGAGGTCGCCCCGAAGCAGGGGGAGACCAAGCGCGCGGTCGCCGGCCCCGACGGGGCCTACGTCGTGAGCGGCCTCGCGGCCGGCGTCTACGACGTGAGCGCCCGGATCCCGGGCCCGCCGAACCCCAACGAGAAGCGCGCGATGCAGCCCGGGGTCCGGGTCGAGGCCGGACGCAAGGCCTCGATCGACCTGCGGCTGCCGAACTGACGGGTCCATCCCCGCGGTTGCCCGGCTCGCGAGGCGTCCACGCCGGAGATCCGGGGTTGGCGCGGCGGCGGCTCGGCGGGCTCCGCTCGATCCGGGAGCTCTCCGGGCCAGCCTCCTCGACGACCATTAAGATGGCCGGTAGAATGGCCGACATCCACCTCCCATGAAGCAGGTCGATCACTTCGTTCCCGTCAGCAAGGCGAAGAACCAGCTCCTCCGCCTGATCCGGGAGCTCGGCGAGAGGGACGAGGTTCTCGCACTCACGCGGGAAGGAGTCCCCGCCGCCGTGATCCTGAGCCCGGGGCGCTTCGAGGGGCTCCTCGAGACGATCGAGGTCCTGAGCGACGCTCGGGCGATGCGGTCGCTGCGCCGCTCCCTCCGCCAGGCGCGGAGCGGGCGATGGGTGGGGGAGGGGACCGTCTTCGGGGGACGCGAGGGGCGTTGATGAAGGCCTGGCGTGCCCGGTACACGCCGGAGGCCGCCGACCTCATCCGCAAACTCCACCCCGAGTCGAGGCGCCGTATCCGCGGGGGGATCCGGGCCCTCCTCGACGATCCGTCCTCCGGCCACGAGCTCCAGCTCGAGCTGTCCGGATTCCGTTCCCTGCGCGTCGGGGCCTATCGGGTCCTTTACCGGATCGACGAGGACGCACGGTCCGTCGAGGTCCTCTACGTCGGGCCGAGGCGGGACGTGTACGAGAACTTCCGGCGTCTCGTCGCCGGAGAAGATCCTCGCGGGCCGAATGGTTGAGCCGTGGCTGCAGCGATCCGGTGCGGTCGACGCCACCCCCCTCCCTCCGACGCGCCTGGATTTTGCATTCCCGGCGCGCCGGGGTACGTTTCCCCGGTCGGTCCGTCACGGGGGAAAAGATCATGGGGCAGGCTTCGCGCGTCGTCGTCGGCGGCCGGTTCGCTCTCCTAACTCTCGCCGCCGTCCTCATCTCCGCTTCCGAGGTCCCGGCCCAGACGGGAGGGGACGACGCCGCGCTGGTCCGCGGCGCGAGCAACAGGCTCATCGGCCGGCTCTCCTCTTCCGCCGACGCCGAGACCTACCGTCTCCTGGAGGAGCGGGCGGGCGGACTGCACCGGCTCGTGAAGGAAGACCCGGTCGCGGCCCTCGCCGAGGCCTTCTCCGAGCCCGTCCTCGCTCGCCTCCGGGCGGCCTTCCCCGAGGCGCAATCGCGAGGACTCGAGTCCCGCATCGACGGTCTCGAGGGGGAGGTCGAGGCGCTCTTCGTCGACGGCGCCGACCTCCGGACCTGCGAGTCGCGGATCCTGCTGAATGTCGGGGCGAGCGAGGCCCTCGAGGTCCACTTCGCCGGGTCCCGACCGGAGGGCCTGATGAGCGGGGACCGCCTCCGCGTGAGCGGGATCCGGGTCGAGGACCGCCTCGCCGCCGAAGGGGGAACGGTCGTGGCGCCCGTCGCCGCGTTCAGCTCCTGCTCGACGATGGGGGACCAGCGGACGGTCGTTCTCCTCGTCACCTTCCCCGGCGTCACGCCTCCGATCGAGGTCACGCCGGCGAGCGTCCAGGAGATCTTCTTCGCCTCCTCCGGGCGGTCCGTCGACGGCTACTGGCGGGAGACCTCCGACGGCCAGGCCTCCGCCTCCGGGGACGTCTTCGGCTGGTACACGCTCCCCCAGAACTACGTCTGCGACGATTCGAGCGCGATCCGGACGGCCGCGATCGCGGCCGCCGACGCCGACGTCAACTTCCAGCAGTACACCCGCGTCTTCATCGTCTTCCCGACGACGAACTGCAATTGGGCCGGCCTCGGCACGCTCGGCTGCCCCACCCTCTCCTCGCCGGGGGACGGGTCCTTCCGCGCCTCCACCTCCTGGCTCGTCGCCGCCTACATGCGGACCCGCGACCAGGGGGTGAAGCTCGTCGCCCACGAGGGAGGGCACAACCTCGGCCTCCACCACGCAAGTTCCCGCGACTTCGGGGTCGAGGCGCTCGGCGCCCTCGGCGCCGCCGGGACGCTGTCCGAGTACGGGGACATCTTCTCCGCCATGGGGAGCCTGAACCTCGGCCACTACGCCGCGCCCCACATGGTCAACCTCCTCGGCTGGCTCGGGGGATCGAGCGTCCTCACCGTCGAGACGCCGGGCACCTTCGTCCTGTCGCCCGCCGAGTCGGGCGCGGGCCTGCGCGCCCTCAAGATCCGCCGCGGCACCGGCAACGACGCCTGGCTGTGGGCCGAGTTCCGCCAACCGATCGGGATCTACGACTCGACGCTCCCCTCACAGGTCTTCTCGGGAGCGCTCCTCCACTACGCCGACTCCTCGACCGGCACGCACACCCACCTCCTCGACTTCACGCCGGCGACCAGCTCCTGGAACGACCCGGCCCTGGTCGGATCCTGGGCCGACCCCTACTCCAATCTCTCCCTCTCGGTCCTCGGCGCGGGGCCCGCCGGGCTCACCCTCGGCGTGGACTTCAGCGGGACCATCCCGTGCGTCGAGGGGAGCCCGACCGTCTCGCTCTCCCCGCCCAATCCGAGCGCCCCCGCGGGGAACGCCCTCTCCTACACGGTGACGGTCACCAACGGGGACAGCGGCGGCTGCCCGGCCAAGTCCTTCGCCCTCTCCTGCGTCCCGCCGAGCGGTTGGGCGTACGCCTTCGGCTCCCCCTCGCTCGCTATCGCTCCGGGCGCCTCGGCTTCGACCTCCCTCACCCTGACGATTCCCGCGGGCCAGGCCCCGGCCGTCTACCCGCTCTCGGTGTCGGCGACCGACGGGATCCTCTCGGGCTCGGCGAGCGCCAACGCGACGGTCCTCCCGCCTCCCGCCGCGCTGTCCATCGCGCTCGCCATTCCCTCCTCGATCTACTCGAAGGGATCGACCGTCTCGATGGCGGCGACCGTGACGCAGGGCGGCAACAAGGTCGCGGGAGCGAACGTCGTCTTCACCCTGACCAAGAGCTCGGGCGCGACCGTCGTGCAGAGCAAGACGACCAGCAACAAGGGGATCGCCTCCCGCACGTACCGGATCAAGTCCAACGACCCCTCCGGGACGTACACGGTCGGCGCGTCGGTCACCTACGGGGGTCAGACGGCGACGAGCGCCTTGATCCCCTTCACCGTTCAGTGACGGATCGGGGAGCCGGCCGTCACGACGACAGTTCCGCGCGTCGGATCCTGGGACGGCCGGCCCGCAGGGGGAGGGAGTAGGTCGCCAAGCACGGCGGGAGTCCGGTCGAGGGAGGTCGCGCCGAGTTCTTCCCGGGGCGTCCGTCCGAGTTCCGAGGGCTCGATGCCGCTCCGGGCCGTGTGGCGCGACTCTCCGTCGGGGTGGGGGCTCCTCGCCGTCGGGACTCACGGGAGGGATCGGCGGCCGCCCCGGAGGCGGAGAGCTGGCTCGCGAGGCTGACGCCCTCCGGATCCCCAACAGGAAGCCCCCTTCAGGCGCGCAGGAGGTTGAGGAACGCGCGCGGCGTCACGATCGACACCCCCTCATGCTCCCCGAGCCCCAGGAACTGTCGGTCGCCGGTGACGACGTAGGCGGCCCGCCCTTCGAGCGCGGCCGCGAGGTACTTCGCGTCGTCCGGATCGGGGCAGATGCCCGGCAGCGCGAGATCCCCTCCGACCATGTCGGCGAGCACCGCGACGTCCTCGAACCACGGCTCGGGCTGGACGCCCTCGTGGAGGAATCGGCGCACCTTCGGGTAGTTCAGGGCCCGGAGCACTTCCTCCATGATCGGGGGAGAGAGGACGACCACGAAGGCCGCATCCCGGAGGAGTCGCTGGAGGATCTGGCCGGGAGGTCCCTCGGGATGGAGGAGGGCGCTCACGTAGACATTCGCGTCTAGGACCGCCCGGAGCACCGCCTACTTCGCCCTGGGACGCGGCCTCCGAGCTCGCCTCCTGGCCCAGCGCTGCGCCTCGAGCGCCAGCTCCATCGCGCCTGCGTCGTCGAGCGGCCCCTTCTCCTGCCGCTTGAGGAACTCGAGTCCCTGTCGCCGGGCGAACCGCCGCATCTGCGCGAGGCGCTCGACGGAGACGAGGGCGGCGAGCGGCTTGCCCTTGCGCTCGATGATGAACTCGTCGTTCCGGAGCGCGACCCGGTTGAGCAGGTCGCCGATCCGCTGTCGGACGTCGATCGTGGAGACTCTCTCCGTCATGGCTACACCGGCAACTAGGGTACTTGCTAGGGTTGCCATCGGCAATCCGGGCGCCGGGGATGAGCCCCCCGAGGAGGCGCCTCTCCGGACATCGGGGTCCGCGGGCCCACCGGGCCGCGGCGCGACGTCACGGGTGCGCGCGGCCGAGCTCGCCGCAGGGAGTTCCGATCTGTGAACGCGTAGTCCTACGAATCCTCCGGGATCAGGGAGTCGTTCACGGTCTGCGGTTCCCCGTGTCGCTTCCCCTCGAGAGAGGGCTCCGGATGGGGGAGCGCCCCCTCCCCGCGGGGGGGGCGGCGGGGGCGGGTCAGGGCCAGAGGCGACTCGTGGCCAGGAGCTCGGCGAACCGGGTCGCGGGGAGGACCTCGATCCCGTCCTCCGTCCTCCGCGGCCGGTCCGCGGTGCAGACGAGCACGCGCCGGACGAGCCCCTTGAGGTCACGGATCGCGTGGAGGCCGGCGAGGTCGTCGCCCGTCGGGACGCGACCCGCCTTCGCCTCGACCGCGAGGAACTCGCGGCCGCGGCGCAGGAGGAAGTCGACCTCGGTCGTCCGCGACTCGGCCGGGGCCCAGTAGGCCCAGTCCTCGAAGAGGCGGCGATGGTGCCCGTAGGCGCGGAGCAGGGAGGCGACCCACCCCTCGAAGAGCGGTCCCCTCTCCTCCGGCGCCGGCCGCTCCGAGACGTGCCCCTTCAGGGCGCGGACGACGCCCGCGTCGAAGAGGTAGAGCTTCGGGTGCTTGCGCTCGCGGACCCGCAGTCGCGCCTCGAACGCGGGCAGGCGGAACGCGACGAGGGTGTCCTCGAGGACCTCGAGATACCCGAGGACGGTCGTCCGCGAGACGCCCGCGTCCCGGGCGAGGCTCGAGGCGTTCAGCACCTGGGCGTGGAAGAGGGCCGCGATGGGGAGGAAGCGGGCGAAGCCGGGGAGGTTGCGCACCGTGGCCTCCGCCTGGATCTCCTCGCGGAGGTACATGCGGGCGTAGGCCGCGAGCGCCTCCGCGCGCGCCGGGGCCGTCCAGACGACGGGCAGCGTGCCGTGGGCGAGCGCCGCCTCGAGGGAGAAGTCCGCTCCGAGCTCCTCGGGGAGGAAGGGGTGCATCTCGAGCCGCAGCGCGCGGCCGGCGAGCAGGTCGGTCCCCTCGCGCTTGAGCTTGCGGGCGCTCGACCCGCAGAGCGCGAAGCGGAGGCGCCTCTCCTCGATGAAGCGGTGGACGGTGTGGAGGAGACCCGGGAGGCGCTGGACCTCGTCGAGGACGACCCAGCTCCCCTCGGGGATCGTCCGCAGCTCCTCGGCGAGGAGCCCCGGATGCGCGAGGAAGGGATGGTAGACGTCCTCGTCGAGCAGGTCGAACCGGCGGGCGCGCGGCAGGGCGGCCCGGACCCACGTGCTCTTCCCCGTCCCGCGGGGCCCGAGGAGGAAGAAGGACCGCGAGGGGAGCCGGAGGATCCGCGGAACCCTGGCTGCCATGTCGCCGGCATTTTACGGCGTGAATTGACGGCAAGCGGATGGGTTCCCCGGCTCCGCTCGCGGCTGCATCCGGAGGAGGACGACCGTCCGTCGCAGGCGTGGAGTCCCGGCTTCCCACGCGTGCCGCGCGACTCGTCGGAGCGGGCGGGCCCCAGGGTCTCCTCCACCGATGACCTCGATTCCGACTTCCCTCCGGAAAACCCGACTCCTCGGGAGGGGCGCCGCGAATCTGGTGGCGGACGCAGGCTCACCTGCGGAACCCGACCGCGACGGCGGAGAGCCTCCCGACCTCGCCCGTCTCGACGTCGCTCGTGAAGGTGAAGCGCATCTGGAGGTAGCGCTTGCCGTTCAGTCGCGCGAGGTCGTTCGTCCACTCGGACAGCGCGGGGTTGTTCGCCGTGAAGGGGGGAGCGACCCCCGTCATTCGCGGAGTCGGATTCGGCGACGTCCCACCCGCCAGGTAGACGCCGTAGACGTTCGCCATCGAGGCGTCGCGCAGCTCGTCGCAGGTCGGCGGCACCGTCGCGCAGGTCCCCGCGACTCCCGACGCCCCGCGGAACTCGACGATGGTCGAGGCTCCCCCGTCCTGGATTGCCGGGCCGACGACGGGAGGAGCGAACAGAGGTCCGTCCGGCGTCTCCATCGAGCCGAGGTCGAACCAGTGCGTGAAGGCCCTCGAGACCCGGACGACGAAGTCCGCGCGGCCCCAGTAGACCTGCCTCCCGCTGGAGGGGGTGGGCAGGCCTGGAGGGACGCTCAGCGGATTGAAGCCGCCGAGGGGGACGTTCGCGTCCGGATTCCTCTGGACGAGGACCCCACCCACGTTGAACCCGCCCGTCGAGAAGACCCGGAACGCCGGGAAGGCGCCTCCGGCGATGGGGGTGCCGAACGCCATCAGGGAGACCTGGAGGCCGTTCAGGTTGAGGCTGTTGCCGGGATACGAACGGAACTCCATCAGGAGGGGGAGCGCCGCGGAGGGGACTTGGCCGGCGGGATAGACCTGGGGCGCCGGCGCTCCGTAGACGCTCGCCCACGACATCGGCTCCACGCCGTTTCCATTCGGACCTCCCTTGAGCGCGAAGGGGAAGCCGGTGTCCCGCCAAGTGTAGGTCTGCGTGAAGGCGGGGAAGGGGAGCATCACCGACCCGGTCCCGGGGGAGGTGAACGCCTGGCCCGGATTGATCGCGTACGGCCCGTCGATCACATCGAGGGGTGGATTGGAGCGGACACCTCCCGCCCCGCCGTCCATCTCCGGGTCCCAGTGCCAGTAGGCGAAGGGATTCCCCCTCTCCCCGAGGGGAAGGGCGGAGGTCGGGGAATTGGTCGGATAGAACTTCGTCGTATCCAAGCCCGAGAGCGGCCAGTCCGGGCTGGCGCCGGGGTTGAAATAGGACAGGGCTTCGTCGGGGAAGTAGTGGGAGTGCGCGAGGCGGATCCGGAGTCGCGGGAGCGTGTCCGCGACCAGGCCGGGGACGTTCTGGACGACGACGTCGTACGGCCCCCCCAAGACCAGGCCCCCCCCTGCCGGCCCCTGGAAGGGCGCCCAGGAGAGTCCCTCGACGTCGAGGTTCAGGTCGTTCGTCTCGGTGGCGGAGAGGCCGAGATCGCAATGCCTCCAGGTCGTGAGGAGGCGGCTCCCGTACGACGTCAGGGGCGTCAGGACGGGGAGCGTGAAGGGGGACGCCACCCCGACGAAGGCGTTCCCCGGATCCACCGTCCTCGAGAACCGGTAGACCGGTCGGCCGCGGAGCTCCCCCTCTCCGAGGACGAACTGCCCGGCGACCTCCGGCTTCCCCTGCGGATCCGGACCGGCGAGGTCGAAGTCGCTCTCGTTGACCGAGGTGAACCGCAGCGCGAACCCTCCGGTTCCCTCCGAGGCCGCGGCGGAGGCGAGCGAGAAGGGAATCTTGAAGGGGATCCCTGGCAGGGGATTCCCCCCGAAGTCCCGGGGTCCGGCCGGCCCCGTCTTTATCCAGAAGAACATCTCCTCACCCACCCCCTCGACGTGCGGGAGCGGGACCACGGGGACGAAGTCGAGCTCGGCCGCCCCTTGGGGAACGACGAGATCCCCGACTGCGAAATCCCGCGGGGCGAGCCCGTCGAAGCCTTCCTCACCCGGATCGACCTTCGTCAACCCGAAGTTGTCGTTGGGGAGGACCGTCGCGGGATCGATCGGCTCGCTGAACCGGACGCGGACCATCGAGGAGGGGTCGACGCCGCCGGTGGGGGGAGCGCTCGCCGCCGGATCGAACGCGACGAACCAGTGAGCGGAGGTCTCGTCCCCCGCCGAGAACCTCTCGACCAGCGCACCCGACCCCGGCTCGATCGGCGCCGGCGTCAGGGGCTCGACCAGGAGCCGGACGCCACTTCCCGGCATTGGACATCCTCCGGGCGGCGAGAGGACTCCGATGACCAGACCGAGCGCGTCGGCCTGCCGCAGGGCTTCCCCCGGCTCCGGCGATACCGGACCCGGTCCGACGCCCCCCACGGAAACCTCCAGCCTCCCCTCCGGAGCTGGCTCGACCGCGCAGATCGAGACGGGGCGCTCCCCGACGATCGATGGTGGCCATGGGTCGAAGAGGAATCCCTCGTGCGGATCCCCGGTGACCGACGTCCGCCCCCCAGACCGGAAGGCTCGCACGACGTCGGCGCCGTCCGAGGGATCGTCGTCCTCCGGCGTGCTTCCCGATTCGCCGTGCAGGAGCGTCGTCTGGCCGATCGAGGGGTCCCTCCTCGTCGGGATCCGCAGCTCCAGATTCGGCGAGATCGCGTCGCCCGCCTCGGGGAATCCGACCGCGTTGGGGGGGATCCCGAGGGTTCCAGACTCCCCGGCGGACACGACCGGATCGACGACCAGCCGGCGGGGATCCCGAGGATCGACGAACAGGCGGACTTCGAGCGCCTGTGGAGTCGAGCCAGCCTCGATCACCCGGACCGTCTGCGCGCTAAGGCTCCCCGTCCGGATCGGCTGGTTGAACCGGAGGACGAGTGCCGCGTTGCGGGGCACCATCGCCAGGGGCAGCGGCGGCAGGCCATTGCCCGGCGCGATCGCGCCGAGGGACTCCTCGACCGAGGCGAGGGCGGCGTCGAAGGCGGGCGTCTCCCGCGGCGCGAGGATCCGGAGGATCTGGCCTCCCGTCGCCAGGTTCTGCCGGAACTCGCACTGGTAGCCGTCCCCCTGGATCCACTCCCCGATCACGAAGTTGGGGGCGACCAGATTCCACCCCAGGTCCCGGACCTCGACGAGCCTCCCCCAGCGGACCTCCTCGAGGACGAGCGCTCCTGCCGTGCCTCCGCCGCCCCCTCCGCAGGCGATCAGGAGGGGGGGAATGCAGAGTGCGGCGAGGGGGCGCCGTGAACGGGGGAGGACCGCGCGCACCTGATTCCCGGGAGTGCTCGGGGCGATCGAAGCCCGTCAAGGCTCGTGCCGGCCCCCGCGGGGGCGAGCTGGAGTGGCGGCTCGCCGCGACCCCGGCGCCCGAGCGGACGCGGCGCGGCTCCCTACCTCCCGACGGACCGCTACTCGGGCGCCGTTCGGGTTTCGCACGCGAAACGCGCGTTTCCGCACGGCAGCGGGCGCGGCGACCGTGCTGGCACCGGAGGAAGGGATCGCGCGGCAGTCGCGTCCCGGCGCTCGATCCCGACAGGAGCGTCCGGGGCCGCTCGAGAAAAACTGCGGTTATTTCGGGCGTCTCGATCGTCCTTGTAGCTGGAGCGATCGCGTGGCCAGAGAGTCCCGGCGTCCGATCCCTCCCGATCGCCTGCTCGGGTGGCTTTCGAGAAAAACCTTCAGCAATCGGAGGCTCTCGATCGTCTAGATCAGTAGGGGAATTGCGCTTCCGGGGCGTCCCGAAGCGCGACCCCTCCGAGGGCGGCTCGGGGCCGTTCGAGAAAAAACCCGGACAGTCCGGGCGTCTCGATCGTCATTACCAGTAGAGGCCGCGTGTTCCGGGGCGTGCCGGCGTGCGACCTCTCCGGTGGCCGGATCGGGATCCCTCGAGAAAAACCTTCGCCGATCCGGGGGTCCCGATTGTCTCCATCTGTAGAGGGACCGTGCGGCCGGGGCGTCCCGGCGGCGGTCCAAGGCAGAGGCTCCCTCGCCGCGGCGTGAGGCCCGGCGCGGGCGTGCGGGCGGCGTTCCGCGCGGGTGCGCGAAGCCCGATCGGACGGGATCCCCCGAGTCCGGGGTCCGATCGGCTGCGCACTCCGACGGGACCGGCGACTTCGCCGTCCGCGACGACGCCGATCGCCCCGGCGGGAGGGCCGTTTTCGGGGTCCCGAGCGGGACCCCGAGGAGAAGTGTCGTGATCGCCAACGAAAACGGGATCGCGGTGGGAACGACGGCGCTGGTCGAGGCGCCGGCGCCCGAGAAGACGGCCCCGGCGGTCGAGGCGAAGGCCTCGCCCGACTCCGACGCCGGGCTCCAGACCTGGACGGTCCCCCTCGCGAGCATCGACGCCGAGGGGAGCCCGTTCCGGTTCCGCAGGACCCTCAAGCCCGACGTGGGGATCAGGAGCCTCGCCGCCTCGATCGAGGCGCAGGGGCTCCTCCACCCCCTGACGGTCCGGAAGAAGGCTGACCTCTTCGAGCTCGTGAGCGGCTTCCGCCGCCACGCGGC
>JAKEFM010000267.1 GCA_022616055.1 Planctomycetota bacterium
CGCCCCCCGCGGCCGTAGTAGCGCTTCGAGATCGCGTAGAGGGTGTCCCCCTTCGCGACCCGGTGCTTGCGATCGCTCTTCGCGGCTGCGGCGGAGGCGGCCTCCGTCGAGAGCGGCGCCGCTCCGGCGGCCGGGCCCGCGACCGGGCCGGCCGGGGCCGGGGGCTTCGCCGCGGCGGCGGAGGCGACGGAGGCCCGCCCCGGCGGGAGGAGGATCTCCTGCCCGGCCCGCAGGCGCTTCGGGTCGAGGCCCTCGTTCCACTTGAGGATCTCGTCCCACCGCGCCGCCGACCCGAGCTCCCGCTTCGCGATGACGTCGAGCGTCTCCCCCTTCTTCACGACGTAGCGGACGGCTCGCCCGGAGGAGGGGCTGCCCGAGGAGACGGGGTTCGGGGCCCCCGGGAGGGGGATTCCCGGCCCGTCGAACGGGCTCGGCCCGGGGCCGGCGGAGGGGAGGAGCGGGGTCGGGGACGCCGCCGCCTCCGCCGGGGACGCCGGCTCGCCGAGGGGACGGACGCCGCCGACGGCGACCGACGGGGAGGCCGGCGGTCCCGCGGGCGGGATCCTCGGCTCGGCCGCCGGGGTGGACGGAGCCGCCGCGGCCCCCGAGGCCGCCGAGCCCTTGCGCGGCCGCGGCCCCCAGATCGAGACGGCGAGGACCGTGACGATGACGAAGAGGAGTGCGCACACCCCGTACTTTTCGAGCCTACCCATCCCGATTCTCCTTGCGATCCGTGTGGCCTGTTCGGAACGAACCTTCCGCCGTGCCGACGGCGGCAGGAGAGGACGATGCCCGAGCGGCGGAGGCCGCGAGCCCGACGCCGGTGGCGAGCACCGCGATCGAGGTCCCGCCCGCGGACACGAAGGGGAGGGAGATCCCCTTCGGGGGGGCGAGCCCCGTGACGACGGCGAGGTTGATGGCGGCCTGCAACCCGATCGCGAACACGACGCCGAAGACGAGGAGCGAGGCGAACGGGTTCCCTTGCAGGCCCTGGGCGGCGCGCAGCCCCGCGTGGAGGATGGCGCCGAAGAGCCCGAGAACGAGGAGCGCTCCGACGAGCCCGGTCTCCTCGCCGAGGATCGAGAAGACGAAGTCGTTGTGCCCGAGGGGGACGAAGCCCCGCTTCATCTCCCCCTCCCCGAGCCCTCGCCCGAGGATCCCGCCCGAGCCGAGGGCGACGATCGACTGCTCCACCTGGTAGGTGGGGCGGCCCGCGAGGGTCGCGAGCCGGGCGCGCACGTGGTCGAACTTCGACCAGGCGACCGCCACGAAGAGGGGCGCGGCGATCGCGAGGGCGACGAGGAAGTGGCGGATCCGCGCGCCCCCGACCGCGAGGAGGGCCGTGAAGACGAGGAGGAGGTAGATCGCCGTCCCGAAGTCCGGCTCCGCGAGGACGAGTGCGGCCGGGAGGAGGAGGCCGGCGAAGGCGGGGAGGAATCCCCGGCGGAAGTCCCGCATCCCCTCCCCCTTGCGGGCGGCGAGATCCGCGAGGAAGACGACCCCCGCGAGCTTGGCGAACTCGGACGGCTGGAAGGAGAGCGCGCCCGCGCGGAACCAGCGGCGGGCGTGGTTCTCGACCACCCCGAGCCCGGGGACGAGGACGAGGGCGAGGAGGAGGAGGGACAGGCCGTAGGCGACCGGCGCGGTCCGGCGCAGGAGGGGAGGGGGGACGCGCAGGGCGAGGAGGAGGCAGGCGACGCCGAGGAGGACGTGGACGGCGTGACGCCGCAGGGCCGCGAGGGTGGCCCCGGCCGGCGCGGTCGTCCCGGCGAGGCACAGGCCGACGCCGAGGAGGAGGAGCGAGCACGCGACGAGCCGTCCCGCCGCCCGGGCGGGGTCGGGGAGGGAGCCCCCCTGGTTGCGTTCCCACGGGGCGCGTTCCCACGGGGCGCGTTCCAACGGGGCCCGATCCCACGGGACGGCGCGCGTCTCCGCGAAGGGGAGCGGGGCGTTCACCGGAGCTTCACCGCGGCGACCCCGAGGAGCGCACACAGCGCCCCCGCGATCCAGAAACGGACGACCACCTTCGTCTCCGGCATCCCCCGCAGTTGCGGGATGTGGTGGAGCGGGGCGATCGGGAGGATCCGCCGCCCCGTCGCCTTGAACCAGCCGATCTGGAGGAGGGTCGAGCCCGCCTCCACGACGAAGACCCCGCCGACGAGCGGGAGGAGGAGCTCCTGCCGCGCGGCGATCGCGAGGAACCCGAAGAGCCCGCCGATCGCGAGGGAGCCGGTGTCGCCGAGGAACACCTGCGCCGGATGGCGGTTGAACCAGAGGAATCCGACCGAGGCGCCGGCGAGGGCCGCGGCCACGACGGCGAGCTCCCCGCAGTCGGGGACGTGGGGGAGCCCGAGGTACGCGGTGAAGTCGACGCGACCCGCGACGTAGCAGAGGACGGCGAAGGCGAGCCCGACGAAGACGGAGAGCCCCGCGGCGAGGCCGTCCATCCCGTCCGTGATGTTCACAGCGTTCGCGGCGCCGACGAGCACGAGCCACTCGAGCGCGAGGAAGGCGACCGAACCCAGGAGCCCGAGGGAAGGAAGGTCGGCCGACGCTTCCTTGAAGAAAGGGAAGTGGAGACGCAGGAGCGCTCCGCGACCCGTCGACGCCGCGAACTTCCAATAAGCGAGGAGGACGACGGCGGCGGCCGCCGTGAGGGCGACCATCTTCCCGGTGCGGGAGAGCCCGCCGCGCGTCGGATGGTGGAGCTTGATCCAGTCGTCCGCGAACCCCACGGCCGCGAAGCCGAGGAGGGTGAGGAGCGCGAGGAGGGGGTAGAGGCGGTCGAGGCGGGCCCAAAGGAGCGAGGAGAAGAGGACCGCGCTGACGACGAGGAGCCCACCCATCGTGGGGGTCCCCCGCTTCCCGGTCTTCGCCCAGACCGCGGCGAGGGCGGCGGAGTCGGACTTGTCGGGCCGCTCCCCGAGCCCGAGCGCCCGCAGGCGCCGGATCCCCGCCGGGCCCGCGAGGAGGAGGAGGAGGAAGGCGCTCGCCGCCGCGGCGCAGGCCCGGAAGGTGAGGGTCTGGAGCAGTCCCGGGGCCGAGGCGTCGATCGAGGCGACCGCCGGATCGAGGAAGTGGGACGGGATCATCCCCTCCCCCCCTTCACGGCCGGAGCGAGGGCGGCGCTGCGGCCCTTCCCGGGAGTGCGCTTCGCCGGGGTCCGGCGCGCGCTCCCGGCGAAGCGCGCGCGCAGCGCCTCGACGAGGGCGTCGAGGGCCATCCCGCGCGAGCCCTTGACGAGGACGAGGTCCCCCTCGAGGAGGAGCTCCGGGACGATCGCGACGGCGGAGGGGGTGTCCTCCAGGGCGACCGCCCCCCTCGCCGGGAGCCCGGCGGCGAGGGCGGCCTCGACGGCGTGGCGAGCCTCCGCCCCGACGGCGACGAGGAGGTCGATCCCCGCGCGGGCGACGGCCGTCCCGATCTCGGCGTGGAGGGAGGCGGCGCGCTCCCCGAGCTCGAGCATGTCCCCGAGGACCAGGACGCGGCGGACCGCCCCCCGCATCCCCTCGAGCACCCGGACGGCGGCGCGCGCCGAGGCGGGGTTGGCGTTGTAGGAGTCGTCGAGGACGGTGACCGCGCCGAACCTCTTCCACTCGAGCCGGCGGGGGGCGACGGGGAGGGAGCCGACGCCGTCGAGGACCTCCTCCGGCGCGAGGCCGAGGCCCGCGCAGGCCGCGACCGCGAAGAGGAGGTTGGCGACGTTGTGGGTCCCGAGCGCGGGGAGGGTCACCGGGATCTCGCCGTTCAGCCGGAAGGCGGTCCCCGCCCCGTGGGCGATCGGGTCGGCCGCGCGGAAGTCCGCGGCCCCGCCGACGGAGACGGTGAGGACGCGCGCGCGCGTTCGCGCGGCGAGCCCCCGGCTCCAGGGGCAGTCGGCCGAGATCACGGCGAACCCCTCCTCCGGCAGCGCGGCGAGGAGGTCCCCCTTCTCCCTTGCGACCCCCTCGACCGTGCCGAGGCCCGCGAGGTGGGCCTCGTTCACGTTCGTCACGAGCCCGGCGGTGGGGCGGGCGACCGCGCTCAGGCCCGCGATCTCGCCCGGGGCGTTCGTCCCGATCTCCAGGACGACGACCTCCGTCCGGCGGTCGATCCGCAGGAGGGTGAGGGGGA
>JAKEFM010000268.1 GCA_022616055.1 Planctomycetota bacterium
GCGCCGCCGAGCGGAGGGCCCACCAGGCGAGGGATCCTCTTCAGGACCGCGAGGACCGCGAAGGCCCTCGCCCGCCCCCCCGGAGCGAGCGCCTCCCCCGTCGCGGCGAAGGTCGCGGGCTGGGTGAAGGCGTCGAACGACCCGGCGAGGAGGAATCCGCCGATGAAGAGGATCCAGGTCCCGGAGCCCGCGCAGAGGAGGCAGCCGGCGGCTGCGGCGAGGGCGAACAGCGGGAGCGCGGTCCTCCGCCCGAGCCGGTCGTGGAGCCAGCCCCCCGGGAGCTGGCAGAAGGAGTCGAGGGCGTCGCGGACGACGCCGAAGAGGGCGACCGCGAGCGTCCCGCCGCCGAGGGCCTCGAGGTGCTTCGGGACGAAGCGGATCCACAATTCCTGTCCCGTGCCGACGACGAGGATCGCGGCGAGGAGGACGAGGAGGTCGCGCCGTGCGCCGGCGGGCACGGCGGGATTGTGCCGGAACGAAGAGGGCCGGGCGCGGGCCCGGCCCCTCGATGCCAGTTCGCGACGGCTGTCCTACGACTTGTGGCCCTTGTCGGGGACGGCCTCGATGGCCTTCACCGTGGGCTTGCACTTCTCGCAGACCTCGGAGGCGCTCTTCCCCTTGCACTTCTCGCAGACGGCGGCGGTCTCCCCCGCCTTCTTCACCGCGCAGACCATGCAGGTGTGGTCCTTCGCGGCGGTCCGCAGCGTGCACTCGGGGCAGGCGGCCATGATCGCCTTCCCCTGCGCGACGCAGTTCGCGCACTGCGCCTTCCCCTTGCAGTCCGCGCAGGAGATCTTGGCGACGACGTCCTTGTTCGTCGCGCAGGTCTTGCAGGCGGTCGCCTTCCCCTCGCAGCCGCCGCAGCAGTACTTTCCCATCTCCTTGCACTTGGGGCAGGAGTCGAGAACCTTCTGCGCGGCGCAGGTGGGATCGGGGAGGCCCTTGACGAGCGTGGCCCTCTCCTGACAGGCGGCGCAGGCCGTGGCTTCCTTCGCGCACTTCTCGCAGCGGATCGCGGAGGCGACCGTGGTCTTCGCGTCGCACGTCGCACAGGCCTTCTTCCCTGCGGCCGGGGTGGCGGCGGGTTTCTCCTGCGCGAACGAGGGGATCGTCAGGACCGCGAGCGCGGCCAGCGATCCGAACATCAGCTTTCGAAGCATGGAAGATGCGTCTCCTCTGGGAAGGTGGGGTCGGCCGGCCTCGGGCGCCGCTTCCGCGTCGAAGTCTCCTCGGTTCTCAGTGGCTCTCGGGCCACCGGCCTCGCCGTTCCTCGAAGTCTGTTCCGTGGACGCGGAAGCATCGGCCCGGATGATACGAACGAGGGGTATCGGGCGGCTCATCAGAGTCTGCAGACTCACAGCGGCGCCCGGTAGCGCCGCTTCTGTCTAAGTCCCTTCCCGATCACATCCTACGTGCGGCGCATCCGAGGATCTCCCCGCGAGGCGCGGGCTGTTTTCGGGCGGCGGAATCATGGAGGACCGCCAGGGTGAGGAATCCGACCGCCCAGGGGACCGCCTTCCATCCGCTCCCCCAGTAGATCGGCTCCTCACGGACGCCCGGAGGCGGATCCGGTGGCTCGCGCCGCTCGGTCTCCTCGCGGTAGTCCACGATCGAATCGGCTCCGAGCCTGGAGGCCATCGCGAAGAGAAGGCGGCGTGCCTCGAGGCGTTCCTCCTCGCTCTCCCATCGGGCGCGGAGGTTCGCGATGCGCACGGTGCCCGCCGGAGGCTCGGTTCCTCCCGAGGGGTACACATGGAGGTCTCCCAGGGGGACGAACTCGGTCGTGGAGATAGGGTCGAGGAACTCGACGCTGACTTGGACCGGGGATGACGAGGCGCACCCGCCCCCGAGGACGGCGGGCAGGAGGTGGACGCCGGCCCAGCGACGCAACCTGCGCATGCCTCGCTCCCATGCTAGCGGGGGAAAAGATACGGGCCGGCCCGTACGATGCCCTGTCCCCCATTCCCCCCATGCCTTCCGTCGCCGTCATCGGCGCCTCGAGCGACCGAACCAAGTTCGGGAACAAGGCCGTCCGCGCCTACCTCAAGCACGGCTGGACCGTCTACCCGATCCACCCGAAGGAGAAGACGATTGAGGGGATCGCCGCCTTCGCCTCGATCCGCGACGTCCCTCCCGGGGTCCAGCGGGTCGCCCTCTACGTCCCGGCGAAGGTCGGGGAGGGGCTCGTCGACGACATCGCCGCGCTCCAGCCGAAGGAGTTCTTCGTCAGTCCCGGCACGGAGAGCCCCACCCTGGTCGAGAAGGCGCGGGCGCGCGGCCTCGATCCGATCCTCGGCTGCCCGATCGTGATGGTCGGCGAGGACCCCTCGCGGCTCTGATCGGCCGTCAGCCGCTCTGCCCGGCGAAGTCGATCTCCCTCACGCCGGCCCCGACGAGGGCGTCGAGGAGTCGGGCGGAGGTCCCGTCCGCGCACCCCGGCCGGATCCGGACGACGGCCGACGGGCGGAACCCCTCCGCGGTCCCCCGGCTCCGGACCGCGCCGCGCAGGACGTCCCGGAGGGATTCCCAGGAGGCGACCTCCCCGTCGACGAGGAGGGTCCCGTCGGGGGAGGCCTCGACCCGGATCGGGCGCTCGAACTTCGGCTCGGTGACGGGGGCCGCCGAGCAGGCCGCGGTGAGCGCGACGAGGAGGCTCGCGAGGGAAGGGCGCATTCGGTCCTCGGATGGGGCGCTTCCTTGAACCGTTCCGGCCCCGCCCGGTATAGCCGCGCCCCGCGGCCGCCAGAAGCGTGGACTTCCCCCTCCCGATCCTCGGTCTCGTCGCGGTCGTCGTCCTCATCGTCGCCGGCGCGATCCTCGCCGAGCGTGCGAAGCGCAAGCGGCGGGATGCCCTCGCCGCGCTCGCCGACCGGCTCGGGTTCGACTTCCACGCCTCGGACCCCCACGGCCTCGCCTTCCGCTACGAGCGGTTCGGGCCCCTCTCCCGCGGGGACAACCGCTACGCGTACAACGTCCTCGCCGGCGAGCGGCCGGGGCTGCGCGTGTTCGCCTTCGACTACCACCACCAGACCTACACGCACGACTCCAAGGGGCGCCGCCGGACGCACCACCACCACGCGAGCCACCTCCTGGTCGACCACCCCTACGACCTCGGCCGGCTCCTGCTCCGGCCGGAGGGGTTCCTCGACAAGGTCGCGGACGCCTTCGGCTTCGACGACATCGACTTCGAGTCGGCCGAGTTCAGCCGCCGGTACTGGGTGAAGGCGGGCGACAAGCGCCTCGCCTACGACCTCCTCCACCCCAAGCAGATCGAGTTCCTCCTCGCGCAGCCGCGGTTCGGCCTGATCTGCGAGGGGGGCTCGACGCTCTTCTCCCTCGGAGATCGGCGATGTTCGCCCGACGAGTTCGAGGCGATGCTGCGTCTCGCGAAGGGTTTCCACGAGCGGGTGCCCGAGTACGTGCGCAAGGACCGCGCGGGGGCGCCGCCGTGAGCCGGGAGATCGCCGTCGCGGGCGGGGTCCTCCTCCTCGCCCTCGTCTACGTCGCCGCGACCTACAACGGCCTCGTCGGGCTGCGCAACCACCTGAAGGAGGCCTGGGCCGACGTCGACGTCCAGCTGAAGCGCCGCTACGACCTGATCCCGAACCTCGTCGCGACGGTGAAGGGGTACGCGCGGCACGAGCGGGAGATCTTCGAGCGGATCGCGGAGCTCCGGAACCGGGCCGTCGCGAGCCGGGGATCCGTGGGCTCCCAGGTCGAGGACGAGAAGCCCCTGATCGCGGCGCTCCGGCAGGTCCTCGCCGTCGTCGAGCGCTATCCCGACCTGAAGGCGGACCGCCACTTCCTCGCCCTCCAGTCGGAGCTGTCCGAGACGGAGGACCGGATCTCAGCCGCGCGGCGCTTCTACAACGCCAACGCCCGTGACCTGAACATCAAGGTCGAGACGTTCCCCTCCTCGCTCATCGCCTCGGTCTTCGGCTTCCGGCGCGCGGACTTCTGGGAGGTCGAGGAGGCGACCCACCGGGAGGCCCCGGCGGTCTCGCTCCGATAAGCGGGGCTGCTTCGCGCTGACCGCCTCCCTCGGCCCCCCTCTCCCCGACAGGCCACGCTAGAATCCCTTTTCCCTCGAGCAGGAACGACGAACCGGGGGGTTGACTATGCGGTACGGGACCGGATTCGCGGCGGCTTGCCTCGGGTTGGCCTCGATCGCGCACGCGCAGAGGTTCGGGTTCACCCACGGGATGCTGCCGGCAGACATCGACGCGGCGGTGGCGGTCGCGCTCGGCGACCTGGACGGGGACGGCGACCTCGACGCGTTCGTCGGAACCGGCGGCTCGTGCGGCCCGACCGGTTGCGTCGGCGCGCAGAGCCGCCTGTGCCTCAACGTCGGGACAGGGGTCTTCGAGGACGTCACGGCGGCGAACCTCCCGGCCCTGATCGAGAACACGACGGCGGTCGCCCTCGGGGACGTCGACGGGGACGGCGACCTCGACGCCTTCGTGGGAAACTACTATCCGCAGGACCGCGTCCTCCTGAACGACGGGGCGGGGGCCTTCACGGACGTCACCGCGACGAGCGTCCCCGCGCCGAGCTTCGACACCCTCTCGGTCGCCCTCGGGGATGTGGACGGGGACGGGGACCTCGACGCGTTCGTCGGGAAGCGCGCCGGCCCCACGGGGTCACCGAACCGCCTCTTCCTCAACGGGGGGACGGGCGTGTTCACGGACGTCTCCGCGACGAGCCTCCCGCCCCTCTCCGACGCCACCCGGGCGGTCGCGCTCGGGGACGTGGACGGGGACGGCGATCTCGACGCGTTCGTCGGAACCGGCGGTCCGTGCGTCCCGTTCTGCCCGGCGGCGCAGGATCGCCTCTACCGCAACGGCGGGACGGGGGTCTTCACGGACATCACCGCGACGAGCCTCCCGGCCGTGCTCGACGACACGCGAGCGGTCGTGCTCGGGGACGTGGACGGGGACGGAGACCTCGACGCGTTCGTGGCAAGGCCGTGGCAGAACGGCCTCCATCTGAACGGCGGGACGGGGGTCTTCACGGAGGTATCGGCGACGAACCTCCCCTCCCCCGTCGGCGCCAACGCCGTCGCCCTGGGGGACGTCGACGGGGACGGCGACCTCGATGCGCACCTGGGTGGGTGGACGGAGCAACTCTTCCTGAACGGCGGGACGGGGGTCTTCACGGACGCCACCGCGGCGAACCTCCCCTTCGTGGCCGACGACACGAGGGCGGTCGCGCTCGGGGATGCGGACGGCGACGGCGACCTCGACGCGTTCCTCGGCAACTTCGGCACGCAGAACCGTCTCTACCTGGGTGACGGGTCGGGGGTCTTCGCGGACGTCACGACGATGGACCTTCCCCCCCTGCTCCTCGTACCCAGCGAGGTCGTGCTCGGCGACGTGGACGGGGACGGAGACCTCGACTCGTTCGTCGGCATCACCTCCGGGCAGAACCTCCTCTTCCTCAACGGCGGGACGGGGGGCTTCACGGACGTCACCGCGACGAACCTCCCGGCCCTGTCCCTCTTCACGATGGCGGCCGATCTCGGGGACGTGGACGGGGACGGAGACCCCGACCTGCTCGTGGGAGTCTCCGGACAGAGCCGCCTCTACCTCAACGGGGGGACGGGGCTCTTCACGGACGTCACCTTCCCGAACCTCCCGACGCCCCTGCCGGCGACCTTCGTCGAGATGGGCGACGTGGACGGGGACGGCGACCTCGACGCGCTCCTGGGGACCGGCGCGCAGGCCCGGGTCCTCCTCAACGGGGGGACGGGAGTCTTCACCGACGTCACCGCCACGAACTTCCCTTCCCCGTTCGGAGGGGTCGAGGTCCGGCTGGGGGACGTCGACGGGGACGGGGACCTCGACGCGCTCTTCGGAAACTCCGCGCAGGATCGCCTCTACCTCAACGGGGGGACGGGGGTCTTCACGGACGTCACCCTGTCGAATCTCCCGGCCGGACCCTCCATCACGACGGCGGTCACGCTCGGTGACGTGGACGTCGACGGGGACCTCGACGCGTTCCTGGGAACCAACGGACAGAGCCGCCTCTACCGCAACGGCGGCACGGGGGTCTTCACGGACGTGACCGCGACGAACCTGCCGGCCCTGTCCAACCTCACGCGGGCGGTCGCGCTCGGGGACGTCGACGGGGACGGGATCCTCGACGCGTTCCTGGGGAACCTCGGCTTCCCCAGCGTAGGCGAGCCGAGCTACCTCTTCCTCAACGGGGGGACGGGAATCTTCACGGACGTCACCGCGACGGACCTGCCGGCCCTCCGCGAGAACACGGTGGCGGTCGCGCTCGGGGACGTCGACGGGGACGGCGACCTCGACGTGTTCGCGGCGAACTCGGGGCTGAATCGCCTCTACTCCAACCTCTCCCGCCAGGTGTCCTGGCGAGGGATCCCGAGGGTCGGAAAGCCCCTCGTCCTGGACCTCCGCGGCCCGGCGAACGAGTTCTGGGTCCTCGCCGCGTCGCTCGGGAGCGCGAGCCTCCCGCTCCCCCCCCTCGGCACGCTGCGGCTCGATCCGGCGACCCTCTTCGTCGTGGGCGCCGGGGCCCTCGATCCGCAGGGGCGCGCGAGCCTCCCGTTCCTCGTGCCCTCGAGCCCCGCGCTGGTGGGCCTCTCCGCCTACTGGCAGGCGGCGGTCGGGCCGCCGCCGGTCCTGACGAACCTCGAGATCACGACCGCCACCGGTCTTTAGGCGGGCCGGACGGGTCCGGTCCACGCCGAGGAGCGAGAAGCCTCGGCACGGCTGTCAGGGGCCTCGAGACCGAGGCGACGGGGCCTTCGGATCGGATCGGCAGGCGCAGGAGGATCCGGAGCCCTCCCGAGGTCTCCTGTCTAGAATGGCGCGGCCTGAACCGGGGAGAGACACGATTGCCGGATCCCGTCCGTCGAAGGGGGAGTCGCCGACGCAAGCGGTCTCGTCGGGAGGAACTTTCGGTTTCCCCCGTCCTCGGCGACTTCCGCGTCCTGCGCCTGATCGGCTACGGCGCCTGCCGCGCGGACGTCTATCTCGCCGAGCAGGTCTCGCGCCGCCGCCTCGTCGCCCTGAGGGTTCTCCACGCTCGTCTCGCGCAGAGGCCCGAGGAGGTCGAAGGCTTTCGTCGCGAGGCCACCGCCGCCTCCCGGCTCAGGCACCCCGGCATCATCGAAGTGCTCGCGCCGGGAGAGGATGCGGGGACCCACTACTTCGCGATGGAGCTAGTCAGGGGAGCGGACCTCAGGGAACTCATCCTCGCGTTGTCCAGCCAGGATCCTCCTTCCCTCACCGGGGAACACGTGGGGGTCGCCGTCGCCCGCGCAGCCCGCCGCCTAGCCCTCGCCCCTTCGGTCGCCGGCGAGGAGACTGCGGAGGAACCCTCCCTCTCCTGCGCCTGGAACCAGCCCTACATCGAAACGGTGTGTCGCCTCGTCGCGGAGGTTGCCAATGCCCTGGAGCACGTCCACACCGCGGGGATCGTCCACGGGCTCGTCATGCCCTCGAACATCCTCGTGCGGCAGAACGGTTCGGCGGCGCTGGATGTCTTCCGCGCTCCGCACGAGCTCGACCTCGACCCCGAGACAGTCGCACCGCCGCTGGCATACGCCGCGATGGTGTTCTACTTCTCCCCCGAGCAGCTGATGGCACGGGGGACGCCCGGCGATCATCGAACGGACATCTACTCCCTCGGCGTGACGCTCTACGAGATGCTGACGCTGCATCGGCCGTTCGCCGGCGATTCGAGGTACGAGGTGCTGCGGAAGATCGTGATGGAGGAGGCGCCGGATCCCAGGCGATTCAACGCGCTCCTTCCGGAGGACCTCGTGACGATCGTCCGGAAGTCGATCGAGAAGGACCGGGACCGCCGCTACTCGTCGGCCGGGGCGATGGCGGCGGACCTGCGGGCGTTCCTCGAAGGCCGGCCGATCGCGGCACGTCGCCGGTCGGCATGGAGTCGGATCTGCGCGTGGGTGCGACGGGAGCGCACGTAGGTGGCCCTCGCCGTCGCGGCGCTCTTCGAGGTGCCCGCGGGATCCGGTCTCCGGGGCTGGACGGACGCGAAGGCGCCGGAGATCCGGGAGGCGGCGGGGAGGGACGCCCGCGCGAGTGAGTTGGCGGGGAACTCGGAGGACGGCGGATGAGGGAATCCGACGCCTCCGCCGCCCGGACGCTCGGCGACTTCCGGATCCTGCGGGAGATCGGCCGCGGGGGGATGGGGGTCGTCTACCTCGCCGAGCAGGTCTCGCTGCGCCGGCTCGTCGCGCTCAAGGTCCTGCCCGCCCACCTCACCCTCCAGGCCGAGGCGGTCGAGCGCTTCCACCGCGAGGCCTCCACCGCCGCGCGGCTCAAGCACCCCGGCATCGTCGAGGTCCACGCCGTCGGGGAGGAGGAGGGGAACCACTACTTCGCGATGGACTTCGTCGAGGGGACGCCCCTCGACCGGATCCTGGCGCGGATGCGGGAAGAGGACTTCCAGGCGCTCCAGGGGGAACACGTCGGGGCGGCGGTCTCGACCTCAGCCCACCGCAAGGTCGTCGCTCCCGCGCCTGCGGGAGGCGACCCCTCCGAGAAGCGCTCTCCCTCCTCGGCCTGGAACCGGACTTACATCGAGACGGTCTGCCGTCTGGTCGCGCAGGTGGCCGACGCTCTCGAGCACGCCCACAGGGCCGGGGTCGTCCACCGGGACGTCAAGCCCTCCAACATCCTGGTGCGGGAGGACGGGGCGGCGGTGCTGACGGACTTCGGGCTGGCGCGGGAGGAGGGTCTTCCCTCGATCACCCTGACGGGGGACTTCGCGGGGACGCCGTACTACGTCTCTCCCGAGCAGGCGATGGCGCGGCGGGCGCCGGTGGACCACCGGACGGACGTCTACTCGCTGGGGGTGACGCTCTTCGAGATGCTGACGCTGCGCCGTCCCTTCGAGGGGAGGACGACGCAGGAGGTGCTGGGGAGGATCGTGGGGAAGCAGGCGCCGAGCCCGCGGAAGTTCAATCCGCTGCTTCCCCGGGACCTGGTGACGATCGTCCTGACGGCGATCGACAAGGACCCGGACCGTCGCTACGCGACGGCGGGGGAGTTCGCGGCGGACCTGCGGGCGCTGCTGTCGTTCAAGCCGATCGCGGCCCGGCCGGCTTCGGTGGGCACGCGGGCCCTCAAGTTCGCTCGCCGAAACCTTCCGGCGACGATCGCCGCCGCGGCAGCCCTCCTTTCGCTTCTCGGGGGGGGGATCTGGTGGTGGCAACAGCCCGGCTACCTTGCGGTCACCTCTCCGACGGACGGAGCCACCGTCTTAGTGGACGGCGTCCCGCGCGGGACGGCGCCGCTCGAGGTCGCCCTCTCTCCCGGGATCCACCGCCTTCGCCTCGAGAAGGGCGACGACCTCACCACGACCGAGGACGAGGTGCTCGTCCCCCGCGCCGCGACCCGCCAGATCGAGCGTGTCCTCGCGAGCCGCAACGGTGTCCTTCAGCTCGAGTCCGATCCTCCCGGCGCGAAGGTCACGCTCGTCTCCGAGACCTCCGCGGAGATCGCAATTCCGCACGCGACCCCGTGCATGTTCACGACCCGGGCCGGCCCCTATCGCGCTCGCTTCGAACTGCCGGGCTTCGTTCCCCATGAACAGGCGATCGTCGTGAACCCCGGTGGAGCGCTCATCCCATGCGCGACGCGATGGGAGACGGGCGAGCTCTCATTGGAGGGGATCGAACAGGGAATCGAGGTCGAGATCCACCTGGGGGACCGGATCGAAGTGGGCTCGCGAAGGACGACCGTGACCCTCCCCCTCCGCGAACCGCTCCGGCTCCCCCCCGGCACGTACTCCCTGCGGGCGCGCTTCCTCGACCACGACTGGCGAGACTACGTGGGTCGAGAGGCCGTCCGCTTGGCGGCCGGGCAGAGGAGTCGCGCTCTCCTCTCCCTTCCCCGATTCCGGACGGTCCTGGAACAAGAACTGGAGGGCGACTTCAAGCCCTTCTCGGGATGGGACGTCGCGGACGTCGACGGTGATGGACTCCCCGAGATCCTGTGCGTCACCACCCTGGGGCGGGTGTCGGCCCTCTCGCTCGGAAGGGGACGTGTGTTCGAGGCGAGGATCGGGGAGGGCGCCACCTACGTATGGAGTGTCGCCACGACGGACCTCGACGGCGACGGGTCGCCCGAGATCCTCGCGGGCGGCGGCAGCCCCGGCCAAGTCCGAGGGTGGTCGATCGAGGGACCCCAGGTGCTCGCGGCCCGCATCGACGAGTCGCTGACTGTGATCTCCGCCGGGGATCTCGACGGCGACGGAAAGCCGGAAATCGTCGCGGCTTCGTTTTCGTCCGGCTCAGGGAGGTCGTCCGTCCTCGCAGCGGACGGGAGCCAGCGCATCCTCGGGCTATTCAAGGGCGAGGCCATCCCTCTCAAGTTGGTCGATCTCGACGGACGGCCCGGCCTCGATGTCCTCCTGGGAGCGACTCCGAGCGGCGAGCTCGCCGCGGTCGCCGGGGACGGGACGGCCCTCCTTCGCGAGTGGATGCGCGGTCCCGTCAGTGGTACGGCTCACGCCGACCTCGACCAAGACGGCCTGCCAGAGATCGTCGCCACCTCCGCCTGGGGCCAGCTCGCCGCCTACAAGTTGGGGAAGGCCCCGCCGGTCTTCGCGGTCGAGACCGGGAAGAGCCTCCTCCGTCTTCGTGCGGACGATCTCGACGGGGACGGGCGGCCGGAGATCGTCTCAGGGAGCGGCGAGGGGGAGGTCTTCGTCCACGACGCATCGGGCTCGCACCTCCACACCCTCCAGGCCGGAGGTCCCGTCTACGGGCTCGACACCGCGGACCTGGACGGGGATGGACGCAGGGAGATCTTCGTCGGGACGGAGGGGGGTCGCATCAAGGTCTTCGGAGCCGACGGGGCGACGCGGGCCGAGATCCGCGCTCCCGGGCCGGTCGCCCAGCTCCGGATGGAGGACCTCGACCGGGACGGGATACCGGAGATCGTCGTCGGCACCTTCACGGGCCGGATCGCCGTCCTCTCGCGCGAAGAGGATCTCGCGTTCGAGTCCCCCGCACGTGGGTCGGTCGGCATCCTCCTCCTCGCGGACCTCGAGGGGGACGATCGACCGGAGATCGTCGTCGGCACGGACTCGGGATGGGTCGAGATGCGAGGTCCCGACGGCGCCACCATCTTCCAGACGGACGCGGGGAGCCCCGTCGTGAGCCTCGCGGTCGGAAGCCTCGACGGCGTCGAGGGCCCCGCGATCCTCATCGGAACCCAGGCTGAACGGCTCCTCGCGATCGACTCCGGGGGGACCCCCCTCTTCTCCGTCCCCTCTCCCGGCCGGGTCCTCGCGCTTGCCTTCGCGGACCCGCGGGGGGGGGGACGAGTCGAAGCGCTCGCGGGCACTTCCGCGGGAGAGATCGTCGCGGTCGACGGGCGGGGAGCGATCCGGGCGCTCGGGAAGGCGGGGAGCGCGGTCAAGGCTCTCGCCGCGGGCGATCTCGGCGGCGGCCGCGGCCTGGGGATCGTGGCGGGGACCTTGAATGGCCAGGTCCTCGCGGTCGCCGCGGACGGCAGCCTCCTCTTCGACCGGAATCCAGGCGGGGAGGTCCGGAGCCTCGGGATCGCGGATCTCGAGGGGGACGGGAGCCGGGAGTTGGTGGCAGGCAGCAATTCCGGCAGCGGCGCCCCCCTGCCGGGAGCCGGGTTGTACGCGTTCCGATTCGACGGATCTCTCGCCTTCGAGCAGAGGTTCGCCCCCGCCATTCTGGCGCTCTCCGTCGCGGACCTGGAGGGAGACGGGCGACAGGAAACCGTCGTCGGCACCGGCGGCGCGAAGATCATCGCCTTCAACTCCGACGGAACCGTTCGATGGGACCGCCCAGGAGGAGGGCCGGTTTGGACGGTGACGACTGCCGACCTCGATCGGGATGGCCTCTTCGAGGTCCTCGCCGGGACGCAAAGAGGCGAGATCCTCGCTCTCACGGCCGATGGAGTCGTGAAGACCCGATGGACGAGGCCAGCTTCGATCCGCCGCCTCGCTACGGCCGACCTCGATGGGGACGGGACTCCCGAGATCCTCTCCGGGGACGTGAGCGGGGTCGTCGCGGCCTATCGGTTCCGCAGGGACGACCCTCGAATCGCCCTGCGCCGGGTCTTCCTCGAGGCGCTCGGGGCGGCCGAGCGCGGCGACGAGCCGGAGGCCGCGCCGGGATTCGAGCGCGCGCGATTCCGATGGCTCCGGTCGGACGCCCAGGGCCTCGAGGGAGTCCGGACGCGGCTTGCCCTGTGCAGCGCTTCGCCCTCGGCCCGTCGGATGGCCGCCGTCCTCGAGAGAGCCCGGCCGGCGACTCTCGCCGAGTGGGCTTCGGTCCTCCAAGCCCTGGTTCGAACGGGGAGGACCGTCGAGGCCATCGCTCTCTTCCGGGAGCGGATCGCGGGGCGACCGTTGGACCCTGCCGTCGCGACCCCCCTCAACGAAGCCGCCTGGCTCATGGTGAGGCCGACGAACCCGGAGCCCCTGGACCCCCCCTTCGCCCTCCTCCTCGCGGAGGCCGCCGCCGCGGCGAACGGACGGAAGGACGACTATTTCCTCGACACGCTCGCCTGGGCTTTGGCCGCAAACGGCCGGTACGCGGATGCGATCGCGACCGAGGAGGAGGCGATCCGGAAGCTCCCGCAGACGGCCGTCGCCGAGTACCTGCCGCAGTACCAAGAAGCCCTCTCCAGGTTCCGCGAGGCGGTGGAGAAGGCTGCCGGGGCCCCGTCGAGTTCGCCCGCGCTGCGAGAGGGCCGATGAGGGCCCGCCGTCGCCACGCGGGTTCTTCCGAGAGGTGGGGGGATGCGTCCCTCGCCGAGCCTGGACAGCGCGAGCCAACACCGGGGTCCTTCTGGGGCTGACGCGCACGCGCCCCCGGAGCTCTTCGTGATCGACTCGGCGCAGCAGGGACGGCAGGAGACCCCGCGGGAGCCAACGGGGAAATGGACGGATTCCGACCCTCGGACTACCGCCTCGATCTCGCTCCGGTCCATGGCCCCCTGGACGAGGAGGCAAGGGCGAGCGACTTTCGCGCGGCGGCCGCAAGGGGGAGGTCGACGGACTCCCTCAGTGCGCACCAGCGCGCGGCCGGAGTCCGCGAGCCGCCGCGCCCAGCGCGTGCGTCGAACAGTCGGATCGTGATCGCCCGATCCTCGATCGCGTGACGGATCCGGCCGATCTCGCTGCCGAGACGGGCGGGAGCGCCGAGGAGCCTGAGGAGACGTCGCGCCAGGAAGGTGCGCGCGGCGGATCCGCCGACCTCCACGGTCGGGAGTTCCCACATGCCTGCGAGGAGCCCTCCATCGGGGCGGCGGACGAGCAGGACACGGTCCCTCCGCCGAAGCACTGCCGACGCCCACTCGACTCTCCGGGTCCGCTCCCTCCGGGTCGGCGGGATCTTCGCCTCGATTCCGAGCGCGCGAGCGCGGCAGAGCGACCGCAGTGGACAGCGCGGGCAGTCAGGGCGCCGAGGCGTACAGACGAGAGCGCCGAGCTCCATCAGCGCCTGGTTGAAGGCCCCTGGCGAGCGAGGGTCGACCAGGGCGGCAGCGGCCGCCTCGAGAATTCGGCGGTTCCTCCGTGGATCGCCGCGCAGGGCGAGGAGCCGGGAGAGGACGCGGGCGACGTTGCCGTCGAGGACGGCGAAGGGCTTCCCGAAGGCGATCGAGAGGAGCGCGCCTGCCGTGTAGGGCCCGACGCCGGGGAGGGATCGGATCGACTCGGGGTCGTCGGGGAACCTGCCCCCGTGATCCGCGACGATCCTCCGCGCCGCCTCGCGGAGCATCCGGGCGCGCCGGTAGTAGCCGAGGCCGGACCAGGCGGCGAGGGCCCGGGGGAGCGGTGCGCGGGCGAGGGCCCGCGCGGTCGGGAACAGACGGAGGAAGCGCTCGTAGTAGGGGACGACTGTCTCGACCCGGGTCTGCTGGAGCATCACCTCGGAGACGAGGATCGCGTAGGGGTCCCGGGTGCGCCGCCACGGGAGGTCGCGGTGACCGCGACGCCAGTGCGCGAGAAGGCGCCCGCGCACGCGGGCGCCGAATCGCGCGTCCGGGAAAGGGGGCGACTTCACGCGCGCTCGAAAGCTCCCGGTCGCGCCGGGAAGAGGTCCGGGTGGAGGATCGCCGCGAGGATCTCGAGGCCGTTGACGAGGCGCGGCCCCGGTCGGCTGAAGTGGGCGCTCGCGTCGACGAGGTAGGTCTCCCCGAACCGCGCGGCCCACAGCGCGCGGAACCCGGGCCGGGCGGCGATGGAGTCCCGCTCTCCTCGCGCGCGAGGGAGGTCGAACCCGCACGGGCCGAGGACGAGGAGGTCGGGGTTCGCCCGGGCGACCTCGTCCCATCCCACCCTCCGGGAAGGCTCGCCTGCCCGGCCGAGGGGGTCCTCCCCGCCCGCCGTCGCGATCATTTCGGGGATCCAGTGCCCGCCGACCATCGGCGGGTCGAGCCACTCGAGGTAGACGGCGCGGGGCCGGCGCGTGGCGGTCCCCGCGCGGTCGGCGACCGCGCGGATGCGGGCGCGGAGCTCGCCGGTCCCGCGCTCGGCGGCCTCCTCGGCGCCGCAGGCGGCGCCGACGCGGCGGACGTCCTCGAGGACGTCCTCCAGGCGGGAGGGGTCGAGGGAGAGGACGCGCGGGGGGGACTCCATCGCGCGCGCGACCCTCTCGACCTCCGGGAGATCGACGGCGCAGACGCCGCAGATCGACTGCGTCAGCACGAGGTCGGGCCGGAGGGAGGCGAGGCGCGCCGCGTCGAGGTGGTAGAGGGGCCGGCCCGAGCTCCCCTCCCTCCCGACGCGGATCGAGATCTCGCCGCCCGAGAGCCCCGCCGTATCGAAGGAGGGACGGGTGAGCCGGGGTTTCCCGAGGACCTCGCGGGGGTGGTCGCACTCGTGGGAGACCCCGACGAGCGAGTCGGCGAGACCGAGGGCGCAGACGGTCTCCGTCGCGCCCGGGAGGAGGGAGACGATCCGCACGCGCGGATTCTCCCCGTTCAGGCGGGTGAGCGCAGCGCCTCGAGGGCCCGCTCCGGCTCGCGGCAGGAAATGAAGACGCTACGCGGTCGTCCGCGTCGGGCTCGGACGAGGAGCTCGAGTCCGCGTTTCGTCGTGAAGACGCTCAGGGCCTCCCCTCCCGGACGGAACCTCCATCCCCATCCCCCGTACTTGGTCCAGCGGAAATCCGTCGCCCGAGCGGCCTCGATCCGGCCGACGGGGATCCGCCTCCGGAGGGGCCCGAAACCCGCCACAATCCCCTCCGGCCCGGCCTCGACCGCGAGGTGGGCGAACCAGCGGCAGCCGAGGAGGAAGAGGGCCGCGATGAAGCCGAGGATCGCGTAGTAGCCCGCCGGCGGGCGCTGCACGGCCTCGAGGCGCAGGGGAAGGAGGAGGGCGAGGAGCACCCCCGCGAAGATCAGGAGGGCGACCGGCCAGTAGAGGAAGGGACGGGCGAAGGGGATCCGTTCGCGGTGGACCATGGGAGGGCGCGCCGCTCGTATGCGGCGCCCGGGTGGCTATCTTCCGCGGATCATGGCGACCGACCCTCACGCCCCCGCCCTCCCGGGATCGAGGCCCCCCTCGGGGAGGGGGATTCCCGCCAGTCCCGAGGCGGCGTTCCGTTCCGCCCGCGGCATCGCCCTCGCCCTGATCGCGGGCTGCGCGATCTTCGCCGGCGTCGTCGTCTCCCTCCGCGGCGAGCGGCCGGAAACGGGGGAGATGGCGGGGGTGCTCTCCCTCGTCGGCTGGATCCTCGCGGGAATCCAGTTCGTCCTCTCGTTCGTCTTCCGCGGTCGGCCCCCGGAGGAGCCCCTCGCCCGCGCCACCCACTGCTTCACGCGGACGATCGTCGCCCTCGCCCTGAACGAGGGGTCGGTCCTGCTGAACCTCAGCTTCGCGCTGGTCACGGGCTCCCTGACCCCGTTCCTCTACGCCGCCTCGGTCGGCTTCGCCGGCCTCCTCCTCCACTTCCCGACGCGGTCGCGCTTCGGGCTGGAGCCGTAGCCTCGAGGGCGAGCCGCGCCTCGCCGACGAGGAGATCGGCGAGCCCCGGCCCGTAGAAGGACATCGACGCCTCGTAGCCCCCCCGCGCATAGGATCTATCGTCGACCACGTAGCCGATGTAGTCGTTCGCGTAGGAGACGAGGAAGAGCGGGCCCGGGAAGTGCTCCCGGAGCGCGAGGCCCGGGCCGGAGCCGAGGTCGCAAGGGAAGGCGGCGATGAGCAGGTCGCCGACCTTCACCGCCTGGACGACTGTTTCCCCCGGGGTGAAGGTCCGCGCGAGCGGGTCGAGGAGGATTCGCAGGATCGGGCCCACCGCCCCCCGGGTGTTGACCCCGGGAAGCCGGACGCGGCGCTCGCGGACGGCGAGCCCCTCTCCGACGGGCGCGGAGAGGGCGGCCCTCATCCCGCGGAAGCGCCCGGCGAGCGCCCGGCCCAGCCGGTCCGTTCCCTCGAATCCCTCCCCGCCCCCCGGAACCACGGGAGCGAGGTCCCCGCTCGCTCCGTTCAGCAGGAGGGCGGGGACGCCCGTCTCCTCCTCGAAGAGCCTTCGCGCGACTCCCGGGAAGTCCGCGGAGAGGAGCCGATTCTCGGACCCGAGGACGGTCGGGTGGGCGCCGAACCCGAGGAGGGTCGCGATCGTCGCGGACCCGCCGTCCCGCTCCTCGACGACGGCGAGGAGGAGCGAGGAGTCGACCGGACCGTCGGTGAAGCGGCGGTTCCGGACGAGGTCCGGGGCCTCCTCGGTCGCCCAGCGGATGGCTGCGGGACGGGCGAGCCCCGAGGCCTCCCGCACTCCGCGCGCGATCCGGTCGGCGAGCGCCGAGGCCCATTCCGGATCGTGGTCTCCCATCCCGGCGATCTCGGCGAGCCAGTTGTCCCAGTACCCGCCGGGCCCGGAGTGGGTGTGGGTGGCGGCGAGGAGCAGGCCGTCGAGCCGGAGGTACTCGACGCGGGCGAGCACCGCGGCGCGGAGGGCGCCCGGGATCACGAGGAGGTCGGCCGAGACGATCGCGAAGGATCGCCCCCGGCTCCGAAGGACGAGGGCCCGCGCGGCGGGGCGGTCGTGGACGGCGGTGAAGGCCGCGCCGTAGCGGGCCCCGTAGCCCCCCAGGGGAACCGGCCGACTCGGGGTGAGGTCGACGCAGGCGGCGCCCGCGAGGAGTTTCTCCTCGCCGCGATCGGCGGCGGGCCGGGAGGGAGGGCTCGGAACGGGCGCCGGCCTCGCGCACGACGCCCCGAGGAGGAGGGCCGCCCCGAGGAGGTCGCGGGCCGCGGTCATCGCCCGACCCGTATCGGATTCGACGCGATCCAGAGTTCGCCGTCGCGCCGGAGCTCGAGCCGGTAGACCCCCTCTCCCGGGATCGGAAAGTCGCGCTCGCCGCCCGTCCCGGCGTCGATCGGTTCGCCATCCCGGATCAACGCGATGTGGACGGAGGGGTCGGCCGGTTCCACGCGGACGACCGCCCGGAGCGGGAACCCTCCCGCGAGCGCTCCCCCCATCTCGGCCCGGTCCCCTTTCCCCTCGATCTCGAAGTGGAACCGGAGGACGGGGGCGAGGTGCTCGAGGGCGACGTAGACGCGCCCCCGGCGGATCGCCTCGAGGACCCCCGCGACCGAGAACGAATCGGCGAGGACCCGCGTGGTCACCACGCGGAGCCGGTCGCGGTGGGGGACGAAGAAGTTGTCGTGCGAGTCGCAGGCGCCGAGGCCCACGACCGGCCGCGCGGCGAGCATCCGGTCCCACTCCCGGAGTCCCCGCGCGGGGTCCCCGAGCCCCAGACGCACGGAGACCTCCGAGTCGAACGGGGCGACGAGCCCGAACCGTCCGACGGTCCAGAGGGGGAAGTCGTCGACGAGGTCGGTCGTGAGGCTGTAGACCTCGACCGCGTCGACGTCGTCCCCCCCGCGCCAGCCGAAGAACGGGTAGCGCGGGTGGCACGCGACGGCGATCCCGCCCGCGGCCCGTGTGCGGGCGATCGCCTCGGCGGCGGGGAGCCCCTCCGGGATGAGGTCCCGCACCCCGAGCGCGATCAGGTGGCCGTCGGGAGTGCCGACCTCCTGCGAGACGAGGACGAGGACGGGGGGATCGCCGTGGGCCCCCTCCATCGGCAGGGCGTCGAGCCGATCGTGGTCGGCGACGAGGAGGGCGTCGATCCCGAGGTCCCGGGCGAGCGAGACGAGGGACTCGACGCTTCCCCGGCTGTCCTTCGAGAAGGCGGTGTGGATGTGGAAGGAGAGGCGGAGGTCGAGCGGCGGGCGCGGATCGGCCGCGCCGCGGAACGGGGTGGGAGGGAAACGGACCGGGAAGGGGGCCGCGCAGGCGCCCGCGAGGAGGAGGGGAAGGAGCGAGGTCCCCCGCCGCGCGCTTTGACTCCCCGCGGGGCCGGGTCTAGCGTTCCCTCCGCGCCGGACCATGGCCTCGTCCCGAGTCGTCGCCGCCGCGTTCGGCGCATCGTTCGCGATCCTCACGACGGGGTGGACGCGGGGACTGGGGCAGGCCCTCGGGGGGGACGGCCTCGCCCGGCATCTGGCGCTCGGAGCCTTCCTTCTCGCGGTCGCGTGGGGCGCGTGGAGGAGGGAGTTCCCCGAGGCGTGGAGGCTCCGCCACGCGGGACCGTTCGCGGCTCTGGTCGCGTATCTCGCTCCGGCGTTCGAGAGGGAGGCGAGTCGAATCTACCACGCCGTCGGAGGCGGGGGCGCGGCGGCGAGCGGAGCGATCGCCCTCCTTCTGGCCCTGCAGCCGGGCGCGGGGGTCGGGCGGGCGATCGCGCGGTTGCTCGCGGAGGGCTCGGTCGACGCGGTCGCGCCCGCGCTCGCGGGCGCCGCGGGGGCGCTCGCCCTCCTCGACCTCCTCCCCCTCGGCCTCGGCTGGGGAGAGGCCCTCCTCCTCCTCGCGGCGGTGGGGGTCTCGCTCCCGCTCCGCTCGCCGGCCCGGACCCCGGCCGTTCCGGAGGCGGGGGACCCGGCTCTCCCGGCGCTGCGCCGAGGAGCGCTCGGCGCCGTCTCGATCCTCTGCGGGGCGTCCGCCACCCTCCTCGTCGCGCCTCTCCTCGGCTACGCGGCGCAGTTCCATCCCGGTCGCCCCTTCGACCAGGGGGCGGTCCACGTCTCGTTCCTCGCCTGCGCCTTCGTCGGGGCCGTGGCCTTCGGGGGCCTGATCGAGGGACGGGAGAGGCTCCCCGCGGGGTTCGGCTTCGCCGGCCTGGCGGGTGGAGCCTCGATCCTCTCCCTCTCCCTCGTCCTCCGGCTCGCCGATCCGGACTTCTTCCGCGGCTACCAGGGCCTCTTCGAACGGAAGGTCGGCGCCACGGAAGGGACCCTTCCCTTCGACGCCGTCTTCGCCTGCGGCCTCGGCTCGCTCGCCTCCTTCGCGCTCGGGGCGTCGCTCCGCTGCGGGCTGGGCGGAAGCCGAGGGGCGCTGGCGGGCCCTGCGGCGGCGGGGTGCGCCGCGGGAGTCCTCCTCGCCCCGGTCCTCCTCGCCGACGACCTGGTCCGGGGGGGAGTCGGCTTCCGCGGTCTCGTCCTCGTCGGCGGGATCGGGATCGCGGCGGCGGGCGCCCTCGGCGCCCTCCTCGCGCCGGGGTCGGTCTGGGTGCGGCTCGTCTCGGCGGTCCTTCCCCTGGCCGGGGCGGCCGCGGCTGCGTCGCGGGCGCCGGAGGCGATCCGGATCTCGAACCCGTTCAACCAGGTCCGCGTCGAGGTCTTCCACGCCCGGGAGTCCCTCGACGGGGTCGTCACGACCGCCTCGATCCCCTCCGGGGACCCGATCGTCCAGCTCGACCGGGCGATGGTGGCCAACGACGGCCCCGCGACGGCCGCGGGCCGGAAGGAGATCGCCCTCTCCTGCGCTCTCGCGCGCCGGCTCGACCGCGTGCTCCTCGTCGGCACCCCGATCCCGCGCCTCGTCGGGCTCCTCCGCCTCGCGGGGGCGAGGAGGGTGGAGGCGGCTCCCTCCTCCATCCTCGTCGGCAAGGCAGCGCAGTTCTTCGCCTCCTCCGCGGAAGCCCAGGTCGCCGCCCTCCACCGCGCGCCATCCGGCCTGCCGGGGCCCTACGACCTCGTCCTCCTGCTCCCCGAGCCCTCCCATTTCACGGGCTCGTCGCGGGCCTACGCCGCCGGAAGGCTCCGGGCGCTCTCGCGACTGGGAGGTCCGGAGGGGACGGTCGCGGTCTGGGCGGACGTCTCCACCCTCCCCCTTTCCGCCCTCGAGGCCCTCCAAGGGGCGGCCTCGGAGGTGTTGCCCGAGACCTACGTCGCGCCGCGCGGCGTCGGGGAGGTTGCCGTCGGCTTCGTGCGCGGCGCGGCCCCCGTCGATCCGGGGCGCCTGGGTGGGAAGGTCTTCCGGGACGAGGGGCTCTTCGTCCCGGCCGACGTCGAGGGGCTTCGCCTGGACCGGGTGCTCACCCTCGCCCTGGCCGGGGGAGGGGCTGGGCTGCACGGCTGCTTCCCCGCCTTCTCCAGGATCGCGTCCGCCCCCTGGAAGCCCCCCGAGCGTCGCAACATCGACCTGCCGTTCTGGAGGCCCGCCGAGGGGGGAGGCGCCGCCGGTCTCGCCCGCCTCGCGGAGTGCGCAGGGGAGGGGCCGCTGCGGTCGCTCCTGCGGGGCCTGGCGGCCCACGCCTCCGCCCAGGTGGCCAGCGCTCCGGGCGAGCCCGAGTGGGAAAAGGCCGAGGTCTCCGAGGAGTCGGCCCCCTTCTTCGTCCGGGCGGCGGCGGGCGCCTCCGAGCCGGTCGCCCGGTGCATCGAGGCCTGGGGGGACCTCCTCCTCCGGAAGCGCGAATACAACTTCGTGTACCGCCGGCTCACGGAGATCGTCGAGGCCGCCCCGTCCCGCCCCGACTTCCGCCGCATCCTGGCCGCGGCGCACCTCGAGCTCCTCGATCCCGAGGGGGCGCTCGCCCACCTCGACCGGGCCCTCCAGGCGGCCCCGGACGATCCCCTCCTCCTCGCCCTCCGCGCGCGGGCCCTGGCGGAGGCCGGCGACCGACCGGGGGCCCGGGCCTTCCTCGAGGAGCATCTCGAGCGCCACCCGAAGGAGATCGGCCTCCTCCTCCCGCTCGCCCGCCTCCTCCGCGAGATGGGCGAGCCGGAGAGGGCCCTGGGGCTCCTCGAGAGAGCCTCGGCGGTCGCCCCGCACGACCCGGAAGTCCGGCGGCTCCGCGCGCTGTTGGAGGAGCGGCAACCCCCCCCGCAGTCCCGTCCGGAATCCCGTCCGGGATAGCCCCTTACCCTCCCGGGGAACATCCGGGGAAGTTCGGGTATCCTACCCCCGCCGGTCGCCCCCCCCTGGCGGCGGTATCCTTTGTACACACCTCCGGGTTCGGGGCCGGCGCCTCCCAGGAGAAACCAGAGATGAGAGGACGAACCCTGCTGTGGACGCCGCTGGCGCTCGGCCTTCCGGCGCCCCTGTTGTTCGCCGCGATCGAGCGCCTGGACCTGCGACAGATGGTCGAGAAGGCGGGCGGAGCGGTCGTCGGCCGCATCGAATCGGTCACGTCGACCCTCCACGAGCTGCCGGACGTCGGGGAGCACGTCTTCACCCACGTCCGGGTCGTCGGGACGGACCTCTACACGGGCGCGCCGGCGGACGTCACCGTCTCCTTCATCGGGGGACGCTTCGGGGACCTCGAGCTGTACTGCTGCGAGCAGCCCTCCGCGGCCGAGCTGCGCGTCGGGAACCGGGTCCTCGCCTTCCACAAGTGGACCCCCGGCATGGGTGGCGGCGAGGGGATGAACGGCCTCTACGCCTCGCACGGCGGGATCTTCCAGATCCTGTCGGGTCCGAAGGGCGAGGTGGTCCTCGGGAAGGGGGACGGCTACGCCGTCTCCGCGAACACGCCGTTCCTCACCCTCCAGGCCGAGGCGAACGCGATCCGCGCGACGCTCCCGGGCCGGAAGAACCGGTAGGAGGGGGCCATGAGACCGCGACGACTCTCCCTCGCCGTCCCGCTCGCCGTGGCGATCCTCCTCGCGGCCCCGGCCTACGTGTCGGGCTACGTCCTCCTCGGATTCACGCTCCCCGTTTCCCCCAACCAGCGCGACTTCCGCGTCAACCAGGGCTCCTTCGTCGACGCGACGGCGAACAACAACGTGACGCCGCAGGCGAACTTCCCCGGCTCCACTGGCGCCGCGATGGCGCTCTGGAAGGCGGCGGTCGAGTGGGGCTCGTACCGTCACGGGCCCAACCCCTCGGGAGACCCCACGCAGGGAGCGCTCGGGGGGGACCCTGGCAACTCCGTGTTCGTCGACAACCCCCTCGGGAACTTCGACTTCACCTACCAGGGGGTGACGACGACGGCCGGAGGCTCGACCGGGAACGTCATCTCGGCGACGCAGACCTCGATCGGACCCGGCGTCCTCGCCGCGACCTTCCTCCCGGGCGGCTCGGGCGCGGGAGGCTGGCAGATGCTCTTCGACGACCCCCAGTGGACCTGGGATGACGGCCCGACCGCCGGCGTCTCGGGGTGGTGCATCCAGGGGATCGGCGTCCACGAGCTTGGCCACGCGCTGGGGCTCGGGCACACGTCCGTGGCCGGGGCGACGATGGTCTCGGGCGCGGCCCCCTTCGCCGTCTCGCTCCGGTCGATCGAGGCCGACGACGGCGACGGCGTGACGGCGGTCTCGCCCTCCGCCTACGGGCCGGTCTCGGCGACGAAGCCCCGGATCACCGGGCTCTCCGGCTCGTTCCAGACGGGCGGCCTCCTGACGATCACCGGGACGAACTTCGCCGCGACGGGGAACACGGTGTGGTTCACGAACTCCGCCGCGACCGGGGCTCCCAAGACCGTGACGGGCCTCGCCTCGACGGGGGCCGGGACCTCGATCGCCGTCACGATCCCGACCTCGCTCCCCCTGCCGGCCGACGGGGACGTCCTCGTCCTCGTCCCGCCGGGGACCCTCGGCGCCCACCTCTCGAACGCGTGGCCGCTCGACATCTCCACGGGGCCGCCGCCGACGCTCACGACGATCGGCCCGAATCCCGCCCCGATCGCCTCCGTGCCGGCGACCCTCATGACGATCACGGGGACCGATCTCGCGTCGACCTCCTCCGTCACGATCGGGCCGGCCTCGATCGTGGGGGGGGCGCTGACGACGAGCGCGACCCAGGTCACCTTCAACCTCCCCACCCCCTTCACGGCGGTGAACCTCGGCCCGAACACGGTGACGGCGACGAGCCCGTCCGGGACGAGCAACTCCATCAGCCTCACGATCGACCCGGCGAACCCGCCCGTGCTCGTCGTCCCTCCCCTCACGTTCGGCGGCTCGACGTTCACGGCCGACACCTACACGATTCCGGGGAACTTCGTGATCCTGATCATGAGCCCCTCGAACCTCCCCTCCTCCATCCCGGGCCTGGTCGACCTCGGCCTCGGCGCGGGGTTCTCCTCGATCGTCGTGTTCCCGACGACGGTCGCCGGGGTCGCGCAGGGGAAGGCGACGACCTCCTTCGTGGTCCCCACCGGGGGAACTCCGTCCTCGGTCTTCTACTTCCAGTCGGTTTCCATCCCCCCGAGCGTCGCCAGCCCCTTCCCCTCCTCGAACCTGACGCAGACGACTCTCCTCTTCTGATCTCGCCCCGCCGGGGGCGGGCCGGGGCGCGACCGCCCCGGCCCCCCCCACCGGGCGTCCCGGAAGAGGGGCCTTGAATTGACGGGTGGCACCTGTACCATCACCCCCGGCTGCTTTCGGAGGGGCTACGAGAGAACGAGAGGTCGCGTCGACGGGTGTTTCGACCGGCAACGGACGACGGTAGCGACTCGGGCAGAACTGTGATCGATCAAGCCAAGGGTTGTCCTCAAAGGACGTAAAAAACGACTCTCCTCCTTTCCCCTATTCCCCAAGTTTTCCCCTTGGCTTTTTTTCCCGCGCGGCGCGGGTCCCCGATGAAGGAGATGGGGAGATCGCCGCTCGACCGAAAAAACACGCGGTCGGATTGAACGGGGCGACGGCGCGTCGCTATACTCCGCCCCTTCGTCCTCCTTCGGGGGCGTGGCGCAACTGGTTAGCGTACCAGACTGTCGATCTGGTGGTTGCGGGTTCGAGTCCCGTCGCCCTCGCCATCGCGGCGAGGCCGATCGCCCGGATCGATCGCTGGCCGGAGACGCGCAGGCCCCCCGGAGATCGGGGTTCCTCCCGGGTTCCTCGGGTTCCCGGAGCCGGGTAGATTCTCACCCGTGCCGAAGGACGCCGATCCGGGCTCCCGTCGAAGCGAGGAGCTGGAGGCCTGCGTGAAGCGCGTGCTCGAGGCGCGCGACCTGCTCGCTCCGCGGCTCCCCGACGTCGACCCGGGGGATCTCCTCCTGATCCTGCAGAGCCTCCTCCGGCCGCCGGGCTGGGAACGCCGGTTCTTCCTGCGGGAGATTCGACCCGGCGTCTTCGCCCCCTGACGCGGTTCCTCAGGAGGGAGGGATCGAGGGGTCCCCGTCCTCGGAGCCAGGCATCGAGGTTCGCCCCCCCCCCGCCGTGCAGCCTCCGCGTCCTGGCGGGCGAACTCGCGCCGCATCAGCTCGAGCGTCCGGGCCTTCGCGGCCTCGCTCCTCGCGCGGGCGGCGGCGCGCTCCCGTTCCACGCGCCCGACCCAGCGGAGCAGGCGGAGGACCCGCTGGATCTCGTCGAA
>JAKEFM010000269.1 GCA_022616055.1 Planctomycetota bacterium
GGGGAGGAATCGACGGGTGCGCATGGGGGTCTCCTTGCGATCAGGTCAGTGATCGAAGGAGCCGGGTTCCGGCGGGGACCGAACGGATCCCCGGACCGGCTAGCCCTAGGTGTTGGCTTCCAGGAGCTTGCGCACGGCCGCGAAGGCGCGCTGGACCCGTCTCCGCGCGGCGACGGCGTCGGGGAGGCCGAGCCTCTCGCCCACCTCCCTCGGCGTGAGGCGGTCCAGGACGACCATCCGCAACGGCCCCGCGAGCACCTCGGGGAGTCGCCCGATCAGCCTCCGGGCGCGCTCGCGCTCCTCGAGGAGCCCGCGCAGGGCCGCACGGGCGCGGTGAACGCAGGCTCGCGCGGCGCCGGCGTCCGGCAGGAGCAGCCTTCTCGCCACCTCATCCAGCGAGAGCCTGTCGAGGACGACCATCCGCAGCGGCTTCGCGGGTTCCTCGTGGAGCAACCCGATCAGCCCCCGGGCACGCTCGCGCCTCTCGAACAGCTTGCGGAGCGCCCTCCCGGCGCGCCGGATCCGCATCCGCGCGGCCTGGGCGCCGGGAAGGCGGAGGCGCTCCGCCACCTCCTTCGAGGAGAGCCCTCCCAAGAAATAGAGCCGCAGCGGCGTCGCGTGCTCCTCGGGGAGCCTCGACAACCACGGATCGAAGGGGGGCTCGGTTCCCGGCACCCTCGCCAGCACCGTCTCGTCGAGCTCACGCGGCTCGACGTCAACACTGTCCGACGTCAAGAGCCGTGACTGCCCGAACGGATTTCGCTCGAGTCGCAGGGTCCGGTCTTCGGCGCACTCCCAGCTCGACCCCTGGAAGCGGTCAAACCGCGTCGACTGCCAGTGGGGCTCACCCGGGGGGGCCGGTCGGATCTCCGCACCACGCCGGCGGGGGATCCAGGACCCCGGCCGACCACGGGCATTCCCCCCGGCGATCCGCCCTGCAGAACGGAGCAGGGCGAAGACTCTTCCGAGGAACCCCGACGACGCGTTCACGGCGGAGCCGTTCTCGGGCGGAGGCGCCTCAGGTCCCCCCCCACTCCGGCCTCGATCCGCCACGCCACCTGGGCCACTCGGGGAGTTTGCGCAGCGCGCGGAGCGAGCGTGCGATCCGCCTTCGCGCGGCGGAGGCGCTCCCCAGGTGGAGCCTGTCCGCCAACTCCTGAGCCGAGAGCCCCTCGTCCATGCACAGCCGGAGGGGGGTCGCGAGACGCTCGGGGAGCCGCTCGATGCCCATCCGGAATCGCTTCCGGATGAATGCCCGAAGTGCAGCCTGCGCCGACGAACCGGCCGACGGGGCGAGGCCGGACGCCTTCGGCCGCGGGAAGTCCCCTCCTTCCGGATCTCGAGCGGATCCTTTCAGGTCCCCTTGCAGGAGATTGCGAACCGCATGCAGGGCGCGCTGCAACCGCTTTCGCGCGGCCTCCGTGCTGCGCAGGGAGAGTCTCACCGCCACCTCCTGCATCGTGAGCCCATCGAGGAAGACCCACCGAAGCAGGATCGCGTGCTCCTTTGGAAGCCGTTCGAGCACCTTCCGGAGCCGTTCGCGATCGGCCGGACTCTCGACCGGGCCATCGATCGCGCGATGGGCGGAACATCGGTTCGGGGCGCGAGGGGAATCCGCCCTCCCCCCGACCCAGCCCGCGACGACCCGGTCCGCGTGGCGGACCAGTGCCAGCAACTTCCTGAGAACCGCGGACGGGGTGATCACTCGTGTTCCATGCCGGAAAGCCGGAGCCGCGGCCGGACCGAACGGTCCCCCCCCGCTACCCCCCCTTGTCCCCCTCGAGAACCTTGCGCAGGGCGTCGCGGGCGCGCTGGACCCGCATCCGCGCGGCGTCGGCGCTGGGGAGGGAGAGTTTCTCCGCCACCTCCTTGTGGGAGAGACCCTCGATGTCGAAGAGCCGCAACGGGATCGCGTGTTCGTCGGGAAGCCGGTCGATCGCCCCCCGGATCCGGTCCTGGGTCTCGTGGCGGGTCACGACCTGCGTCGTCGTAAGCGGGTCGACGGGGGGCTCGACCCGCTTCGTCTCCGTGGAGTCGTCCCCCGCCGTGCGCATGGGCCGCTCGAGCGCCGCCTCGCGGCACTGGGCGCCCCAGTACTCCGCCTTCTTCATGACCTTGTGCTTGACGACCTCCCGCACGAACCGGTCGAGCGAGCCGATCCCCCGGTAGTCGAACTTCCGGAAGTCCCTCCAGACCTCGGCGAGGGCGCTCTGCGCGAGGTCCTCGACCTGCTCCTTTTTCTTGAGGGCCTCCCCCGCGAGCCGGCGGGCGCACTCGACGGCGACGCGCGAGTAGCGGTCGAAGAGCCGGTCGACGGCGGCCGCGTCCCCCTCCTTCGCCTTGCGGATCAGGCTGATCGTCTGGGTGAGATCGTCGGAGGCCTCGGCCATGCCTACCTCAGCCAGGGGCGGATCGTAGGCGTGGAACCCCCCCGCGTCCACAAAGTGGGGGGCGAGGGGTGTATCTTCCGCCTCCTCCATGGGCGCGTTCCCGCAGGGATTCGAGGTGAGCCCGGTCACCCCCCCCCGGGGTCGACCCCTCCTCACTGTCGACGTCGAGGACTGGTTCGACGCGAACTACCGGAGCCTCCGGCCTCCGGTCGACCCTCCCTCGACGGTCGAGCGGAACACCCACAGGATCCTGGACCTCCTCGCCGCGCGGGGACACCGGGCGACCTTCTTCGTTCTCGGCCGCGTCGCGGAGCGATTCCCCCGGCTCGTCGAGCGGATCGCGCGCGAGGGACACGAGGTCGGCTGCCACGGCTTCGAGCACGAGCTGGTCCGGGGGCAGGGCCCGGAGGGGTTCGCGGAGTCGCTGCGCCGGGGCCGCGACGCCATCGCCGGGGCGTGCGGCCGGCCTCCGATCGGGTTCCGCGCGCCGTCGGCCTCGATCGTCCGGGAGACGCTCTGGGCCTTCGACCGGATCGCGGAGGCGGGCTACCGGTACGACTCGAGCCTCGCCCCGGTCTCCAGCTACCTCTTCGGGATCCCCGGAACCCCCGGCTCCCCGTTCAACCTCCGGACCCCGGCGGGCGCCCGCCTGCTGGAGGTCCCCCTCCCCTCCCTCACCCTTCTCGGGATGCGCCTGCCCCGTGGAGGGGGATTCTCGATGCGGCTCCTCCCGGGTCTCCTCGAGACCTGGTTCCTCCGGCGGGAGCAGCGACGGGGAGGGTTCGCCATGATCTACCTCCACCCGCGCGAGCTGGACCCGGAGGCGCCGCGCTACCGGCTCGACCTCTCCCCTCTCGAGTCCTTCGTCCAGCACGCGGGGCTGCGGCGGCACCGCCGCAAGCTCCTCGCCCTCCTCGACCGGTTCTCCTGGACCTCGATCGAGGAGGCATTCGCCGCCGCGCTGGGGGCGGCGGCCGCCCCGGCGGCGTGAGCGGGGAACTGCGCCGGGAGTGGTCGCTCCGCGACCTCGTCCTCTTCCACGTCACGGCGGTCGTCAGCGTCCGGTGGATCTCGCTCGCCGCCGCCCGCGGGCCCTCCTCCCTCTCCCTGTGGGGGCTCTCCTTCCTCGTCTTCTTCCTCCCGGGGGCCTGGGTCGTCCTCGACCTCTCCCGGCGGATGCCCGAGCAGGGGGGGCTCTACCGGTGGACGAAGGCGGCGTTCGGGCCTTTCCACGGCTTCGTCTGCGCTTGGTCGTACGTCGTCAGCAACCTCGTCTACTTCCCCGCCCTCCTCACGTTCGTCGCCGACATCGTGGCGACGATCGTGCTCGGCCCGGAGGCCTCCGCGAGCCCCACCTTCGTCGCGGTCTTCACGATCGGCACGATCTGGGCGATCACGGGGCTCAACGTCGCGGGAGTGCGCTTCGGCCGCTGGGTCCAGATCGTCGGCGCCCTATCGATCTTCGTCCCCTGCGCGCTCCTCGTGGTCGGCGCCGGGGTCCTGTCCCTGCGGGAGGCGCCCGCGCTCGGGAATCCCCTCCCCGACTTCGCCCGCCTCGACACCTGGCGCACCTGGTCCTCGATCTGCTTCGCCCTCGCCGGGCTCGAGCTGGCGAGCACGATGGGCGGGGAGATCCGGGACCCGGGGAGAAGCCTCCCGAGATCGGTCGTCCTCGCCGGGATCGCCGTCGTCTCGATCTACGCCCTCGGGACGCTCGCCTCCCTCCTCCTCGCGGGGTCGGGAGGCCTGAGCGAGACCCGGGGGATCCTCCAGGCGCTCGAGCGCGGATTCGCGGCCCTGGGGGTCCTCGCCCCCGTCTCGGTCCTCGCCCTCCTCCTCGCCCTAGGCGGCCTCGGGAACTTCGGGGCGTGGCTCGCCGGATCCGGGCGGATGCCCCACGCCGTCGGCGTCGACCGCTACCTCCCCTCCTCCCTCGCGCGCGTCCACCCGCGGTTCGGGACTCCCCATGTCTCCCTCCTCTGGCAGGCGGGGATCTCGAGCGGGATCGCCCTCCTCGCGAACGCGGGCTCGACGGTGGGAGAGACCTACCTCGTCCTCAACGACGCGACGACGGTCCTCTACTTCATCCCCTACCTCTATCTCTTCGCGGCCCACTTCCGGGGGGTGGCGCTCGACCCGACGCGCGGAAGGGCGTCCCTGGTCCCCGCGTCCCTCGGCTTCTTCTCGACCCTCCTCGCCGTCGTCCTGGCACTGGTCTCCCCGGGGGAATCGTGGAAGCACCTCGCCAAGGTGCTCGGCGGCTGCGGGTTCCTCCTCGGGATCGCCGGGGCGCTCTACCTCGTCGCCCGGTCCCGGGCCTCGCTCGCCAGGAACTCGTGAACGAGGCCGTGGAAGTGGTGGACGCCGTTCTCGCGCCGGACGGAATAGCGGCCGCGGGTGTAGCGGCTCGAGCGCAGCCCTCGCTGGACCCTCTCGCAGATCTCCATGTCCTCGCGCTGGATCCCGTCGCTGAAGGCGATCGTCTTCTCCGCGGTCCGCTCGAGGTCCTGGGTCCCCTCGAAGAAGTACCACTCGAAGACGACGAGGCACTCCTCCGGCCCGAGGGGGAGGACGACGTTGAGGGAGAGGTTGTCGGGGTAGACGTTGAGCATCCAGTTCGGGAAGACCCAGTAGTAGAGGGCGCCCGCCGAGGCGTCGGGGTCGCCGTAGCGACGGGACTCCCCCCCCTTGCCCGGCTTCAGGGGGGCGAAATGGCTCGAGTGGTAGCGGAAGGTGTCGACGCGGTAGCGGTCCATGTCGAGCTCGCGCAGGAGGGAGGGGTGCGCGGTCGGAACATGGTAGCCCTCGAGGAAGTTGTCGACGTAGACCTTCCAGTTGCAGCGGACGGGGTAGTCCTTGCGGGAGTGGAAGCGCAGGCGCGAGACGTCGCATCGGAGGCGCGCGATCTCGGAGGGGAACCCTGCGAGGACCTCGGGAAGGGCCGGTCCCTCCGCGGAGAGGTTCGCGAAGGCGAAGGGCCCCCAGTCCTGCGCCCGGAAGGAGGGGAGCCGGACCGAGGCCTTGTCGAAGTCTCGCACCCCGTCGAACTCCGGGGCGGCGAGGAGGGCTCCGTCGAGGCCGTAGGTCCAGCCGTGGTAGGGGCACTGGAGGGAGCGGCGGTTCCCCTTCCCGCAGGCGACGAGGCTGCCGCGGTGACGGCAGACGTTCGAGAAGGCGCGGAGGCCCCCCCCCGCGTCGCGGACGAGGACGAGGGGCTCGCCCGCGATCTCGGAGGCGAGGAAGTCCCCCGGCTTCGCGACGTCGGAGGCGTGGCCCACCCACTGCCAGGTCCGGCCGAAGACCCGGTCCTTCTCCGCCTCGAAGAGGGCCCCGTCGAGGTAGAAGGGCGCCGGCGGGGTCTGCGCCTTCGACAGGTCGGGCTCGAAGGGGAAGAGGTCCGCGGCGCAGGTAGCCATGGGGCACCATCTTGCAGCGGACGCCCCGCCCCGGAAACGAGGGGCCCCCCGGGTTGGCGTTTCCTCGGGGCCGGGGGATAGTTCTCCCACCTGCCTCGGGCCGCGATCACGGATGTCATAGGGAGGAAACCATGAGCCGCACCCCCGTCGTTCTCGTCTCGAGCGCCCTCCTCCTCTGCGCGTTCGGCCCGGTCTCGGCCGCCCAGACCTGCGGCCCCGGCCAGACCCTCCTCAAGAACGACAACCTCCCGGCGGTCCCGAGCGGGCCGACGCAGGTGGCGGTCGTCCCGGGGCTCTGCGAAGGGGAGGCCGCCGCCGCGGTCTTCGACGTCGGCTCCATCGGAGCGCAGGTGAAGGTCCACAGCGCCGCGATCGGCTACATGAACAACGGGGGCGCCAACGGCATCCAGGCCTCGGTCGACCTCGAGATCTTCGACGGGGTCACCTTCAGCGGCGGGATCCCGACGCTCGGCCCGAGCCTGTTCAAGTGGAGCACCGCGACCGGGAGCAGCATCGGCGTCACGAGCAGCGGCATCAACCTCTCCCCCTCCCTCTCCTCCTTCAACGTCGTCGCCTCCTCCGGGAAGATCGTGGTGGCGTGGTGGATGGAGGTGAACGCCCTCGCGGGGTCGTGCCCGGCCGGCTACACGACGAACTTCGCGACGGACGCGACCTGCTCGGGCCTCTTCTGCGCCTGCACGGCGGGCTCGCAGAAGAACCTGCTCTTCATCCAGGGGCAGGGGTGGAGGGACGCGGCCACCGCCACGGTCCTCGGCTTCCCTCTCTGCCCGGGCTTCTACAACGGCAACTGGCTGATCCGCGCCTGCGTCGAGCCGGTCGGATGCCCCTCGCCGCTGGCCCTCGGGACGGGGACGCCGGGGACGGGGGGCATCACCCCCGTGCTGGCGGCCTCCGGCGGGTCGGCCCAGGTCGGGAACGCCTCCTTCGGCCTCACCATCGCCGCGGCTCGCGGCGGGGCGCCCGCGCTCCTCGTCCTCAACGCCGTCGAGACGGCCATCCCCTTCGCGGGCGGGACGATCTTCGTCCTCCCCGGGGCGGTGATCCCGCTCACCCTCGGGGGCCCGGTCGGGGTCGCCGGCGCGGGCTTCGCGACGGTGCCCCTCGCCATCCCCAACGATCCCTCCCTCGTCGGCGCGACGGTCTCGTTCCAGTCGGGGATCCTCGACCCGGCCGCGAACTCGAGCGTCGCCCTGACGGCGGGGCTGCGGGTCACCGTCTGCCCGTAGGGACGGGCTCCGGCGAAGGAGAGCGGGCCGCCTCGGAGGCGGCCCGCGCGTGGGGAACTCGACGATCGATCCGGATCAGCCGATCTGGAAGCGCACCTTCCCCGCGGAGGAGGTGATGACAGAGAAGGGCGCCGGCGGCACGAGGATGTACCACTGGACGCAGACCTCCGACGTGCAGGGGACGATCCCGGGCGGGATCGGGACGGGGAGCGAGACGGAGCCCGTCGTCCCGACCGCGACCGGCGGGAACAGGATGAAGGGAGGGCAGCAGAGGAGGCAGGCCCCCGGGAAGGGGATCGGGGTCGGGGGGACGTTCCCCGGCGAGATGTTCAGGATCGCGAAGGATCCCGCCGGCGCGCCCGAGAGGGAGAGGCCGTAGCCGGGGTTGGGAGAGATCGGCTCACCCCCGAAGGAGGCGATCGTCGGGGAGATCGCTCCTGGGCAGGAGGGAGCGCACTCCTCGTTCGTCAGCCGGACGTTGTCGACGGCCCAGCCGCAGTAGGCGTTGAACATGAAGTCGTGGGTGTCGAACCGGAACCGGATCTTCCCCCCCACCGGGGCGCCGGGAGGCGTGATGAACATCGAGTCGAGGGCGGGGTTGAACGGGCCGATGCAGCAGGTGACGGGCGCCGCGCACCCCACGAGCCCCGGGATCACGGAGATGGCGGTCCAGGGGGGAGACCCCGGCGGGTCGATGGCGGCGGGCTCGCCGCAGGGGGCCGGCCGGACCTCGACGAAGGAAGTGTCGAACGCGGGGGTGCCGCCCGTCTCCGTGCCCTTCACGTAGTCGAAGCACAGGACGATCAGCTGCCCGAACCCGATGGGGCTCGGGGGGCGGAAGCTCACGCCGGCGATTCCATAGGAGCAGACCGCCCCTGCGTTGGCCGTGACCACTCCGCCGGCGCCGGTCGCGTAGGTGAAGGCCGGAGGTCCGCTGTTGTAGGCGGCGAACGTCGGACCCCACCCGGGGGGCGCCCCCGCCCCCGCCGCGCAGCAGTCGACCTCCGTGTGCCAGAGGGTCGGGCCGGGGAAGCCGGGTGGCCCGCCGGGGGCCGGCGGGACGAGCTCGCAGAGACCCGGCGCGTTGATCGGACCTGCGTACGAGGCAGGTCCGAGGACCGGGACGACCTGCGAGTCGTAGTCCCCCATCGGGAACGGGGGACCGACCCACGTCGTCTCCTCGTGGATGACGATCTGGGCGGGCGCCGCAGGCGAACCGAGGAGGAGGATGGCGGTCGCCAGCAACGAAAGGACCACTCTCACTGGATCACCTCCACGCGAGGATTCCCGTGGAAGGGCCGCCCGGGGCACGCGCGCCGGCTGCGACCCACCCACCTACCGAGGTCTCACATTAGGGGACGCCGACCCCTGCCGCCAGGTTCCGCCCTCGACCGAGGAGCCGGCCGGAGCGAGGATCCGCCCCGTGGTCCGGCCGGTCCCTCCGGTCTTTCTCCTCCTCCTCGCCGGGTCCCCCTCCTCCAAGTACCTCGAGGACTTCGAGTTCATCCAGGAGACGGTGGCCCGGCGGGGCGCCGCGGTCGCCTCCAAGAAGATCGACTGGAAGGCGGGGGCGGCGGACCTCCGTCCCCTCTTCGAGAAGTGCGCGAGCGACGCCGAGCACGTGAAGAACGCGATGCGCCTGCTCGCCCTCCTGCGCGACAGCCACACGGGCGTGGTCGAGACGTCGGTCGACTGGAAGCTCCTCCCCTCGAAGTGGGACGGGCTGTACGGCGGCGGACTCTGGCTCGCCTGGGACCGGGGGCGCGTCCTCGTCCGCGGGATCTGCAGGGGCCACCCCCTCGAGGGATCGCTCCCACTCGGCTCCGCGATCGTCGAGATCGACGGGATGCCGATCTTCCTCGCCGCCGAGCGGGAGAAGCGGCGGATCACGGCGTTCCAGGGATCCTCGAGCGATCACTCCCTCTTCGCCTCCCTCGGCAACCGGTTCCTCCCCTTCGGCGAGAAGCAGGAGGTCGAGATCCTCGCCCTCACCCCCGAGGGGAAGTCGAGGAAGCTGCGAGTCGGGCGCTGGGGCCCGGGGGGGAAGGCCTACTACCCGAGCGAGGCGACCCTCCCCGAAGGGGTGGCGTCCGCGGAGGGCGCCGTCTCGAAGATCCTCTCCGTCGCGAGCCTCCCCAAGCTCGGCTACCTCCGGATCACCGGAGGGATGGATCGGGCGACGGCCGACGCGTTCCACCGCGCCTTCGACGCCCTGAAGGGGATGGAGGCCCTCCTCCTCGACTGCCGGGGGATGGGAGGAGGCGGGGACGGGGAAGCCTGGGAGATGGCGGGCCGCCTGTTCCCGAAGGGGGTCGCCAACGGGATCAACGGCCGGATCGAGCCCTCGGGCTCCTGGCAGTTCGACGGGCCGGTCGCGATGCTCCAGGACGAGACGGAGGTCTCCTCCGCGGAGACCTTCACCTGGGCGGTGTCCGAGACGGGGCGCGCGATCTCGGTCGGGCGCACGACGGGGGGATGGGGGATCATCCCGAACGTCTTCGAGTGCCCC
>JAKEFM010000270.1 GCA_022616055.1 Planctomycetota bacterium
GGAACCCCGGTCACCTGTGCGACGGCCGGGGCAGGCGGCACGGAGCACCCGTCCATGGAAACCGTGACGAGGGAGGGTCCGGCGCCGAGGATCCGGAGGGCCTTGTTCAGCACGAACGGGCCGTACGTGCCCGCCATCACGATCACCGTGTCCCCCGGCGCGGCGGCGTCGATCGCGCCCTGGATGGTCGTGAACTGGCCTCCGCCGCCCGGGGGAGAGACCGGCCAGACGGTCGCGCCCGACGTCCGAGCGAGGAGGAGCGGGGCGAGGAGGCCTGCGCAGAGCGAGAAGGCGCGAACCATCATCCACCTCCGGGCTCCCGGTGAGCGTGGGCCTGGGGATCCCGAACCTGCGGGGTCCGACGTCGCGGTCCTCGAATCATGGCGCAGGTCCGCGTTCCTGCAACCGGGGCGGCGCCCTGGATCGGGAGAGGGCGCGACCTCTCCCCGAGGGCGATCGCCGGCTCGTCGGGTCCGAGGTAGCATCCCGCCGCCCCCTCCTCGCCGGCAACGGCAGGGAGTAGCGATGTTGGCCGTTCCGCTGCTCGTTTCGGTCGTTGCGCTGGGAGCCCCCCTCCAGGCGCCGACGCCTTCCGACTCCCGGAGAACCCCCGAACGCGTCTGGTTCGCCCGGTTGACGAGGGAGGATCTCGATTGGCCCCGCGGGAAGGGAGTGGCGAGCGAGGGTTTCGTTCGCCTCCCGGCGAGGCTGGAGGCGGAGATCGACCGGATCCTCGCGGACCTCGAGGCGGACTGTGTCCATGTCGGTGGGCAACCGATGGAATCGCGGACGAGGGTCGTCGGGATCGGCGCTTGGGAAGGGGGAGTGAAGGACGGGGCCAAGAAGCGACTGGAGACGATCGGGTTCCGGGTCGAATGGCTGCTCGCCACGGGGTTCCTGGCGACGAAGGAGCCGGAGCATCCGGAGCGGACCAGCGCAAGTTTCAGGCAGGTGGGAGGCGCCTTCGACGCCGTGGCGGGCCCCGACGATCGATACGCCCTCGTCCTGCACCTGCCGGAGTGCAAGCCGGAGAGTCTACTCGCGCTGATGAAGGACTCTGGGGCGGCGATTCCATGGGAGCCGCTTCGGCTGGAAGTCGTCTCGGGAGAC
>JAKEFM010000271.1 GCA_022616055.1 Planctomycetota bacterium
GTGCTCGAGGTACGCCCGGACCGTCTCGGAGTCGTTGAGGAACTCGGCGTACTCGGCGCAGGTGACCTCGAACCGGCCGATGAAGAAGCCCTCGACGTAGGGCTCGCGCCGGTCCCACGCGTCGAATGCCTCCGGGTCGCCGCCGAGGACCGAGGCCCCCTCGGGGACGTAGACCCACTTCTCTGGATCGGGGTGCTCGTCGGTCCTCCAGAGCCGGATCGGGTTGCGCGGACCCTCCTCGCCGCCGCGTCGGACCAGGACCGGATAGCGGACGTCGACGAAGCCCTCCTTCCGCAGGACGAGGAGATAGGACCCGTGGGGGAGGGAAAGCGCTTCGATCGGCGTCTCGCCGAGGTCGTTCGAGGAGAGGTCCTCGAGGAGACGAGCGTAGACCGAAGGGGCGACGTAGCCGGACGCGGGCGCGGGAGCAGCGGCCTCCTCCTCGGCGGCGTCGGGCGGCAGCTCGCGCGGCGCGAGATCCACCGGCCGGCCCTTGGAGAGGTCGAAGGGGACGGGCCAGAGGCGCTTCTCCTTCTCGACGTAGCGGAACAGGAAGGCGCGAGCACCGGGGGGATCCGTCCGGAGCGTGAGCCTCCCCTCGCGATCGAGGAGCGCCGCGTGGCGCCCCTCCTCGTCGTAGAGCCTCACCTGCCCGGCGAGGCGGTTCGCCTCGGGTTCCTCTCCGGCGGCGACCGCCTCCTGGAAGCGGGAGAGCCAGTAGTCGGCGAGGGCGGCCTTCGCCCCGGGGAGCCCTTCCGCGCCCGCCAGGGTGAGCGCGCCGTGGAAGGCGTTGAGGGCGCGGGTCTCGAGGTCCTTCGCGCGGCCCTCCTGGCGACGGATCTCCTCCTCGAGCTCCCAGAGGGGCCGCTTCACGTCGGGGCCCTCGGGACCCTCGAGGCTCGCCTCCCCCTCGGCGAGCCGCCTGCGCTTCTCGGGCAGGCCCTCCGCGATGGCGCGGCGCTCGTCGCTGAGCCTCCGTCCCTCCTCGACCTCGGCGCGGGCCTCGGCGAGGCGTTCCTCGCGCTTGCGCGCTTCGGCCTCGTCGCGACGTCTGCGATCCTCCTCCTCCCTCCTCCGCTCGCGGTCCGCGACGTAGGTGGCGCGCCGCTCCGAGGCGAGGGGGGCGAGGCGATCGTCGGGACGGAGCGCGAGCGCGCTCGAGACGAGCTCGATCGCGCGGTCGAGGTCGCCCTCCTCCTGCGCCGTCCTGGCCTGCTCGAGGAAGTCCCGGAACTGCCCCCTTTCGCGCCGGACCTGGTCGAGCCAAAGGGCGCCTGCGCCGGCGAGGACGACCAGGATTCCGGCGAGGCTCGCGGCGAGAGGGCGGTTGCGGCGGACCCACTTCCTGAAGTGGACGACGGGCCCCGTCCTGTGGGCGCGGACGACGCGTCCCTCGAGGTAGGCGCGCAGGTCGTCGGCCAGCTCCGACATGTCGCGGTAGCGCCGTCGCGGATCGCGCGCCATCGCCTTCTCGGAGATCGCGACGACTTCCGGCGGAGCGGCGTGGGCAAGGTCGTGGACGGGCCTGGGCGGCCCCTGGAGGACCATCGCGAGGACGGTGTGCGGGGAGACCCGGACCTCGGGGTCGACGTAGGGCATCCGCCCCGTGAGGAGGTGGTAGAGGATCGCGCCGA
>JAKEFM010000031.1 GCA_022616055.1 Planctomycetota bacterium
GTCGTCGACGGCGAGGGTCTCGCCGAAGCGCTTCGTCAGGTGATCGAGGACGAGGGCGTCCACCGGTTCGGGCTCGGGACGGGCGGGCCGACAGGATACGGGAACGACCCCGAACTGTTCGAACGAGTCCCGGCGCGAGGCGGCTCCCGTTCCCGGCTATGCTCGGTCCGCTAGCCGGCCTATCCCTCCCCGGAGAATCGACATGAAGTTGACGGGGACCATCCTCCTCGGGCTCTTCGGGAGTGTCGCGTTCTGGGAGCCGAGTGCCCCGGACCAGGACCAGGCAGGCTCGGATCCCGCCAAGGAGCCCCGGTGGCTCGTCTCCGGAAGGGTGGTCGAGGCGGGAACGGGGCAACCGCTGAGCGGCGTGCGCGCGGGGGTGCTCCTCCGGAGGGTCCCCTGGCTGGGGATGATCGCGTCGGGGGATTCCCTCAAGACGGACGGCGAGGGGAGGTTCCGCGTCTCTGCCGCCTTCCCGGACGTCTACGTCGTCCATGCCACGGAGGTCGAGCTGCCGAACCGTCCAGTGGAGGGGAGGGGTGGGGCTCGACCACGCCTCGGCCAGTTCTTCCGGCCCCTGTCCGTGAGCGGCGCACCCGGGGAAACCACGGAGTGCACCGTCGTCCTCGGACCGGCCGCGACGGTCCATCTGGCCGTGACGGACCCGGAGGGGAAGCCCGTCTCGGGCGCTTCCATCGTCGCCGTCTCGGAGGAGGCGCCGCATCCGGTCCAGCTGATGGACTGTGCGAGGACCGACGAGAAGGGGAGCGTGGAGTTCCTCGGCCTCGGGGAGGGCTCCTGGCGGCTCCTCCTCTTCAAGAGGGGCGTCGGCGTCGGGACCGCGGACCTGCCTGCCCTGAAGTGGGGGGAGAAGAGGGACATCGCCGTCCGGCTCGGTCCGTCCGGCGACCTCTACGTCGCCTGCCGCGTGCACGGCACCGAGGGCGAGGGCGATCTCGACGACCTGACCGCGGTGATGTGCGAGGTCTACGGGGCCGATGGCAAGCTCGTCAGTGCCGGCCCGCTCATCCCGCCGCAGTGGGGATACGCGAACGTGGAGGAGATGCCGACCTCGAAGGAGGAGAAGACCCTCCTCTACGCTGGCTCCTACGCGCCGGGCCGCTACCGGGTCGTCGTGCGATCCCCGCGGATCGGTACGCA
>JAKEFM010000272.1 GCA_022616055.1 Planctomycetota bacterium
CTCGCGGCGGTCCTCTGCCAGAGGGGCTCGTTCGAGGAGGCCCTGCGCGTCCTCGGGGAGATCCTGCGGGCCCCGGATCCGCCCCCGGACGCCCGGGGGTGGGAAGGGGTCGCGCTCCTCGGGCTCGGGAGGCCGGCGCGCGGCGCCCTCGAGGATGCGGTCGCGCGCGACCCGCGCCACGGGGCCGCGCTCCTGGCGCTCGGGCGGCTCGAGCGCGGGGAGGGGCGGATCCCCGAGGCGGAGCGATGGCTTCGGCGCGCGGTCGCCTCGGCCGGGGAGCGCGCGACGGCGAGCGCACGGCTCGAGCTCGCCGAGGTCCTCCTCGAGAAGGGGGGGACGGAGGCGGAGCGGGAGGAAGCGCGGGCGCAGGCGAGGCGGGAGATCGCTGTCGTCCTGCGGCACTTCCCGCGCTGGCGACGGGCGGTCGAGCTGAGGGACCGGCTCGGGCCGGATCCCCGGTGAGCCCGCCGCCGGCGGGGCCCGCGGACCGCGGACGGGCCCTCGCGCTCCTCGCTCCCCTCCTCTTCGTCGTCGCGGCCTGGCCCGGGCTCCGCGGGACCTCCGCCACCTACGACGAGACCGCCTACCTCCCGGCGGGATTCACCTACCTCGCGCGGAAGGACTTCCGCCTGAGCCCGGAGCACCCCCCGCTCCTCAAGATCCTCCAGGCGCTCCCCGTCCTCCCCCTGCGACCCCGCGTCTCCGCCGACGCGGAGCGGGCGTTCGAGGTCGCCGCCCGAGACATCGACGCGCAGTGGATCTTCGGGGATCGCTTCCTCTACGAGGACAACGCCCCGCAACCCCTCCTCTTCCGGGCGCGGCTCGCCTCCCTCGCGCAGGGGGCCCTCCTCGCGCTCCTCGTCTTCTCCTGGGCGCGGTCGATCTTCGGGGTCGCCGGAGGGGTCTTCGCCTCCTGCCTCCTCGCGCTCGATCCGAACTTCCTCGCCCACGGCGCCCTCGCCACGACGGACGTCGGCGCGACGCTCTTCCTCGTCGGGGCCCTCTTCTTCGCCTCCCGGGCGTTGCGCGCCCTACGGCTCCGCGACGCCCTCGCGGCCGCCCTGTTCGGGGGGGCGGCCTTCGCCTCGAAGTTCTCGGCGGTCCTCCTCGTCCCGGCGGTCGCGATCCTCGGGCTCCTCGGGGTCTTCCGCCCGGAGCCCTGGCCGGTCGGGTCCGGGGGCCGGGAGGCGCGGACCCTCCGCGCGCGCGCCGCGCTCGTCCTCGGGCTCCTCGTCTCCTGGGGCCTCGCCTGCTGGGTCCTCCTCTGGGCCTGCTACGGATTCCGGTACCGCGCCCTCTCCGGCGACGGCCCCCCTCTCGCGATCGCCGAGCGGGCCCGGGAGATCCGACAGTTGCGGCTCTACGGGGAGGTCCTCGACGGCCGGGTCCGCTTCCCCGACTTCGCGTCCTTCCAGCGGGCGGTCGAGGCGACCCCGCCGCCGTCCTCCGAGCGGTTCATCAACGCCTGCGCGCGCGGGCGCCTCCTCCCCGAGGCGTACCTCTACGGTCTCGCCTTCGCGACGATGAAGGCCCAGGCGCGCAGCTCCTACCTCCTCGGGGAGATGTCGGTGCTCGGATCCCAGTGGTACTTCCCCGTCGCCTTCGCGGTGAAGACGCCGCTCGCGACGCTCGGGATCCTCGCCCTCGCGCTCGGAGCGCTCCTCGGGACGAAGGGAGGACGGGCCACGCTCGCCCGGGAAGGACCCTCCCTCCTCGTCCCGGCGGGCGTCTTCGCCCTCGCCGCCGTCCTCTCCTCCCTCAACATCGGGCACCGCCACATCCTCCCCGTCTACCCCTTCCTCTACGTCCTGGCGGGAGGCGTGCCCGGGTGGATCGGGGAGCGGTTCGGCCCCCGGATCGGCCGCGCGGGGAGCGCGGGTCTGCTCGGCCTGCTCGCCCTGGAGACGGGCTCCGTCCGGCCGCACTTCCTCTCGTTCTTCCACCGTCTCGCGGGCGGGGCGGAAGGGGGGCTCGGGATCCTCTCCGACTCGAACCTCGACTGGGGGCAGGGGCTCCCGGCTCTCCGCCGCTGGATGGAGGAGAACGGCGTCGCGCGGGTGAACCTCTGCTACTTCGGGACCGCCGACCCGAAGGCCTACGGGATCGACTACGTTCCGATGCTCGGCACCCACTACCTCGAGGTGAAGGGCGCGGGGACGGCGGGAGACGTCCCGCGCGCTCCGGAGCTGCCGGGCTGGGTCGCGATCAGCGCGACGCACCTCCAGGGGGTCTATCTCCCGCCGGCGGTCCGGGAGCGCTACGCGTACCTGAGGAGGAGGCGCCCCGACGCCGTCCTCGCGGGCTCGATCCGCGTCTACCGGGTCGTCCGCGAGGGGGAGTAGGGAGGGTCAGGGGCAGCGCGCCCGGATCTCCTCGAGGAGGGATCGGGCCCTCGGGTCGTCCGGAACGGGGGAGACCCGGTCGGCGAGGGCCCGGGCGCCGGCGCATTCGCCTCGCCCCGCGAGGAGCCTCGCCTGCCCCAGGAGGAGGAGGGGGTCCCCGGGGAACCGGAGGAGGGCGCTCCGGATCGCCTCCATCGCCTCGTCTCCCGCCCCTGCGGCCTCGAGGGCCGCTGCGAAGACCTGGTGGTCGCCGGCGTCCGCCTCGGCGCGGGCGAGGACCGGACGCAGCGCCTCGACGGCTTCCGAGGGTCGCCCGGTGGCCGCGAGGAGGTGGCCCAGGTTCGCGCGCGCCGCGAAGGCGGAGGGGTCCTCGAGGACCGCGCGACGGAACGCGCCCTCCGCCTCGCCCGGGCGTCCCGCCCGCAGGAAGGCGACGCCGAGGTTCGCGCGCTCGGCCGGGGCGAGGGGGCGGAGGGCGTCGGCGGCGAGGAACTCCCCGATCGCGGCGGCCGCCTCTCCCCGGTCGAGGAGATGGCGCCCCCGCGCGATCCGGACGTGGATCTCCGCCTCGACGACGGTCCGGTCCCCCCGGTCGTGGCCGAGCGACTCGAACCGGTAGCCGGCCCAGAGCCGTCCGTCCCGCGCCCGCGCCTCCTGCTCCTCCGCCGTCCCCGCGCGGACGACGCGATGGAGGAGGCCCACGCGGACGATGGAGACGCCCGGGACCGCGGGCGGGCGTTCCCGGGAGAGGTAGATCGGCCGGCGCCCGAGGAGCCGGCGGACGAGGAGATCCTCCTCGAAGTCGCGCCGGGCTCCACCGACCTTCCCCTTCCTCTGCGCCGCCTCCTCCTCGGTGAAGGGCTCGAGGAGGTCGCGGTCGATCCGTCCGGTCCTCACGGCGAGCCGCACGTCGCGACGGACCCCCTCGACGATCTGGAGGTACTCGCACGGGAAGGCGAGGCCCCCGCCGTAGCCGACGAGGACGCCGTCGGGTTCGACCGTCTCGAGGATCGCGCGGCCGTACTCGCCCGCGAAGGTGGAGCCGCTCCGGTCGTTCGGAGCCCGGTTCGAGGCGAAGGCGAGGGCCGGCAGGCCGAGGGCGAGCATGGGGCGAATCGCCGGCCACGTCGGGCGGCGGATGGACTCGAGCCCCACGCCCGCGAGGATCGCGAGGACGCCGAAGGCCGGCAGGGAGAAGGTCCCGTAGTCGGGAGGGTAGAAGCGCGCGTCGCGGCCCGCCGAGTAGATCGCGATCCCCACCGTCGAGGCGAGCGCGGTCGCGAGGAGGAGACCTCCGGAGCGAGGATCCCGCCGCGATAGATCGAACGCCCCCCGCGAGGCGAGGAGGAGCACGGCGAGCCCCCCGGCGAGGAGGGGGAGGCTCGGGGCCGAGAACTCCCGGAGGACCGTCGCGCCGAGCGCGCCGAGCCGGGGAACGAGCCCGACCGTGGGCCACGCGATCCCCTCGGTCGCCGGAGGCTGGTACTGGCTCAGGAGGACGTGATCGAGGAAGGCCGGGAGGGTCCGCGGGTCCCCCCAGTTCTTCTCCGGGCCCGCCGACGCGCGGAGGGGAAGGTAGAGGAGGACGGAGAGGCCGCAGGCGAGGCCCGCCGACGCCGCGAGGGCGCGGCGCCATCCGCGCAGGGCGCGCGTTCGGAGCGTCGCCAGGCCGGCGATCGGAACGAGCCCGCGCATCAGGGGGTGGTGGGCGAGGGAGAGGCCCGCGGCGAGCCCGAGGACCGCCGCCGAGCGGACGGAGGGGGCGGTCGCGGCCCGGTGCGTCGCGAGGAGGAGGAGGATCGAGAGGAGGGCGTGGAGGGAGTAGACCTCGGCGACGACGCTCCCTCCCCAGAGGGACCGGGAGAAGGCGAAGAGGAGGCCGGCGCTGAGGGAGGCGAGCGCCCCGCACCCGAGCCGGCGCGCGAGCGGGACGCAGGAGGCGGCCGCCGCCGCGCCGAGGAGGGCCGAGGTCGCGTTGACCGCGCGGGCGAAGGGCTCCACCTGGAGGAGCCGGGAGAGGCCACCCGCGAGGAGGCACCAGAGGGGATAGCCCGGGGGATGCGGGATCCCGAAGACGCGCGCGGCGGCGAGGAAGTCCCCGCTGTCCTCTCCCGTGAGCCCGGGAGCGAGCCCGGGGAGATAGGCGGCGAGCGCCGCGGCGAAGACGACGGCGGAGAGGAGGCCGGTCCGGGAGGAGGGCTCGCCCGTCGCGGGGCTCAACGGGGCAGCGTCCGCGCGCGCTGGACCAGGCGGCGGATCTCCGGGTCGGCCGGCGCCATCCCGGAGGCGCGCTCGGCGTAGAGGAGGGCGGCGGAAAAATCCCGTCCCTCCTCGATCTCGAACAGGGCGGACTCGACGAAGGACCGGGGGTCGCCGGGGAACAGCTCGCGCGCCGAGGCGAGGGCCCGGCGCGCCGTGTCCCGGTCCTTCGCCTGCCTCGCCGCCTGCGCGAGGAAGAGGTAGGGATCGATCTCGGGAGCGGGCCGCGTCAGGAAGGGGGCGAGGACGCGCACCGCCCGCTCGGGCTCTCCGGTCGCGAGAAGGACGCCGCCGAGGGAGGTGCGCGCGATCCCGTCCCCCGGCCGCAGGGCGAGGGCGCGCTCGAGGAAGGGCTTCCCCTCCCCGGGCCGGCCGAGGTCCGCGAGCCCCGTCCCGACGTTCGAGAGGATCGCGGCGTCGGAGGGGTGGAGGTGGGCGAGCTCGCGCCACTCCCGCACGGCGCCCTGGACGTCGCCGGCCGCGATGCGATCCTCGGCGGCCCGGCCGCGGACGAGCGCCTCGATCTCCCGCACCTCCGGCCTCCCGCGCTCGGATCCGAGCGTCCGCCAGCGGTAGGCCTTCCAGACCTCCCCGTTCCTCGCCCTCGCCGCCGCCGCCTCGCCGGTCGCCTTCCGGACGATCCGGAAGAGGAGCCCGACGGGCACCGACTCGAGGCCGGTCTCCTCCGGGAAGCGCTCGAAGTAGTTCGTGTAGACCGGACGAAGGTGGGCGACGGCCCGTGCAAGCCTCTGCGTCTCCGACTCCTCCCCTTCCCCGGAGGCGCCGTGGCGCCGCAGGAGCGCGCGGTCGACCCGGCCCTCCCGGGTCGCGATCTCGACGTCCGGCCGGACGCCGAGGACGACCTGCTGGTAGAGGCAGGGGATGAGGACCTGGTCTCCCCAGGCGAGGAGGATCCCGCCGGGCTCGACGGTCTCGAGGACGTTGCGGCCGAGGTCGGCGGGGAGGCGATCCTCGCTCCTGTCGTTCGTCTCGCGGTGCGCGCCGAAGGCCCATCCGCCGAGGGAGAGGGCGGCCGCGCTCACCGCCAGACCCGCACCGGGCAGGGCGAGGCGCCTCCAGGCCGTCCCGATTCCCTCGAGCCCCGCGCCCGCCAGGACGCCGAGGACGACGAACGCCGGCAGCGAGTAGGTCGAGTAGGAGGGGGGGTAGAGCCGCGAGTCCCGTGTTGCGCAGAAGGCGGCGATGCCGACCGTCGCGGCGATCGCGTGGGCCGCGAGGGCGAGGGCGCCGACCCTCCGCCGGCGGGCCGCGACGAAGGCCCCCGCGCACGCGAGGAGCAGCGCGGGGAAGGGGAACTCCCCGAGGAGCGTCCGCCCGAGCGCGCCGAGTCGATCCCCGAAACCGAGGAGGATCGGCTCGCGGACCATCGCGTTCTCCTCGGGGAGCCGGTAGACGGCCATTCCGAGGAGCCGTCCGAGCCCTCGCAGGTCGACCGGATTCTCGAAGTTGAGGGGAGGGTTCGTCGCGGCGCGGATCGGGAGGTAGAGGAGGACGAGGAGGCCGGCGAGGAGGCCCCCCGCCGCGAGCGCGAGGCGGATCCCCCGGCCGCGGCCCCGCCGGTTCTCCCAGAGGAAGTGGACGGCGGCGATCGGGACGAGGCCCCGCATGATCGGGTGCATCGTGAGGGAGAGGCCGGCGAGGAGCCCGAACCCGGCCGCGCCGCCGCGCGACGGGGGAGCGAGACACGCGAGGAGGAGGCCCGCGAAGAGGAGGGCGTTGAGCGGGTAGATCTCGGCCGCGGCGCTCTGCTCCCAGAGCGACTTCCCGAATCCGGTCAGGATCCCGGCCCCGAACGCGGCGGGGGCCCCGCAGCCGAGGGCGCGGGCCGCCGCCGCCGCGACGCCGGCGGTCAGGGCCCCCGCGGCGGCGGAGGAGAGGTTCGCTCCGAAGGTGAAGGAGACGCCGGGGAGGAGGCGGGCGAACCCGTGGGCGAAGAGGCACCAGAGGGGATAGCCGGGGGGATGGGGGATCCCGAGGCAGCGGGCCGCCGCGATCAGCTCCCCCGAATCCCCGACGGGGATCTCGCGAGCGACCGTCGGCAGGTAGCCGAGGAAGACGACGAGGCTCGTCCCCGCGACGAGGAGGCGGGTGGGGGAGGGGAAGGCGCGCGTGGCGGACGGCTCCATCGTCCAGAAGGTACCGGACCCCCTCTCAGGGCCTGCGGGGGGGAATCGGCGGGCCTCCCCGGCCGCCCCGGGCCTCCCGCAGGACCTCTCGCACGTGCTCGCGGTGCACCTCGGGGAGCCGTGGGTCCGCCGCCGCCTCCTCGAGCGCCTCGATCGCCCCCGCGAGCGGGGCGCCGGCCGACTGGGCCTCCTCGAAGCGCGAGAGCGCCAGTCCCGCTCGCGCGGCGGCGCCGATCGAGGGATTCGACGCGAGGTCGAGGGAGCGGCGGAAGGCCGCGGCGGCCTCGCCGAACCGGGCGAGCGTGAGGAGGGCCTGCCCCTCCGAGAAGAGGAGCTGCGCTCGGGCGTCCCACCCTTCCCCCGGAGGCGGGGGACTCCGGAGCAGCGCGATCGCCTCCTCGTGGCGCTCCTCGAGGGCGAGGCGCTGGGCGAGGAAGATGCGCGCCCCCCCGCGCCGTCGCGCGGCCTCCCGAAGCTCCGCCTCGGCGCCGGGCAGGCGGGCGAGGTCGAGGGCCGCGGCGAGCTCGATCCGCGCGTCGGGGGAGTCGGGGAACTCGGCGAGGATCGCCCGCCAGCACTCGACCGCCTCGGCTCCCCGGCCCATCCTTCGCGCCAGCGCGTCGGTGAGCGTCGAGGCCGCCTCGCTCCAGGAGGCCGAATAGCGGGGGAAGGAGGCGAGCCCCTCCCGCAGGCCCTCCTGCAGCATGCGCACGCCCCGCTCCTCCACGCCGAGCTCGAGGAGGTAGCGCCCGAGCCGGATCCGGGCCTGGTAGAAGGCGGGATAGATCTCGAGGGCGCGCTCGAGGGGCGCCACGGCGGCGGGCCGGTCCCCCGCCTTCCACCTCTCCGCGGCGAGGTTGTAGAGGAGGCGCACGCTGCGCGGGGAATCGCGCCGCGCCGTCACCTCCGTCAGCCGCGCCGCGGACCGCCACTCCCACGCCCTCGCGGCGGTCCTCGCCGCGAGGCCCGCGAGGAGGACCCCCGCGACGCAGCCCCAAGCCCGCCCGAGCGAGCCCGGGGGGAGGAGGCCGAGGAGGGCGATCGCGAGGTAGAGGGACGGGACGAGGAGATGGCGCTCGGCGAAGATCGTCCCGGCGGGGAAGAGGAGGTTCGAGGTGGGGGCGAAGGAGGCGAGGCTCGCCAGTAGGAAGAGGGAGGAGGAGGGACGAGGGCGCCGCAGAAGGAACGCCGCCGCGACGAGGCCGAGGAGGAGGGCGACGCACGCGAGCGCCCCGGGGTCGAGCGGCCCGGCGGAGAGACGGAACGTCTCGAGGGAGTAGTCGGCGGAGAGCCTCCGGGGGAAGACGAGGAGGCCGAGCCCGTGGGCGAGGATCCTCGCGGCGGTCGGGAGGCGGACCTCGGGGGGCTCGAAGATCAGGGGGTTCTCGATCCGGTTCGTCGGCAGGTACCGGGGCCAGAAGAACCCGAGCGCGGCCGTACGGAGGGCGAGGTCGAGGAGGAGCGCGGCGAGGAGGGGGAGGAGGACGAGGAAGCGTCCCCTGCGCCGCGGGTCTCCGCGGGGCGTCAGGAACGCCGCGAGGCCGACGACGAGGAGGGTCGAGGCGGCCGACTCCTTCGCGAGGAGGGAGGCGAGGAAGAGGAGGCCGTCGACCGCGAGGGCTCCCCGCGGCGGCGCGCCGCTGCGTCCGAGGACCCGCGCGAGGAGCGCGAGGGAGAGGAGGGCCGCTCCCATCTCCCCGACGTTGGCGACGTCGCCGACCGCCTCGGAATGGACGGGATGGACGGCGAAGATCGCGGCCGCCAGGGCCGCGCGCGCGGGCGGGAGCGCCCGCGCGGCGAGGCGCCAGGCGGCGAGGACGAGCGCGCCGTGGAGGAGGAGTCCGAGGAGGCGATACGGCCAGGCCCGATCTCCCGCCACCGAGAAGACGATCCCGAGCGCGCCCGTCGTGAGAGGGCGGTAGAGGCCGGAGGGCGGGGCGATCCCGTCCCAGTAGTCCTCCCGGAACAGGCGGAGGAAGCGGTCCGGTCCCCGCGTCGCCGTCCGGAGGGTCTCGTGCCCCTCGACGAGCGCCCTCCCGTCCGCGACCAGCTCGGCGCCGAGGAGGGGGAGGTAGGGGAGCGTTCCCGCGAGGAAGAGGAGGGAGGGGAGCGCCCACCGGGCGGTCCGCCGCCTCGCGGGGACCGGCGTCGGGAGGGGAGCCGGCAAGTCAGGAGGCGCCGGTCGCCGCGGTTAAGAGGTCTCCTCGTCCCACCTGACTCGCCCTGGCGGTTCCAGTATAAGAAACCCCTCCCCGGGGCGCGTCGCGGGCGTACGCGCTCCCGCGTCCGGGTCCCTCGATTCCGCGCCTCCCCTCTCTCCTCTCCCCTCCGACTCCGCGAAGGGCCGCGGGCCTCTCCTTCCTCCTCGCCCTCGCCGCCGGCGCCGGCGGCCTGCGCAACGGACTGTGCGTCGACGGGCGCGCCTTCGTCGTCGAGAACCGGCTCGTCCGCTCCGTCCGGGAGGATCCCTCCGCGCTCCTCGGCCTCGTCACGACCCCCTACTGGGCGGACGCGAAGGAGCGCCAGGCCCTCTGGCGGCCGCTCGCGAGCCTCTCCTTCGGCCTCACCTATCTCGGCTTCGGCGCGACGCCGTGGCCCTACCACGCCTTCGTTCTCCTCACGCACGCGGCCGTCTCCGCTCTCGTCGCCCTCCTCGCGCACCGCCTCGTCGCGGACGCCGGCGCGGCGCTCCTCGCGGGGGCCCTCTTCGCCGTCCACCCGATCCACTCCGAGGTCCTGGGGGACACCGTCGGTCGCGCGGAGACGCTCTCGGCGCTCCTCGGGATCGCCTCCTTCCTCCTCTACAGAGGCGTCGAGTCGGTCCGCGATCGAAGGTTCGCCGGCGCGGCCGCCCTCTACTTCCTCGCGACGATGGCGAAGGAGGGACCGCTCTTCGCCGTCCCGGTCCTCCTCGGCCTCCACGACCTCTTCCTCCGTCCCGGGGAGAAGGGGCTCCTCGGGCGCTGCCGCCGGGCCGCCCCGCGCTGGATCGCCCTCGCGGCCATCGGCGTCCTCCACCTCCTCCTGCGCCTCGCCGTCCTCGGCTCGCTCTCGCCTCGCTTCACGGCGATCAACCGGCTCGACAACCCCCTCCTCTTCGAGGCCGCTCCCGTGCGGATCGCCAACGCGCTGCGGGTGATGGCCCACGGCCTGCGTCTCCTCCTCTGGCCCCACCCCCTCTCTGCGGACTACAGCCTCGAGGAGATCCCGGTGGTCCCGGACCTGGGGAGTCCGGGCGCGATCGGCGCCTTCCTCCTCTTCGCTGCTCTGGCGGTCGGCGCCGGCCTGCTCCTCGCGCGGGGCCGGACCGCCGGATTCGCCCTCGCCTTCCTCCTCGCCCCCTGGCTCCCCTCCTCGAACCTCCTTTTCGGGGCCGGGACGATCTTCGGCGAGAGGCTCCTCTACCTTCCCTCGGTCGGGCTCTGCCTCCTCGCGGCGACGCTCGTCCCCGCCCCGGGGCGGCGGAGCCGCGCGGTCGCGGCCGTCGCGTGCGCGGCCCTGGTCCTCCTCGGGATCGCGAGGACGAACACGAGGCTCGGGGACTGGAAGGACAACCTCCGTCTCTGGGAAGTGACGGCGACCCGCGACGCCCCGGGGAGCGCGCGGGCGCATGGCGCCCACGCCGTCCATCTCCTCGAGGCGGGCCGCAGGGAGGAGGCGCTGCGCGGGCTCGAGCGCACGCTCGAGATCTTTCCCGGGTACTACCACGTCCACGGGAAGATGGCGGAGATCCGCCGCCAGGAAGGGGACCTGCGCGGGGCGGCGGAGGAGATGCTGCGCGCCCTGCGCGGCCAGATCCGGTTCCACGGGAGGGAGGCGCCCGACGCGGACGCGTTCCTGTACGTGATCCTCCGCGACTACGAGCAGGTCCCCGACGGGATGAAGGAGGCCGCGCGCCAGTTCGAGGCGCTCCTCGCCGAGGGGTTCGACATCCCCCTCCTCCGCGCGTACCTCGGGGAGGCGCTCGCGGCCGCCGGGGAGATCGCCGCGTCGGAGGAGCAGTACCGGCGGGCCTTCGAGGGACCGCACCCCCCCGTCGCCCGGGCCTCCCACGCGATGGCCCTCTTCCGGCAGGGGAGGCACGACGAGGCGCTTCGGGAGGCGGCCGTGATCCGGCCGGACGCCTCGACCCTCGCCCGCCAGCGCAAGCGCCTCGTCACCGGGCAGATCGCCCGCGCGAGGGGAGCCGCGCAGGAGGCGGTCGAGGCCTTCGACGAGATCCTCGCCGACGAGGAGATCGATCCGCTCATCACCCACCAGGCGCGCTTCGCGAGGGGGATGGCGGGCTCCGACCTCGCCTTCGCCCTCCGGAACCTCCGCCCCGAGGAGGCCCTCGAGAGGCTCGTGCGGGCGCGGGCCGACCTCGAGGCCGCCCTCGGCCGGACCGATCCCACGGGACCGGTCGCGGCCGCCGGGGTGGGACGCCTCGTCTCGATCCTCTCCGTCCTCGGCGAGCTCGACGCCGCCGAATCGGTCCTCCGCCGCGGGATCGGGGCGCAGCCGCAGACCGAATCGCTCCGCCTGCTCCTCGTCGGTCTCCTCGCGGGTCGCGGCCGCCTCGCCGCGGCGCGGGCGGAGATCGCGCCGCTCCGCGAGCGCGCGCCGCAGCAGCCAAGCCTCCTCCTCCTCGAGGGGGAGCTCCTCCTCTCCTCGGGAGACGCGGAGGGGGCGAAGGAGCGCGCCTCCCGGGCGGCCGAGCTCGCCCCTTCCTCCCAGCGGGGGGCCCGCGCGCTGCGGGCTCGCGCCGAGGTCGCCTCCGGGAACGTCGCGGCGGGCCTCGCCCTCCTCGAGCAGGTCGCGGCCGAGCGCCCGACGGACGCGACGGTCGCCGGCTGGCTCGGCCTGGCGCTCGTCGACGCGGGGCGGACCGCCGAGGCGCGAGGGGCGCTCTCTCGCGCCGTCGAGCTCGGGATCGAGGAGGCCGCCGTCTTCGACGCGCTCGCGCGGCTCCACGGATTCAACGAGCCACGGGATCTCCCCTCGGCGACCCGGCTCTCCGACCAGGCCCTCGCGCTCGCGCCGGGGGACCCGCGCTACCTCCACACCCGCGCCCGCCTCCACCTCGCCTCGGGAGAGAAGGAGAGTGCGCGCGCCGCCCTCGACCGGGCGCTTCCCGCGCTCGGGGACTACTCGCCCGCCGTCGGCGCGCAGGTCCGCTCCCTCCTCGAGCAGGCGGGACGCTAGTCGATCAGCGCGGATCCCCGTAGAGGACGAAGCCCGCCCACGCGCGCGGATCCCCGGAGCGGGCCCGGGCCGCCTCGCGGGCCGCCCGGAGCGCCTCGACCGGACGGTCGGGCGTCCGCGCGAGGGCGGCGGAGAGGTCCCCCAGGAAGGCCGGATCGTCGGAGCCGGGGAAGAGCCGGAAGAGGAGGCGCTTCGCCCCCGCCGCGAGGAAGGACCGCGCGAAGAGCGGGAAGGGGCTCTCCTCGATCGGCGCGCGCGTCGTCGGGAGAAGGACGAGCTCCGCCCGGTAGAGGGCCTGGCGCACCTCGAAGGCGCTGAGGAACCCCTCCCCCGACCGGCCGAGCCCCGCGTCGGGGCTGCAGGAGAACCCGGCGAGCCACCTCGCGTTCGCCCCGGGGGCCCAGGGGAGGGCGTAGAGGACGACGCGGTAGGCCGTCCGGTCGCCCCAGAGGGCGTCCTCGGTCGCCTCCTTCCCGGCGCGCGCGTGGACCCGCGGCAGCCGCAGGGTCCCGTCGCCCCGCAGGAGCCCCTCGACGCGGGGGAGCTCCTCGGGAGAGCAGAACGCCCGCGCGCCGCGCAGCGCCAGTTCCCGGCAGCCGGACCCGTCCTCGGCGGCGGCCTCGCCGGGGACGCGCCCCGCCCCGAGCGCGAACTCGGCCGCCGCGACCCTCTCGCGCGTGGCTCCGAATCCCCCTCCCGTCACGACGAGGAGGTCGGTCGTCTCCTTCGGCCCCTCGATCGGCTCCCCCGTCTCCGGCAGGAGGAAGTGGAAGGAGGGGATGCACGCGATCGAGCGGCCGAGGCCGGCCGGCTCCTCGGAAGCGCCCGTTCCGTCGGAGATCGGGAGGAGGTCGAAGGGGAGTGCGTGGAGGATCCCGTCCGCGCTGATCCAGAGTTCCCGCTTCCCCGACAGCGAGGGGAGGGCGGGGCCGAGAAGGAGAGAGGAGAGCGATCGGGCGGCGGCCGCCGCCCCCGGATCTCCGCCGTGGAGGAGAGGGAGATAGGCGCGGACCGCCGCCTCGATCTCGCCGCGCGGCGGAAGGGGGAGGCGCTCCTGTGCCTCGGCGGTGAGGAGGGCGAGGAACGAGCCTGATTCCCCGAGGAAGTAGCCGAGGTAGGCGCCGCGCGCCCCGAGGGTGCGCTCCCGCGCGCCCCGCGCCTCCGCCGAGGTCACCCGCCGGAACTGGGCGAGGAAGCGCGCGAGGCTCCGATCGCGTCCCCGGATCAGGCGCAGCTCCTCCTCGGCGAGTGCGACGCGCCCCCGCAGGTCCGGGGCCATGCCTCTCCCGGCCGGCGCCGAGGCCTCCGCGCGCTGGAGCTCTCCCCGCAGTCGCGCCAGGCCGTCCTCCGCCGACTTCCTCGAGAAGGGGGGGAGGCCGGGCCGGTCGGCCGGCGGCCTCTCGAAGCGCCGCAGGTCGAGGGCGTCACGGAACGAGCGCAGGTGGTCGGCGGCGAGGACCGGCTCGTCGAAGTCGAGCGCGACGTTCCCCGTCCGCGAGGCGGGGGCGAAGAGCCCGGGGACGGAAGGGACGGCTTCCCGGATCCGGCGGCCGATCTCGATCCGGAAGTCCTCCGGGCACCAGGGAAGGCGCATGTGGAGGAGGTTCGCCACGAGGCCCGCGTGGAACTCCATCGCGGGGCCCTTGCGCCCGAGCCGGGCGCGAAGCGGGAGGGCGGCGGCGACGGCGAGGGTCTGGCGGAAGGGGAGGCTTCCGTCGCGCCAGGTCGAGGCCGCCTCCGCGGCGGCCCGTTCCGCCGCGTCGAGATTCCCCCGCGCGAGCTCCAGGTCCCCCTGGACGAGGTCCGCGGTCCCGAGGCCCGCCGTCCTCCTTCCCGACCCGGTCTCCTGCACGACCGACTGGAGGACCTCGGCGGCCTCGGGGAGGGCGCCGCAGCCGAGGAGGGCCCGCGCGTAGGCGAGCGCGCTCGCGTCCCGGACCCTCGGGTCCTTCCCCCCCGAGGCGTGGCCGAGCGCGCGGCGCGCGAGGGCGAGCGCCTCCTGCTGCCGGCCGAGGCGTCCTGCCGCCTGGGCGGCGAGGGAGAGGTCGAGCGCCGCGGCTTCCCGGTTCCCGGCCTCGACGTGGGCCCCCTCCGCCGCGAGGAGGAACTCGAGAGCCTTCCCGGGGAGTCCGGCGTAGAGGAGGAGGCGGCCTCGACCGCGGGCGACCCTCCCTCGCGCGGCGGGGGCTCCCTCCCCCTTCCGCTCCGCCTCCGCCACCCGCACCCAGGCCTCCCCATACCGGCCGACCGAGAGGAGCGACTCGGCGAGGCCGCAGGTCGCGACGGCCTGGGCGACGCGGTCGTCCAGGGAGGAGGTCTCCGCGACGAGCCCCTCGAACGCGGACACGGCCGCGTCGTTCAAGTCGGCGGCGAGGTACGCGTCGGCGAGGATGCGCGTGAGGCTCCCGGCGCCCCTCGCGGGACGGCCCTCCGCCGGGTCTCCCGGCGACTCGACGGCCGCCTCGGCCACCTTGAAGTCCCAGCCGAGGGCGTGGACGCGCTCGAGGTACCGGGGGTGGAGGCGCCGGTAGGGCGCCTCGAGGGAGGCCGTCCGGCAGACGTCGAGGGCGCCCGCGAAGTAGTCGGCGGCGAGGATGGCCTGCCCCGCGCGATCGCAGGCGTCGGCCGCCCGCTCGAGGATCGCCAGGCGCGTCCCGGGGTGGGCGCGGCTCTCGAGGAGCGGCTGGAGGGCCCCCTGCGCCTCCTTGGCGCGCCCCTCGCCGAGGAGGGCCTCGAACCGGGCGAGGACCGACCGCTCCTCCTCTCCGAGGTCGCTTGGGTCGCTTGGGTCGCCGGCTGCCGCCGGGGGAGGGGCCTGGGGACGGATCCGGGGGAGGCGCCCGGAGTGGGGGAGGCGCCCGGGGAGGGGGAGGAAGACGGGAACCGCGAGGAGAGCCGCGAGGAGGGAGGGGAGGGGAGAGGGCATGCGGGGGGGCGGATCGGGGCGCGCCCGCCGTGGAGAATACCTCCGCTCGGGTTGACCGAGGGGACCCCCGGACTAGACTGAGGCGCGAACCGATGCGACTCCTCCCCGCCGTGGCCGCTCTGTCGGCCCTTCTCGCCCCTTCCCAGCCCCAGGATCCCAAGGACTTCTGGAACCGCTTCTCCGCCGCGCTCGCCCTCGCCGACTCCGCCGAGATGAAGAAGGTGGTCGCCGCGAACCCCGACGGGGCGCTCCTCGTCTTCTTCCAGAAGGCCGAGCAGCTCGCGGAGAGCGCGGACGCCGAGCTCGAGCAGCAGGTCCGGGCGATCTCGCTCGCCTGGCACGACGCGATGGAGGAGGGGTTCCTCGAGAACCAGTACAACTTCATCTCCCGCCTCGGCTCGGACGACCGGGCGAAGCGGCAGGTGGGGATCGGCCTCCTCCGGGAGGGCCAGGCGGCGATGGAGAAGGCGGGGAAGGGGGACGAGGCGAGCTACGAGGAGGCCCAGAAGAAGTTCCTCCTCGCCGCCCGGGGCTTCGACGAGGTGAAGGACGCCTACCACTCGGCCCAGGCCTACCACTGGCTCGCGCAGATCTTCGATCCCGAGTCGCGCCCGAAGGGGGGGGAGCCCCGCCGGGCCGTCGAGTACTACCGCCACGCGCTCGAGCGCTACCAGGCGATCGACCACCGGGGGTCCCGCGTGCGGTCGATCAAGGCGCGCGAGCAGAAGCTCGTGACGATGGGGCACGACCCGGACCGCCCGCCGCCGGCCGAGGCCGCCCCCGAGGCCCCCTCCAAGGAGGCCCCGGGGGGGGGGCCGAAGGCCGACGACCCGGCGACCGGGACGACCCGCTTCGCCCCGGGGAGCGAGTGGGTGGGGGCCGACCTCACCTTCGGCGTGAGCCCCGACGGGGACGGCCTCGAGCTCCCGAGCTACGACGCCGACGACGTGATGCTGGCGTGGAACGACGTCGTCGTCCGCGGGAAGGTCTCCGAGGGGCAGCCGAGGGAGAAGCTCAACTTCTTCGATCCCCCCGTCTACCTCGTCCGGGAGAAGGCGTCGCGCTACTCCCTCGACCTGAACGACGACGGGACCGGGGACGTCGCCGTCAAGTCCCTGAAGGAGCCGACGGAGTTCACGCGCAAGGGGCCCTCCGGCGAGACGCGCCACGCCCTGCGCCTCGCGACCTTCGGCGAGAGGGAGTCGTTCCAGCGCGCCGAGATCAACTTCGCCCCCTCGGACGGGTTCGCCCGGCTCGCCTACCGCAGCGTCGGGTTCTTCGGCGGGGAGCTCCGCGGCCAGCCGATCCGGGTCTACGACCTCAACTGCGACGGCCGGTACGGGGCGGAGCCCGCCCAGATCACCTCGGAGGTGATCGAGGGGGAGCCGGAGGCGCGCTTCGACGGGATGCAGATCGGCAAGGGCTCCCGGGCCGTCCCCGCCTCCTCGGTCGTCGAGTTCGAGGGGAAGCTCCACCGCCTCCGGCTCGAGTGGACGGGGGGGAAGGCGGCCGCGAGGCTGCGCGAGCTCGCCGTCCCGACCGGCATCCTCAAGCTCGACGCCCGCGGCCCCTCCTCGGCGAAGCCGGCCCACCTCGTCGTCCGCGAGACGGGCGAGTTCAACGGCGCCTTCTTCGACATCGCCGCCTCGCCGAAGGGGGTCCTTGTGCCGGCGGGCACCTACCAGATCGCCGGGGGGCTGATCCGCAACGGGAAGGGACCCTCGACGCAGAAGATCGCGATCCTCAAGGGGAAGTCGGAGGAGTTCCAGGTCGCCGCGGGGGAGACGAAGACCCTGACGATCGGGCGGCCCTACCAGATCGACTTCCAGGTCTCGAAGTCGACCGTGGCGGGGGAGACCCGCTACAAGGTCGAGGGGAAGCTCGTGACCGTCTACGGGGCGGCGGGGGAGCGCTACGAGCGGTTCTGGGACGAGGTCCCCCTCCCCGAGGTGACCTGGAGGAAGGCGGGGTCGAAGTCGGGAGGAGGGAAGGGGAAGGAGATGCGGCGCGCCACCCCCAACGACATCGACAAGCTCGGGTACGCGGCCTCGTGGCACCCCCTCGACTTCGAGCTCCCGGCGCCGGGGCCCGGGGAGTGGGAGTTCCACCTCGCCGAGCGGCACAAGATCCTCGGGGAGATCGCCTCCGACTGGAAGAAGTAGGCCCCTTGCTCGACCTGCGCTTCGTCCGGGAGAACCCGGAAAAGGTGAAGGAAGGGGCGGCCCGGAAGCGGATCGAGATCGGGGGCCTCGTCGACCGGCTCCTCGCGCTCGACGCCGAGCATCGCTCCCTCCTCCAGAAGACCGAGGAGATCCGGGCGGGGCAGAAGCGGGCAGGCCGCGACATCGCCGCGGCGAGGGACACGGGCCTGCGCGAGCGCCTCCTCGCGGAGCAGGCGGCCGCGAAGCGGGAGGGGAAGGAGCTCGAGGGTCGCCTCGCCCTCCTCGAGGGGGAGATCCGCGAGGCGCTCCTGCGCCTCCCCCAGCCCCCCGCGCCCGAGGTTCCCGACGGGGCGAGCGACGCCGAGAACGTCGAGGTCCGGCGCTGGGGGGAGCCGCCGCGCTTCCCCTTTCCGGCGCGCGATCACGTGGCGATCGGGGAGGGGCTCGGCGGGGTCGACCTCGAGCGCGGCGCGCGCCTGGCCGGATCGCGGAACTACCTCCTCCTCGGGCCGGTCGCCCTCCTCGAGGAGGCGGTCATGCGGTTCGCCTACGACCGGATGGTCGCGAAGGGGTTCGTCCCGGTGGCGATCCCCGTCCTCGTGAACGACGCGGCGATGGTCGGGACGGGCTACTACCCGGGAGGGGAGGCCCAGGCCTACCGCGTCGCGGAGGACGGGCTCTCCCTCGTCGGTACGGCGGAGGTTCCCCTCACCTCGATCCACGCGGGGGAGATCCTGGAGGAGGAGGAGCTCCCGAAGCGCTTCCTCGGGCAGTCGTGCTGCTTCCGCCGCGAGGCGGGCGCGGCCGGCCGCGAGACCCGGGGCCTCTACCGAGTCCACCAGTTCCGCAAGATCGAGCAGGTCGTCCTCTGCGCGTCCGACCCCGCGGAATCGGCGCGCTGGCACGCCGCGATCCTGGAGAACGCCGAGGAGATCCTCCGCGCGCTCGAGCTCCCCTACCGGGTCGTCGCCGTCTGCGGGGGCGACCTCGGGGCGGGGCAGGTCTCCAAGTTCGACGTCGAGACCTGGATGCCCTCCCGCGGGGCCTACGGCGAGACGCACTCCGCCTCCCGCTTCCACGACTTCCAGGCCCGCCGTCTCAACCTGCGCTACCGCGGCCGCGACGGGAAGGTCCGGTTCGTCCACACCCTCAACAACACGGTCGTCGCCTCCCCGCGCATCCTGATCGCGCTCCTCGAGAACCACCAGCGGGAGGATGGCTCGGTCGGGATCCCCCCGCCGCTGCGCGCGGCGATGGGGGGACGGGAGGTCCTCCAGCCCCGCGCGAGGCCGGGCTGAGGACGAGTCCCGGACCCGATCGCCCGGCCGGCGCGACCCACGTGGGTTGCCCCCGGCGTTCGCGAGCGGCGGTGGACGACTAGTGCGGAATCGGGAAGCCGCCGCCGGGGGGCCCTCCGCCTCCGAGCGGAGGGAAGGGGATCGTCGGGCCTGTGGGCCCGCCATGGCCTCCGCCGGGGGAGCCCGCCGACGCGGAGGGCCGCGGCTGGCCGCCGCCCGCGGAGAACCCGGTCCGGCCCCCGCCGCGCATCGTCCCCCCCCCGGGCATCCCCTGGGAGCCGCCCGCCGAGGCGAGCCCCTGACCCCCGGAGTTCGGGGGGACGGGGATCTTCGGCCGGAGCCGGCCGGCGAGCATCCGGTTCCAGTCGGCGGGGGGGAGGATCGTCCGCCGGAATTCCATCACCCGGGGCGCGTTGAGGCCTCCTCCGGTGAACTCCCCGCGGTCGACCCTCGGCTGGGTCTCGATGGCGAGTTCGAACCGGATCAGCCGCGGGAACGTCCCCGTCGCCTCGGTCGCCCACTCCTCGAGCGGTTCGGCGTCCGTGCCGATCCGGTCGTAGTAGGTGACGTTGAAGAACCGGACCCGGTCGTAGACGAGCTCGAAGGTGCCGCCGACGAAGGGCTCGTCGTCGACGAAGAAGTCCTCGCGGCGCCACAGCTCCAGGAAGTCGGGATTGGCGGGGTTCGCGCGCAGGTGGTAGCCGACCTCGCAGAGCCGGCTCCGGACGCGCCGCTCGCCGAGGACGAGGGTCGAGGAGGGGACGCTCGAGACGAAATCGATCGCGTCGGCCTCGGCGCCCGCCATCGAGAGGTCCCGGCCGAGGTAGATCCGCCCCCCGGCGAGGTCGTAGGTCCAGAGGGGCTTCAGGTCCTGCTCGATCCGGTCGAGGATCGCGGGCCCGGCGTTGTAGGCCTCCGCCAGGTTGTGGACCGTGTCCCGCGCGGCGACCGTGTAGTAGAGGGTCCCGAAGACGGAGACCATCACGAGCGCCGCGATCGTGATCGAGACGAGGAGCTCCGGGATCGTGAATCCGCGCGGACCACCGGGCGTCCGTTCCGTCTTGGCCATCGTGACCTCCTAGCGGGCCTTGGAGGAGCCCCCCGCCGAGGGGAGGGCGGGAGGTCCGGTCGTCCCCCCCTCCTCTCCGGCCGACGCCTCCCCCTCCTCCCCGTCGATCGCGCCGGTCTCGACCCGGGCCTCGAGGGTGAAGACCCCCCGCTCCTGGCTGAGCGTCGGGAAGGTGACCCGGACGGCGACCGACGTCCTCGGCTCGGGGGGGAGCTCCTCCCCGGAGTCCTCCGCCTCGCGGCGGGCCAGCTCCTTGTCGGCGAAGAACCCGGCGAGCGACTCGTCGTCCTTCGCCTCGTAGGCGGCGGCGACCGACTCGTCGCCGACGAAGACGCGCCACTCGAACTCGGGGTAGTTCTCCTCCGAGAAGTCCCCGCTCGCCCCGTCGAGGAGGTCCTCGTGGATTCCCGACTCGATCTGGGAGAGGAGCCCTTCGGCGAGCATCCGGGCGACCTTCAGGTTGCGGGCGACGAAGGCGGTCTCGACGGCGCGCGCGCGGGCGACCATGACGGAGACGAGGCCGAAGGCGAGGATCGCCACCGCGAGGAGGACCTCGGCGAGCGTGAATCCCCGGCTACTTCGGGAAGTCATCCTCGGTCACCTCGCCGCGCTCCTCGTACCCCTCGACGAACCGGACCTGCCCCGTCAGCCCCGCCACGGAGATCGTGAAGCGCCGCTCGGGGCGGAGGCGCTTCAGGTGGACGCGGTGCTCGACGGAGGAGCCGAGGGGGGAGAACTCGACGGTCACGATCCCCTCCGGGACCCGCTCCCCGGCTCCGAGGACGACGTCCTCGAGGACGACCCCCTGGGGGAGCAGGTTCCAGTCCTGGGTGAGCCGGTCCTCCGCCGTCTCCGCGAGCCGGCCGTCCGCCTTGAAGGGGCTCACGGTCCGGTACCGGGCGTTGCTCACGTCGTACTCGATCCGGTAGGTCTGCCCCTGGGCGATCGAGAAGGTGCGCAGCGAGTCGATCTCCGAGGCGAGGGAGCGGGCCGCGGCCTCGAGGCGGCTCGAGGGGAGCGTCTCGTCGAGATAGGCGGTCGCGACCGTGACGACGAGGGCGAGGATGACGATCACCGTCGAGAGCTCGATCAGGGTGAGCCCTCGCTCCGCGCGTCCGCCAGCCTTCGCCCGCCGCACCACGTCCGCCCCGCCTACCGCCCCCGCTCCGTGGCCGTCCGCTCGTTCGCGATCGTCTTGTTCGAGATGTCGGCGCTGTCCCCGTCCCCCCCCGGCTCCCCGTCCTTGCCGAGGGACCCGATCGTGTACGTCATCCCGTTCGGGTCGGCCTCGTAGTGGTAGGGGAAGCCCCACGGGTCGACCGGGATCTCCGTGCGTCCGTCGATGTAGGTCACCCCGTTCTCGTCGGGAGTGACGAGGGGCTCGAGGGACTCCGGGAGCCTCCCGTTCTTGATCAGGTAGCTCTGCACCGCCTGGGAGATGTTCATGATCTCCGCCTTCGCGAGCTTGTGCTTCGCCTCGAAGAGGGCGGGGACCACGTTCCTCACGACGAGGGTGGCGAGGAGCCCCAGGATGACGACGACGACCATGAGTTCCGCCAGGGTGAAACCGCGGCGGCGGGAGGAGGGAGAGGGCTTCATGACTTCAGACTCCGGAGACCTTCCCGATCTGGAGGATCGGCCAGATGATCGACAGCACGATGAACCCGACGACGACGGCGAGGATCACGATCAGGATCGGCTCGATGAGGGAGGTGAGCTTCTGCGTCGCGACCTCGATCTCCTCGTCGTACGCGGCGGCGACCTTGTCGAGCATCCCCTCGAGCTGCCCCGACTGCTCGCCGACGGCGATCATGTAGCCGACGAGGGGGGGGAAGGCCCCCGAGCGCTTGAGGGGGGTGGCGATGTCGGCCCCCTCGACGATCCGCTCGCGGACCTCGGCGAGCACGTTCGAGAGGACGCGGTTGTTCAGGATGTTCGGGGCGATCTCCAGGCCGCGCGTGACCGGGATGCCGCTCTTGAGCAGCGTCGAGAAGGTCGTCGCGAAGCGGGCGACCGCCTGCTTCCGGAGGAGGTCGCCGACGACCGGGAGGCGGAGCATCCAGGTGTCGATCCAGAGCCGGCCCTTGTCCGTCCGGTAGAAGGCGTTCACCCCCCAGGAGACGCCGGCGACCGCGAGCGCGAGGAGCCACCAGTAGGAGGCGAGGAACTCCGAGACGAGGATCAGGATCTTCGTCGGCAGCGGCAGGACCTGCCCCGCCGCCGTGATCATCTTCGTGATCTGCGGGATGACGAACGTCATGAGGACCGTCACGACGAGCGCCCCGATGATCAGCATGACGGCGGGGTAGGTGAGCGCCGCCGACACCTTCTCGCGGAGGCGTCGCTGCCCCGCGATGAAGTCGGAGAGGCGCTCGAGCACGACGTCGAGGTTCCCCGAGGCCTCCCCGGCGCGGACCATGTTCACGTAGAGCTCGGAGAAGTAGTCGGGGTGGACGGCGAGCGCGTCGGCGAAGGTCGAGCCCTGCGTCACCTTCTCGCGGATGTCCCGGAAGGCGGTCTCGAGGCGGCGGCTCGAGGCCTGCTCGATCACGGCGCGCAGCGCCTCCGTCAGCGGGATCCCCGCGGCGAGGAGGGTCGCGAGCTGGCGCGTGACGGTCGCCGTCTCGTCGAGGTTGCGGCGCGACTGGACGAGGCCGCGCCCCCCCCCGGGGAGCCGCAGGCGCAGGCGCCGGCGCCTCCCCTCCGCGACCGGGCGCAGCTCGACGACGTGGATGTTGTCGCGCCGGAGCTTGACCCGCGCGTCGCGCGGGGTGTCGGCGTCGAGGATGCCGACCCGCTTCTCCCCGGAGGGGGTGAACGCCTCGTACTCGAAGACCGGCACCGCGGGGGCTCCCGGGTCAGAAGACGTCGAGCTGCGTCACGCGCAGCACCTCGTCGGGGCTCGTCAGGCCGGCGGCGACCTTGGAAGCCCCGTCCATGCGAAGGGTCGTCAGCCCCCGATCGATCGCGCTCTTCTTGATCTCCGTCGCCCCGAGCCGCTGCATGATCTGGGTCCGCAGCGCGTCGTCGGTCGGGAGGAGCTCGTAGATCGCGGTGCGGCCCGAGAAGCCGGAGTGGAAGCAGTCGGCGCAGCCCCGGCCGACGGCGATGTTCCCCCCCTCGAGCTTCCCCGCGTCGATGCCGAGGGCCTTCAGCTTCTCCCGCGCCTCGGAGTCGGGGGGGGAGAACTCCCGGCAGTTGCGGCAGATCAGGCGCACGAGGCGCTGGGCGACGACGAGGAGGAGGGAGGAGGAGACGAGGTAGGGCTCGAGGCCGATGTCGATCAGACGCGTGACGGTGCTCGAGGCGTCGTTCGTGTGGACGGTCGAGAAGACGAGGTGCCCGGTGAGGGCGGCGCGGATCGCGATCTCGGCCGTCTCGAGGTCGCGGATCTCGCCGACCATCATCACGTCGGGGTCCTGGCGCAGGAACGCCCTGAGCCCCGCCGCGAAGGTGAGCCCCTTCTTCTGGGAGACCTGGACCTGGGAGACCCCCGGGAGGTGGTACTCGATCGGGTCCTCGATCGTGAGGATGTTCAGCTCCTTCGAGTTGAGCCGCTGGAGGACGGCGTAGAGGGTCGTCGTCTTCCCGGAGCCGGTCGGCCCCGTGACGAGGATGATCCCGTGGGAGTAGTCGACATAGTGCTCGAGGATCTTGCGTCCGTGCGCCTCGAGGCCGATCTCCTCGAGGGAGTAGATCTTCGCGCTCTTGTCGAGGAGGCGCATGACGACCCGCTCCCCGTCGGAGGAGGGGATCGAGGAGAGCCGGACGTCGACCTCCCCGTCCCCGATCTTCACGGAGGCGCGGCCGTCCTGCGGGAGACGGCGCTCCGCGATGTCCATCTTCCCCATGACCTTCACGCGGGAGAGGACCGCCTCCTGCGCCCGCTTCGGGACCGTCTCCATGTCGTAGAGGATCCCGTCGATCCGGAACCGGATCTGGAGGCGGTCGGGGTAGGGCTGGAGGTGGATGTCCGAGGCGCGCAGCTTCAGGGCCTGGAAGATCAGGGAGTTGACGAGCTTGATGATCGGCGCCTTGTTCGCGACGTCGAGGACGTCCTCGCTCTCCTCGAGCTCGGCGGTGAGGTGGGCGAGGTCCTCCCCCTCGACGTCGGAGAGCGCCTCCTCGACGCCGTCGGCCTTGTGCCGGTAGGCCCGGTTGATGAGGTTCGAGATCTCCGAGCGCGGCGCGAGGACCGGCTCGACGGAGGCGCCGAGCATCCCCGCGAGGTCGTCCATCGGGTGGACCTCGAGGGGGGTCGAGGTCGCGACCCGGGCGAACCCGTCGGACATCTCGAGGGCGACGAGGCCGTAGTTGCGGGCGAACGCCGCGGGGACCTTCCCGACGAAGTCGGGGGGGACCGTCCTCCCCTCGAGGGAGGCGAGGAAGTCGAGCCCGAGCCCCCGCCCGAGGATCTTCAGGACCGCCTCCTCCGAGAGGACGTTCCTCGTGAGGAGGACCCGGTCGAGGCTCTGGCCGCTCTCGGACTCGGCCTTCAGGCACTCGGCGAGGGTCGCCTCGTCGAGCTTCCCCTCCTCCCGAAGCAGCGCGGTGATCCGGTCTCTCACGTCATCCTCGCGAGGAGGCCCTTCCCGGCAGTCCGGAGTCGGCCACCTCGTTCACCAACTTAAGCCAGGGAAGGCGCTCCCTCACCCCCCAGGCGGGGGGGAGGACGGCCGGCTCTCGGTCCCGGGTCCCGGTCCGGGGACTTCCTCCCGGGGGACCTCCCCCCCCGGGCGCGTCTGGTAGAGGGGGATGTCGAAGGCCCCGGCGTCGAATCCCGGCGCCTCCTTCGTCTCGGCCCCCGGCTCCGGCGGCCGGAAGTTCGGGTCGATCTTGAGGAGCTCCTTCTCGCCGACCGTCTCGAAGGCCTCGAGCTTCTTCCTGTAGGAGATGTCGGCGAGGTCGGCGAAGTCCTCGTCCCGCAGGATCGTCGGCGTCACGAAGAAGTAGAGGGTGCGCTTCGTGTCGAGGTCGGAGCGGGAGGAGAAGAGGTAGCCGAGGATCGGGATGTCCCCGAGGATCGGGATCGAGTCCTTCCCGCGGTCGGCGCTGTCGACCACGATCCCGCCGACGACCATCGTCGAGCCGCTCGGCAGGTAGACGGAGGTCTGGACCTCGCGGGAGGTCCGGGGGGGCGGGAGGTTGGGGTTGAGGGAGACGCCCACGAACCGGGAGAGGGTGAGGTGGACGTTGAGCCGCAGGTAGCTCGCGAGGCTGATCGAGGGGGAGATCTCGAGGGTGATCCCCGCCGACTGGAACCCGCCGAACCCGGAGGTCTGCCCGACCCCCGCGGCCTGGTTCACCTGCTGGACGGGGATCTCGTCGGCGGAGGCGACCTTCGCCGACTCGTTGTTGCTCACCATCACGGAGGGGATCGAGAGGACGTGGGACTCCGTGCGGTTGCGCAGGGCGTTCAGGAGGACGGGGATCGCGAAGTCGTCGCCGTCGAGGATCCCCGCCGTGATCCCCGCGGGGGTGGCGAGTCCCGTCGGGATCGTCCGGAAATCGGGGAGCCCGTCCCCGTCGAGGTCCTCGAGGGTCGAGAGGCCGAAGGAGGTGAAGCCGAACGGCTCCCTCTCCCCGGGCTCCGCGACCTCGGCGCTCGCGAGCTCGACCCCGAGGGAGAACGCGTCGTCCTGGGAGAGCTCGATGAAGGCGGTCTCGATCAGGACCTGGGGCTGGCGGCGGTCGAGGCGGTCGATCAGGCGCCGCAGTTCGTCCCAGCGCGTCGGGCTCGCCGTCACGAGGAGGGAGTTCGAGATCGGCTCGGCGACGAGGACGGGGCGCTGCTCCGTCGCCTGCTGCCCGACCGCCGGGGCTCCCCCCCCCGCGCGCCCCGCCGCCGACTGCTGCTGCTGGAGGGCCGTCTGGGTCTCCTGGAGGAAGCTCTTCAGGGTCTCCTCCAGCTCCTCGGCGTCCGTGTTCTTGAGGGAGTAGACGCGGTAGTTCGACTCGCGCACCGCGAAGGAGGTGTCGAGCCGCGCGATCATCTCCTTCACGGCGGGCATCCGCTCGGCGGGGGCGAGGACGAGGAGGGAATTCGTCCGCGGGTCCGTGAGGATCTTCACCTCGTCCTGGGAGGAGCCCTGCGCGAGGGGCGCCGTCGCCCCCTCCCCCCGGACGACGACCCCCCCTCCCCCGGTCCGGCGCCGCTCGAGGAGCTCGCGCAGGAGCGGCTCGAGCTCGGTGGCGGAAGCGTTCTCGAGGGGGATCACCTCGAAGGCGGGCTCGGGGTCGACGGACGGGATGTCGATCAGCTCGAGGAGGCGGGCGAGGGCGGCGACCGTCGGGCCGAACGCGGTCAGGAGGAGGGAGTTCGAGTTCCCGATCGTGTTGACGTTCTCGAGGTTCGGGTCGGTGAAGAAGGGGCGGAGGTTCGTCGCGGTCGTGCGCGAGTCGAGCCACTGGAGGGGGACGAGCGCCGTCACGAGGGCGCCGGGCTTGTCGGAGTAGCGCTCGATCTCGTCGGGGAGGATGTAGGTCGCGCTCTGCTTGAGGATGTTGCGGTCGGTCCCGCGGAGGCTCACGAGGAGGATCACCTCGAGGGGCCGCTTGCCGACCTCGAGGCAGACGAACTCGTTGATCTTGAGGATCGTCTGGAAGAAGGCGTAGAAGCGGTCCTTGTCCTTCGGGATCCGCTTCTTGCCGAGGAGCTTCACCTTCGTCTGCTTGAGGGGCCCGTCGGCCTCGTTCTTCCAGGTGAAGTTGAGCTGCGTCGTCTCCTGGCAGATCTGGACGAACTGCTCGAGGGTGACCCCGTCGGGGCTCGCGTCGAAGTTGATGACGTAGTACCCCTTCTCCTCCACGAGGGTCTCCTCCTGGGGCCGCGCGGCGATCTTCGGCGGCGACGGGAGGATCGGCGGCTGCCCGGGCTGGACGGAGGGCTGGGGGGGCGGCTCGTCCTGGGCCGCGCAGAGGGCGGGGGAGAGGGAGGAGAGGGGGGAGAAGAGGAGGGCGGCGGCGCAGAGCGCCGCGCGCAGGCGAGGGGGGATCGTCGGATTCAAGGTCTCCCTCTCCGGCCGGGGACGGAGCGCCTGGGGGAGGCGCCGCGCGGCGCCGAGCGGGGGGGGATCCTACGAAGGCTCGACATCTCTCGCAAACCTCGCCGGGGAGAACGCGGCCTTCGACGGCCCTCGCGCCGGGGATCTTCCCACGGCCGGGCTCCACCGCCCGGCGCCCCTCCCGGCTATCATGTGGAGCCCCCGCGCTTGGGCCTCCTCGCCCGCCCTCCGCTCGCCCCCCTCCATGACCCTCTCCCGGCTTCTCCGGGCCGACGCGGTCCTCCTCGGGATGGCGCCGAAGGACAAGTGGGACGCCATCCGCCGGCTCGTCGAGCGGCTGGCCGAGATCGGGGCGATCGCCGCGGAGGCCCGGGAGGCGGTCCACGAGGCCCTGATGACCCGGGAGCGCTCGATGTCGACGGGGATGGAGCGGGGGGTCGCCATCCCCCACGCCGCCGTCGACGCGATCGAGCGGCCGATCGCCGCCCTCGCCCTCCTCCCCCGCGGGATCGGCTTCGAGTCGATCGACGGGCGCCCGGCGACGATCGTCGCCCTCCTCGTGATCCCCCGCCGGGAGAAGCTCCTCCACATCCGGACGCTCGCCGAGGTCGCCCGCCTCCTGTCGCGGGACGAGGTCCGCTCCCGCCTCCTCGGGTCGGGCTCGCCGGAGGAGGTCCTCGCCGCCCTCCGCGAGGAGGAGTCGAGGGATCCCTCCCCCCGCTGATCGCGGCGGGGAGGTCAGAGCTCCGCGACGGCCGCCTCGATCCCGCGCCGGAGGGCCTCGAGGCAGCGCCGGTAGTCCTCCCGGCTCCCCCCGAACGGGTCGGGCGTGTCGGCCCCCGTCGGGTCGAGGAGGCGCGCCTTGTGCTCGCAGTCGGGGGCCATGTCGCGGACGACCGCGAGGTGGGAGCGGCTCATCGCGAAGAGGAGGTCGCATTCCCGGACCATCGAGGCCGTGAGGGCGTGGGTCCGGTGCGCGGAGATGTCGATCCCCTCCTCCCGCATCACGTCGACCGCGTGGGCGCTCGGTGGCGCGCCCCCCCAGGCGACGAGCCCCGCCGACTCCACGCGGTAGCCGAAGCGCTCGATCCCCCGGTCGTCGGTCCCGAGCTTGTTCGCCAGCGCGCGGCGGAGCAGCCCCTCCGCCATCGGGCTGCGGCAGGTGTTCCCCGTGCAGACGAGGAGGACGCGCCGGCCGGCGGCGCGCCGGACCTCCTCCGCCGTCAGGATCCCCTCCCGGAGGACCTCGAAGGTCCCCGGACCGACGCGCACGACCGTCGAGGCCTGTCCGAGCTCGCACCTCCCTCCGTCGACGAGGGCGGACAGGACCCCGCCGAAGGTCCGGGCGATCTCCTCCGCCTCGAGGGCGGGGGGCTGCCCCGCGAGGTTCGCGCTCGAGAGGACGACGGGGACCTCCGCCCGCCGGAGGATCTCCCGCGTCACCTCCCGGGCGGGAAGGCGCAGCCCGACCCACCCCCCGGGAGCGGGGGGGAGCCCGGAAGCGGAGGGGAGCCCGGAGGCGGCGGGGAGGATGAGCGTGATCGGGCCGGGCCAGTAGCGCTCGGCGAGCCGCCGCGCCGGGCGCAGCGGCGGCGGGACGTGGCGCCCGACCCAGGAGGGATCCGGGATGTGGATCGTGAAGGAGCGCTCGGCCCCGGACCCCTTCAGCTCGCGGAGGCGGCGGACGGCCGCCTCGTCGTCCGCCCTCGCCCCGATCCCGTAGACGGTCTCGGTCGGGAGGGCGACGAGCTGCCCCTCCCGGAGCGCTCGCGCGAGGCGATCGAGCGTCTCGCCCGGCAGCGAGCCCGCGTCGACCCGGATCCGTTCCGCGGTCATCCGCGTCGTCCGAGGTTGCGTTCGACCGCGCCGACCGATAGGTTGGCGCGGGCGGGAAGCGTAGCCGCTCCGCGGACCCGTTCCAACGGGGCGGGACGCGGCGGCCGTCCGCCGCGGCCGGCGGACCCGCCCCTCGCCTCGTGACGACGAGCTTCGCGACCCCCCTCGCGTTCGGACGGTGAACCCGAGCGAGCGGGGGGAAGGGAAGGGGCCTCCGGAGGGGAGGCTCGCCTACCTCGGGACCCTCGCCGGGGGGCTCGCCCACGAGGTGAAGAACCCCCTGTCGACGATGCTGATCAACCTCGGGCTCCTGCGCGAGGATCTCCAGGCGGCCCCCGAGAACCCCGAGCGGATCCTGAAGCGCGTGGGGATCCTCGAGCGGGAGGTGAAGCGGCTCGACCAGCTCGTCCAGAGCTTCCTCCGGCTCGCCCGCGGGTTCGACCTCGCCCCCAAGCCCACCGACGTCAACGGGCTCCTGCGCGAGCTGGTCGAGTTCGTCGAGCCCGAGGCGCGCCGCCAAGGGGTCGCGATCCGCTGCTCCTTCGAGGAGTCGCTCCCCTCCCTCCGACTCGACCGGGGGCTCCTGCGCCAGGCGATCCTCAACCTCCTCGTGAACGCCCGCCAGGCGATGCCGAAGGGGGGCGACCTCCTCCTGCGCACCTCCCTCGACGGCGCCTCCGCCGTCGTCGAGGTGACGGACACCGGGGCCGGGATGAGTCCGGAGGTCCTCGCCCGGTGCTTCGACGCCTACTTCTCGACGAAGAAGGGGGGGACCGGGCTCGGCCTCTCGATGGCGCGGCGCATCGTCGAGGAGCACGGGGGCTCGATCGAGGTCTGGAGCGAGGTCAACCGCGGCACCCGGTTCGCCGTGCGCCTCCCGGTGCACGGCGGGAGCCCCCCCTCCCCGTGACCGGCTCCCCCCGCGAAGCCCTCTCCCCTCCCGAGGGGCGCCCCGCCCCCGGCCTCCGTCCGGAGACGGTCCGTATCCTCGTCGTCGACGACGAGCCGGGGCAGGCGGAGGCGATCGAGGAGGGGCTCTCCCGCGTCGGGTACGACTGCGAGGTCGCGCACTCGGGGGGGGAGGCGCTTGAGGCCCTCGCCCGGTCCCGCTACGACCTCCTCGTCACCGACCTCGTCCTGCGGGACCGGGACGGGATCGAGGTCCTGCGGGAGGCGAAACGGCGGGACGCGACCCTCTCCGTCCTCATCCTGACCGGGCACGGGTCGGTCGAGGTCGCCGTGCGCGCGATGAAGGAGGGGGCCTTCGACTTCCTCGAGAAGCCGATCCAGCTCGAGGCGCTACGGGTGAGCGTGGCCCGCGAGATCGAGTCGAGGCGCCTGCGCCACGAGGTGCGCGACCTTCGCCGGGCGCTCGACCGGCGCTACGGCTTCGAGGAGTTCGTCGGGCACTCCCCGGGGATGGAGAAGGTCCTCGACACCGTCGCCCAGGTCGCCCCGACGAACGCGACCGTCCTCATCCTGGGGGAGACGGGCACCGGGAAGGAGCTCGTCGCCCGGGCGCTCCACCGCCACTCCCCCCGGCGCGAGGGGAGGTTCGTGCCGGTGAACGCGGCGGGGCTCGCCGAGACCCTGATCGAGAGCGAGCTCTTCGGCCACGAGAAGGGGGCCTTCACCGGGGCGATCTCCAGCAAGCAGGGGTGGATCGAGGTCGCCGACGGGGGGACGCTCTTCCTCGACGAGATCGGGGACATGCCCCCCTCGACGCAGGCGAAGATCCTGCGCGTCCTCGAGCAGAAGGCGCTCGTGCGGGTGGGGGCGACCTCCCCGATCCGCGTCGACGTCCGGTTCGTCGCCGCGACGAACCTCGACCTGGAGAAGAAGATCGAGAGGGGGGAGTTCCGCAAGGACCTCTTCTTCCGGCTCGCGGTCGTGAAGATCCAGCTCCCGGCGCTGCGGGACCGCCCCGAGGACATCCCGCTCCTCCTCGACCACTTCGTCCGGCACTTCGCCGCCGAGCAGGGGCGCAAGCCCCCGACGGTCGAGCCCGCCGCCCGGATGGCGCTCCAGCGCTACCGGTGGCCCGGCAACGTGCGGGAGCTGCGCAACGTCGTCGAGTCGCTCGCCGCCACCCGAGCGGGGAAGCCGATCCGGCTCGAGGACCTCCCCGGTCCCTTCGCGGAGCCGGCGCCGGCGGAGGCCCCGGACGGGGCGAACTGGCTCGCAGGGAGGGCCCTCTCCGAGATCGAGCGCGAGGCGATCCGGTCGACCCTGCGGCTGGTCCGGGGCAACCGCCAGCAGTGCGCCTCGATCCTCGGGATCGGCGAGCGGACCCTCTACCGGAAGCTGAAGGAGTACGGCCTCTCCTGAGCCCCCTGCCAGAAAGGCAGGGGAGGTCCGGGGGAGGTTCGGGGCCCTGCCAATCTGACGCGGGGAGGGGCACGCCTGCTCCGAGAGCCCCGGACGCAAGGTCCGGAGCCGTCCGCGGTCAGGCGGGTTCCCGAGATACCGAGGCGGCACGCGGTTTGGACCTCCCGCGCCACGGGCGGTTTCGTCCGCGGCGCCGGTCCCCGGACGCGCCGCTCCGGGACAGGAGCATGAGCAAGGCGAAGTCGCGGATCGTCGGCATCGACCTCGGCACCACGAACTCCGTCGTCGCGGTGATGGAGGGGGGCCAGCCGGTCGTCATCCCGAACCTCGAGGGGGGTCGCACGACCCCCTCCGTCGTCGGGTTCACGGAGTCGGGGGAGCGCCTCGTCGGCGCGGCCGCCCGCCGCCAGGCGATCACGAACCCGGAGAACACGGTCTTCTCCATCAAGCGGTTCATGGGGCGCCGCCACGCGGAGGTCTCCGCCGAGGAGAAGATCGTCCCCTACAAGATCGTCGGCGGGCCCGACGAGCCGGTGAAGGTGAGCGTGCGCGGGGCCCTCCACTCCCCGCCCGAGATCTCCGCGATGATCCTCGCCCACCTGCGCGAGGCGGCGGAGGCCTACCTCGGCGAGAAGGTGACCCGCGCGGTCATCACGGTCCCCGCCTACTTCAACGACGCCCAGCGCCAGGCGACGAAGGACGCCGGCGCGATCGCCGGGCTCGAGGTCGAGCGGATCATCAACGAGCCGACCGCCTCGGCGATGGCCTACGGCCTCGACAAGCAGAAGAAGAACCAGAGGATCGCGGTCTACGACCTCGGCGGGGGGACCTTCGACATCTCGATCCTGGAGGTCGGGGAGGGGGTCTTCGAGGTCAACGCGACGAACGGCGACACCCACCTCGGAGGGGACGACTTCGACCAGAAGCTGATCGACTTCGTCGCCGAGGAGTTCCGCAAGTCGAACGGGATCGACCTGCGCCGCGACCGGATGGCGCTCCAGCGCCTGAAGGAGGCGTGCGAGAAGGCGAAGTGCGAGCTCTCGAGCTCGATCCAGACGACGGTCAACCTCCCCTTCATCACGGCCGACGCCTCGGGTCCGAAGCACCTGACCGTCAACCTGACCCGCGCGAAGTTCGAGGCGCTCGTCGAGGACCTGATCGAGCGCACGCGCGTCCCCTGCGAGCGGGCGCTCGCCGACGCCAAGCTGAAGCCCGCGCAGATCGACGAGGTCGTCCTCGTCGGAGGCGCGACGCGCACCCCCGCCGTCCAGGCGATGGTGAAGGAGATCTTCGGGAAGGAGCCGAACAAGAGCGTCAACCCCGACGAGGCGGTCGCGCTCGGGGCGGCGATCCAGGCCGGCGTGCTGATGGGGGAGGTGAAGGACATCGTGCTCCTCGACGTCACCCCGCTCTCCCTCGGGATCGAGACCCTGGGAGGGGTGATGACACGCCTCGTCGAGCGGAACACGACGATCCCCGCCGGCAAGAAGCAGGTCTTCTCGACGGCGGCCGACAACCAGCCCGAGGTCCAGATCCACGTCCTCCAGGGGGAGCGGGAGTTCGCGAAGGACAACCGCACGCTCGCCCGCTTCCACCTCGACGGCATCCCCCCCGCCCCGCGCGGCTTCCCGCAGATCGAGGTCACCTTCGACATCGACGCGAACGGGATCCTCCAGGTCTCCGCGAAGGACCTCGGCACGAAGAAGGAGCAGAAGGTCCGCGTGGAGTCCTCCTCGGGGCTCTCCGACGAGGAGGTGAAGCGGATGACGAGGGAGGCGGAGGGGAACCGGGAGGAGGACAAGAAGCGCCGCGAGGTCGTCGACCTTCGCAACCAGGCCGACCAGCTCGTCTACGCCACGGAGAAGGCGCTCAAGGAGCACGGGGAGAAGATCTCCGCGGGCGACCGCGAGGGGATCGAGGCGGCGAGGAAGTCGCTCGAGGAGGCGGCGAAGGGGGAGGACGCCGCGGCGATCCGCCGCGCGATCGAGGCCTTCGAGCGCGCCGCGCAGAAGATCGGGGAGGTTCTCTACGCCGAGGCGAGCGCCCGGGCGGGAGGGCGGGGGCCGGGCCCGGGCGGGGAAGCCCCTCCGGGAGAGGGGGGGCCGCGCAAGGGGGAGGGGGGCTCCCGCTCCGGGGACGAGGGGGTCATCGACGCCGACTTCGAAGTGAAGAAGTAGCGGGGCCGCCGCCCGTCATGACGCGAGGGAGGATCGAGGGCCGGCGGGGGGCGCCTTCCCCGCCCACATCGGGGGACCCCTTTCCGTATCGTGGGGCCGCGAGCCCGCCGCGACGGCCATGATCGAGGTCGAGCACCTGACGAAGGACTTCGCCCGGACGCGGGCCGTCGACGACGCCACGTTCAGGGTCGAGCCGGGGGAGATCGTGGGGTTCCTCGGCCCCAACGGGGCGGGGAAGACGACGACGATCCGGATCCTCACCGGCTTCCTCCCGGCGAGCAGCGGGGCGGCGGCGGTCGCCGGGCACGACGTCTTCCGGCGCTCCCTCGACGTCCGCCGGCGCGTCGGCTACCTCCCCGAGAACGTGCCCCTCTACGCCGACCTGCGCGTCGAGGAGTACCTCGGCTTCCGCTCCCGCCTGAAGCAGATCCCGCCGCGGGAGCGCCGGCGCCGGGTCGAGGCGGCGATGGAGCGGGCGGCGGTCCTCGACGTCCGCCGCAAGCTCGTCGGGGCCCTCTCGCGCGGTTATCGCCAGCGCGTGGGGCTCGCCGACGCGCTCCTCGCCGACCCTCCCGTCCTCATCCTCGACGAGCCGACGAGCGGCCTCGACCCGCTCCAGCGGATCGAGGTGAAGAACCTGATCCAGGGGCTCAAGGGGGAGAAGACGATCCTCTTCTCCTCCCACATCCTTCCCGAGGTCGAGTCGGTCTGCCGCCGCGTCCTCATCATCCACCGGGGGCGCATCCTCGCCGACGGGACCCCCGACGAGCTCGTCGCGAAGCTCGGCGGGCGCGTGCGCTACCGGGTCGAGTTCGAGCCCGCCCCGGGGCCCGCCGACGCGATCCGGGCCGCCCTCGAGTCGGTCCCCGGCGTCCTCGCCGCCGCGCCGGAGACGCCCGAGCCGACCTCGGCCTCCTTCGTCCTCACGGCGCGCGAGGGGGCCGACCCGCGGATCGCCGTCTTCCGCCTCGCCGCCGCGAAGGGGTGGTCGCTCCGCGAGCTCGCCCGCGAGGCCTCTTCCCTGGAGGAGCTCTTCGCGCGGATCGCGCTCGAGATGGCGCCCGCGGCGGCCGCTGACGGAGGGGGTCCCGCCGCCCCCGGGGGAGGGGCCCCGTGATCGCCACCGCCTGGACGGTCGCCCGGCGCGAGCTCGCCGCCTTCTTCTACTCCCCGATCGCGTACGGGATCGCGACGATCGTCCTCCTCCTGAACGGGGTCTTCTTCTACATCTACCTCTCGCACCCGGCTGTCGACGGCGACCTCAAGCAGACGATCCCGTTCTTCTACGGGGGGTTCCTCTTCTACTGGTTCCTCGCCCTCCTCGTCCCGCCGATCCTCACGATGCGCCTGTTCGCCGAGGAGAAGCGGAGCGGCACGATCGAGATGCTGATGACGGCGCCCGTCACCGACGCCGCGGTCGTCCTCGGCAAGTACGCGGGGGTCCTCGCCTACTACGCCGCCCTCTGGCTCCCCTCCCTCCTCTACTTCCTCCTCGTCCGGGCCCTCGGCGGGGAGCCCGACTTCGGGCTCGTCGCCTCCTGCCTCCTCGGGACGCTCCTCGTCGGGGCGCTCTTCCTGTCGATCGGCCTGTTCGCCTCGGCCTGCACCTCGAACCAGGTCCTGGCGGCGGCGGCCGGGCTCGTCCTGAACCTCCTCCTCTTCTTCCTCCCCCTCCTCGCGACGCTCGCCATCCGCCCCGCGACGAAGGAGCTCCTCGAGCGGTTCTCGATCTACGAGATCGTCTTCTCCGGCTTCCTGACGGGGCTCGTCGACACCGCCCACGTCGTCTACTTCGTCTCCCTCGCCGGCTTCTTCCTTTTCCTCACGGTCCGGGTCGTGGAGGCGCGCAAGTGGAAGTGAAGGGGACGGTCGTCGGGAGGAGGACGCGTGTCGCGATCGGGGCGAACGTCGCCGTCATGGTCCTCCTCGCGGCGGGGATCGTCGCGCTCGCGAACACCTTCGCCCAGCGCTCCTTCCTGCGCCGGCAGTTCGACTGGACGGAGCACGCCCGCAACACCCTCTCCTCGAAGACGGAGTCGGTCGTGCGAGGGCTCGAGGAGACCGTCGAGTGCTCGACCTTCTTCCGCGCGGACGACTACCTCCTCGGCCCGATCCAGCAGGAGGTCATCCAGGAGACGGAGGCGCTGCTCCGGCTCTACGAGCGGGCGAACCCCGAGAAGTTCAAGCGCAAGGCCTACGACCTGGGGCCCGAGGGGTTCGAGGAGGCGAAGGCGAAGGCCCTCGAGGTCAAGCTGACGGAGACGAACGTCGTCGTGCTGCGCCAGGGGGCGCGGCAGAAGGAGGTGCGCCTCGACGACCTCGCCGACATCGACCGGGGGGACATGGGGATGTTTGGCGGAGGAGGACGGGGGCCGCGGCTCCTCGCCTTCAAGGCGGAGGCGGCGATCACGAACGCCCTCATCTCCGTGACGCAGGCGGCCGAGCGGAAGGTCCTGTTCGTCACGGGGCACGGGGAGTCCTCGCCGACGGACACGAAGGAGGAGGGGGCGTCGCGGTGGGCCGACCTCCTGCGCAAGGACGGGTGCCGGGTCGAGGACCTCGACCTCCCGGAGAAGCGGGCGATTCCCGAGGACGCCTCCGCCGTCGTCCTGCTCGGGCCGCGGCGCGCCTTCTCGCCCGAGGAGACGAGGGTCCTCCAGGCCTACCTCGACCGGGGGGGACGGCTCCTCCTCGCCGTCGACCCCACGCCCCGCCCCGAGGAGCTCGGGGAGCCGACCGGCCTCCTCGAGTCCTGGGGGATCAAGCTCGGCCGGGGGATCGCCTGCCAGCCCCTCCTCGACATCCTGACGGGCGGCTACGTCCACGGCACCCCGGACTGCGCGACGGTCCTCGCCCGTCCCCTCGCGACCCACGAGATCACCCGCCCGCTCGCACAGGCCGAGATCGACCTGCGGGTCCCCTTCTCCCGCTCCCTCGAGCGGATCGGGACCCCCCCCCTGGAGGTCACGACCGCGAACCTCCTCGAGACGATCCCGGGGAGCCGCGCCTGGGAGGACCTCCCCGAGGCGAACGAGTGGAACTTCCAGTTCGACAAGGAGCGGGAGAACGAGTCGGTCCTGACTCTCGCCCTCGCCGCAGAGCGGGAGGCGGGGGAAGGGACGGCGACCGCCCCGGCGGAGGGAGGACCGAGGAAGGCGCGGCTCGTCGTCGTCGGCTCCGCCCTCTGCGGCACGAACCAGGCGATCCTGCGGTACGGGAGGGACCTCTACATGAACGGGGTCAACTGGCTCCTCGAGCGGACCTCGCTGATCTCGATCGCGCCCAAGCCACCCGAGGAGCGCCGGATCGACCTCCGAAAGGAGGGGACGAAGTCGACCCTCGTCTGGAGCTGCATCGTCCTCCTGCCGGCCCTCGTCGTGGCCGCCGGGACCACCGTCTGGTTCCGCCGGCGGAGGTGAGGGGATGAACTTCCGGACGACCGTCGTCCTCCTCGTCGTCCTCGCGCTCTTCGGGGGCGCCTACCTCTACGTCTCGAAGGCGCACCCCGCCTCCGAGGAGGGGAAGGCCCCCACGCTCCTCGGGGCCTTCGAGCAGGCCGCGGTCGAGCGGCTGCGCGTCGACAACCAGCAGATGGGCTACCGCGTCGAGTTCGTCCGGCAGGGACCCGACGCCTGGACGATGACCTACCCGCTCGAGGACGCCCCGGCGGACGAGGCGCTCCTCTCCCAGATCCTGTCGGCGGTCGCCTACAACACGCGCAAGCCCGCCGCCGACCTCCCCGCCGGCGGGGGGGGCGGCCTGGAGGCGTACGGCCTGGCGAAGCCGCGGGCCGTCCTCGACTTCGAGATGAAGGGGGCCGAGGGGAAGGCCCCGGCGCGGCTGCGCCTGCTCGTCGGCGGGGAGGACATCAAGAAGGACGACATCTACTGCGGCGTCGGGCCCCCGGTGGAGGCGGGGAAGGAGGGGGAGTGGAGGCCGACGGGCGTCGTGCGGACCCCGGCGAACGTCTGGAACTCCGTCAACAAGACCGTCGACCAGTACCGGGACCCGCGCGTCTTCTCGGTCCGCTCGTTCGACGCGCAGTCCCTCAAGGTCTTCCGGGACGGGACGCTCGCGCTGGCGCTCGGCAAGGAGGAGAACGCCTGGCACCTCCAGGCCCCGCGGCGGGAGCGCGCCGACCGGTTCGTGGCCGACGGCTTCGTCGCCCAGATCCTCGGATGGCGGATCGCCCGCTTCCACGAGAACGCCCCCGGCCCCGACGGCAACTACGGGCTCGAGCCCCCCCGCGTCGAGATCGTCGTGCAGGAGGGATCGGACAAGACCGAGCGGCTCCTGATCGGGAAGGAGGTCCCCGAGGGCGTCCTCGCCCGGCGGGAGGGCTCGAAGTTCATCTGGGCCCTCAAGCCCGAGGACGTGAAGGCGCTCGAGAAGAACCCGGAGGACTTCCTCGACCGGAAGCTCTTCCGCAACTTCTCGGACGAGGTGAACGAGGTCCGGATCGGGCGCCCGGAGGGGGAGGTCGTCCTCGCCCGCGAGGGGGCGGGGAGCCGCGCGTTCCGCCTGAAGCCGAAGGACCAGGCGACCGCCGCGGACCGGACCGACGCGCTCCTCGCGGACCTGGAGAAGCTCGAGATCGCCGGCTTCGAGCCGCCGATCCTCGCCGGGGGGGACACGAGGCCGGCCTCGGGTCCGGCCCTCGACGAGGCCCTGAAGCGCTACGGCCTCGACGCCGCGCCGCGCTGGATCCAGGTGGCGGCGAAGGGGAAGCCGACGAAGGTCCTCGTCGGGAAGCGGGAGGGGGACTTCCTCTTCGTGCGGAGGGAGGGCTCCGCGAACGTCGGCCGGATGAAGGCGGAGGACCTCGAGCGCCTCCTCGGCCGCGACGGCCTCCACTACCTCTCCCGCGAGGTCGTCTCCTTCTCCGAGTTCGACCTCTCCGCGATCGAGATCGAGGCGAAGCCCGCCCCGGAGACGCAGCCCGCCACGGATCCCGCCACGCGCCCCGCGGGCGCGACGCGGAAGGCCCGCTGGTCGCGGGAGGAGGGGGGGAAGTGGATGCGGCAGGCCGCGGAGGGGACCGCGAGCGCGCCGGCCGAGGACCCGGCCTTCACGAAGGAGGTCGAGTCGATCGTCCGCCTGAAGGGGGACGAGGCGCGCGCGTGGACCGGGGAGGGCTTCCCCTTCGAGGATCCGCTCCTCGTCGTGCGCTACTGGAAGGGGAGCCCGACCTCCCGCCCGGCGGTCGACGCGGCCCCCTCCGAGCAGGTGAAGGTCGCCGAGCACGAGGGCGCGAGCGTGGCGCTCGCCCCCTCCGGCGTCGTCTTCACCATCCCCTCCGACCTCGTCGCGAGGCTCCGGGCCCTCCCGTAGCCCGACCGGGAAAGGGCCGAGCCGGCCGCTCGGGCGGCCGGCCCGGATGGTTGGCGGGAATCGCTCAGGCCTTCTCGGCCTTCGTCACCTCGATCAGGTTCCCGACGATCTTCCCGGTCACCCACGCCTTGGCGCCTGCGAGGGGCCGGAGGGTCTCGATCGCGGTCTTCGGCCCCCCCTTCGCGTCACCCTTCGGCTCGCCCCCGGCGTGCATCGGAGCGAAGGCGACGTAGAGCTTCCCGGAGAGGTCGTCGCGGATCCCGACGAGGACCTGGTCCCCGTCGAGGCACTTCGCGTCGCACACGTGACGGTCGCCGTTCGACGCGGGGTGGAGAGCGCAGAGGACGTTCACCACCGAGCCGGTGATCGTCCCCTCGCGCGCCGTCGGGACCGGGGCTCCCGCGGGGGCTGTCCCCTCGGCCTTGGCGACCTCCTCGACCTGGAGGGCCCGGAGGCCTCTCCCCTCCGTCGCCTTCCCCTTGATCGTCACGCGCTGGCCGGCCCACGTCCCGAGGCGCGGCGCCGCCGAGGCGTAGTCCTTCTCGCACGCGACGAAGAGGTCGCCGTTCTTCTCGTCGAGCACGCCCGCCCAGGCGCGCCCCTTCAGGCACTCGGGGCCGCACGCGTGCTTGGCGCCGGCGCTCGACGCGGCGAAGAGCGGGCAGGCGAGGTTGACGACCTCCCCCGTCACCGCGATCTCCTTCGCCGCCACGGCCTTCTTCTCCGGGCTCTCCTTCTTCGTGCCGCTCGCGGGCTTCGCCGCTTCCTGGGCGAATCCGACGGCTCCGAGCCCGACCAACGACAGGATCACGATCCGGACAAACGGGATCTTCAAGTACAACTCCTGTTTGGTAGCGGGCGCCCTCGTCTGGGCGAGGCGACGCCGGAATTCCTCCGGCCGGAACCGCTCCGGCCGGGACGCGCACCGCCCTGGGGCGTCCTGGGTACCCGGTGCTACGACGCACCCGGAGGAAGCGCTAGAGGAAATTTCCCGCGCGCGGGGGCCGACCCGGAGCGACCCACGGGGGTCGCCGGGTTGTCGGGTCCCCGCGCATGGAGTAAGAACCCGCCCCTCGGTGGAGTGAGTACCCGCCCCCCTCTGGAGTAGAAACCCGACCCCCTCGCGCGCGCGTGGACGTCCCCTCCATCCTCGAGCGCCTCCGCTCCGACCCCGCCATCGGCGGCAGCGTCGTCCACTGGGAGTCCGTCCCCCCGAGCCCGGGCTCCTTCGAGGGGTTTCCGGACTGGGTGCATCCCGCGGTCGGGGCGGCCTTCCGCGCGCGGGGGATCGAGCGGCTCTACTCCCACCAGCGCGAGGCGGTCGACCTCGTCCACGGCGGGGAGAGCGTCCTCGTCTCGACCGCGACCGCCTCGGGGAAGAGCCTCTGCTACAACCTTCCCGTCCTCGACGCGCTCGTCCGGAGCCGGGAGGAGACGCCCGACCGGCCGGCCCGCGCGCTCTACCTCTTCCCGACGAAGGCGCTCTCCCAGGACCAGGTCGCGGAGCTGACCGAGCTCCTCCAACGGCTCCCGGTCGAGACCTGCGCGTTCACCTACGACGGGGACACCCCTCCCGAGGTGCGCCGCCGGCTGCGCGACCGGGGCGACGTCCTCGTGACGAACCCCTACATGCTCCACGAGGGGATCCTCCCGAATCACCCGAAGTGGACCGACTTCTTCCGGGGCCTGCGGTTCGTCGTGGCCGACGAGGTCCACACGCTCTCGGGGGTCTTCGGCAGCCACGTGGCGAACGTGCTGCGCCGCCTGCGCCGGATCTGCGCGCACTACGGCTCGAGCCCGCTCTTCGTCGGCTGCTCCGCGACGATCGGGAATCCGGCGGAGCACGGACGCCGGCTGTTCGGCCTGCCCCTGCGCGTCGTCGACCGGGACGGGTCCCCGAAGGGGGAGAAGACCTACGTCTTCTACAACCCTCCCCTCCTGAACGCCGTCGCGGGACTGCGCGCCTCCGTCGTCGAGGAGGCGAGGCGGCTCGCGCCGGTCCTCTCCGGCGAGGGCCACCAGACGATCTTCTTCGCGAAGTCGCGGCCGACGACCGAGGTCCTCGTGAAGTACCTGAAGGAGGGCGCCCGGGGGAAAGGTGAGGACCCCGGGAAGATCCGCTCGTACCGCGGGGGCTACCTCCCCGACCTGCGCCGCGAGGTGGAGCGGGATCTACGCAGCGGCGCGGTCCACACGGTCGTCTCGACGAACGCCCTCGAGCTCGGCATCGACGTCGGCTCCCTCGACGTCGCCGTCCTCGTCGGCTACCCGGGCTCCGTCGCCTCCTTCTTCCAGCAGGCGGGGAGGGCGGGCCGCCGCGGGAATCCCTCCCTCGCCCTGATGCTCTGCCGGGCGAGCCCCGACGACCAGTACCTAGGCGGCAACCCGGGCTACCTCTTCCACGCCCGCCGCGAGCGGATCGCGATCGACCCCGACAACCTCGCCATCCTCGGCAACCACCTGAAGTGCGCCGCCTTCGAGCTCCCCTTCCGCCGGGGGGAGGGGTTCGGGGACGCGCCGAGCGAGATCGTCGACGAGACCCTCGAGTTCTTCGCGACGGAGGCGGGGATCCTCCACCGGGAAGGGGACCGCTACCACTGGATGGCCCCGACCTATCCGGCGGAGGACGTGAGCCTCGACTCGACCGACATGGACAACGTCGTCCTGCTGGACGTCCAAGCGGGGAGCGCCCTCTCCGAGCTCGACCGGGCCGCCGCCCTCGAGCAGTTCCACGAGGGGGCGGTCGTCGGGGTCCAGGGGGACACCTGGGTCGTCGACCGGTTCGACTACGAGGGGAGGCGCGCCTACGCGCGGCGCGCGAACACGGACTACTTCACGGAGGCGCAGGTCTCGCGCGAGGTCCGCGTCCTCTCCCTCGAGGAGCGGCGCGAGCGGGGGGAGTTCGCGCTCCACCGCGGCGAGGTGCACGTCACGACGATCGTCCCGATGTTCAAGAAGATCCGGTACTACACGCGGGAGAACTGCGGCGCGATGGAGTTGAAGCTCCCCCCGGAGGAGATGGACACGGAATCGCTTGCCCTCGTCCTCGCTCCCGAGGCGGCGGCCCGCCTCGGCCTCCTCGCCGGCCCGCGCGCCGGGGCGTGGAAGGGGCTCGGCAACCTGGTCCGGTTCGCCGCGACCCTCTTCGTCCGCTGCGAGCCCTCCGACCTCGGCGTCGTCGCGGAGGCGCGATCGAAGCGATTCGAGGCGCCGACGATCACGATCTACGACAACCACCCGGGCGGGGTCGGGCTCTCCGAGGCGGCCTTCGCGGGCCTGGAGGAGATCCTCGGGGCGGCGCGCTCGATCCTCGAGAGGTGCGGCTGCCGCTCCGGATGCCCCGCCTGCATCGGCCCGCCCGAGGAGGTCGGGCCTGCCGGCAAGGAGACGGCGCTCGAGATTCTCGGATCCTTCTTCGCGGTCCCGGCGATCGTCGGGTAAGACCTTCTCCGTGAAGGAACTGCGCGATCGGCTCCGCCGGCTCCATCGGATCGGGGCGGAGACGGCGAAAGCCCCCCCCGAGCTGGGCGATCGCCTCCGGAGGTGGTTCGGCGGTTCCCCGGGGGCCATTCCACCCCTGCGCGAGGTCCGGCTTCCTCTTCACGAACGACATGGCGAAGTCTCCTTCGCCGCCGTGCTCCGTGCGGATCCGAGGCGGCTCGCCGAGGAGGCGCGTTGCCCCTCGCTCGGCGAGGTCTCCCTCCGCGACCTCGTCTTCCTCGACACGGAGACGACTTCGCTCGGCGGCGGGGCCGGCGTCCTCGTGTTCCTCGCGGGCATCGCCCGCGTCGAGGGGGAGGAACTCCTCCTGCGACAGCACTTCCTTCCCTCGCCGGGAGGGGAGCGCGCCTTCCTCGAGGCCGTCCGCGGCGACCTCGCCGCGGCCGGAGCGTTCGTCACCTTCTGCGGCAAGTCCTTCGACCGCCACCGCCTCGAGGACCGCTTCCGGTTCCACGGCCTCCCCTCGCTCTTCGGGAGCGAGCGGCATCTCGACCTCCTCCACCCCTTCCGGAGAAACGTCCGGGGAATCCCCGACCACCGACTCCGGACGCTCGAGGATCGACTCCTCGGTCTCCGGAGGATCGATGACCTCTCCGGCGAGCACGCGCCGCAGGCCTACTTCGACCATCTCGCCGGAAGGCGCGGGGAGATCGAGAGGGTGTTCGAGCACAACCGGATCGACGTCCTCTCCCTCGTCGCGCTGACCGCCCTCCTCGGCGCGGGACGCGGCATTGACTCCCCGATTGGGGAAGCCTAGCGTCCCGGGAGTCCTGACGGGAGGAACGGCGGGCCGGTGGGGGCGCTCTTCTCCGCGGTCGCGAGAGTCCGACAGTCAGCGGAGGGCCGGCCATGTCCACGCGCCGAACGCCTTGCGGGTCCGGGGTCCCCCTCGTCGTCCTCCTCCTGTGCGCCGCCTGTTCGCGCTCGGATTCCGACGCGAAGCACCGCCTGTCCGCGGTCGACCAGGGCACGGGACGCTCGACGACCACCCTCCTCGAGCTGCGACAGTCCAGGTCCGGAGGGGAGCCGGCGCACGGCTTCGGGCTCAAGGGCTTCCGCGACATCACGGGTCTCGCGACCAACTGGAGGACGGGGACCGTCTTCGGCGTCGACCAGGACCTCGGCCAGCTCCTGAAGCTCGACCCGGTCACGGGGGATGTGACCGTCGTGGGGGCGGTGGGCTTCAGCGGCCTCTCCGCGCTGGGGTTCGATTCGAGTTCCAATGCGGACGACGACGAGGAGGAGGGCGGCATCCTCTACGCGGTCGACGACGACACCGACCAGCTCCTCACGATCGACACGAAGGCGGGGGCGGGGACCGTCGTCGGCGCGCTCGGCCTGTCGCAGGTCGAGGGCCTGGCCGTCGACCCCGACTCGGGCGTCCTCTACGGCTACGACCAGGCCGATGGGCTCTTCTCGATCGATGCCGCCTCCGGCGCGGGCGTCCTGATCCCCGGCGCCGCCCCGGTCGGTCACGTCAGCGGCCTCGCCTTCGATCCGGGGACCGACACCCTCTACGGCGTCGACCGGGACGCTCGCGCGCTCCTCGTCCTCGACCCCGCCACCGGGCTAGTCCTCTCCAGTCAACCCCTGCCGGAGTCGCACATCGAGGGGCTGGCGGTCGATCGGGAGACCGGCCTCCTCCTCGCCTCCGACCACTTCGACTTGAGCCTCCGGACCCTCGATCCAGCGACCGGTTCGTCCAGCCTCATCCGGAACCTCGGCTTCCGTCCCGTCGCCGGCCTGGCCTTCGACGCGGTCGCAGGGGACTTCGTGGGGGTGAACGCGACGGTGGGGGGGAGCCAGCTCGCCCGGATCGATCCGGAGACGGCAGGCGGCACCTACCGCGCCGACTTGGCCCAACCGCTCGGCCCGATCGCCTTCGACACGAACGACGGGGCCCTCTACGGGGTGAACGGCGCGACGAACGCGCTCGCCGCCGTCGATCCCGAGACGGGCGCGACGACCGACGTCGGTCCGCCGGGGGGATTCGAGCAGCCCGTCGGTGGGCTCGCGTTCGACGGGCTGGGCAACCGCTTCTACCTTACGTTCGGGGAGCCGGGGATCGACCCCCTCTACACCTACCAGCCGGCGACGAACACCCTGACCCAGGTCGGCCCGACCGGGTTCTTCGACGTGCGGGGCCTGGCCCTCGATCCGTCGTCCGGGGCCCTCTTCGCGATCGAGAGGGACGCGGGACAACTCCTCTCCCTCGACCGGGTGACCGGGGCGGGGACGGTCGTCGGACGGTCGGGGCTCGGGAGCGCCGCGGCCCTGGCCTTCGACACGACCGACCGCCGTCTCTACGCGATCGACGACGACCTGGACCACCTGTTCCGGATCGACGTCCAGGCGGGGACCGCGACCGGCGTCGGGGCCCTCGGCTTCGACCAGGAGATGGGGAGCCTCGACTACGACCGCAACACGCGGACGCTCTACGCCACCCTCGACCGCGACGACTCGCTCGCGCGCATCGACCCGGGGACCGGAGCCTGCACGTTCATCGGCCGGACCGTCTCGGGCGTCGGCGAGGGGCTCGCGTTCGATCCGGAGGCCGGAGTCCTCTACACGATCGATCCGGAGCGGAAGCTCCTGGTCGCCGTCGATCCCGTCACCGGCGCCCGGACGGAGATCGGCCGGACGGGCGTCCGGGATCTCGCGGGCCTGGCCTTCGACCCGAACACCTCGACCCTCTTCGGGACGGACGAGGCGACCGGGAACCTCTTCACGATCGACACGAACACGGGTCTCGGAAGCGCCGCCGGCCCGAGCGTCGCCGCGGCGAACCTGGCCTTCGATCCGGAGACGAACACCCTCCTCGCCGTCGTCGGCACCCAGCTCTTCGAGATCGATCCGAGCACCGGCTCCGCGACGCCGGTCGGGACGATCGCCCCGCCGATCGGGACGGTCACGGGCCTCGCCTTCGACCCGGGATTCGGCCCCGACGGGATCCTCTACGCCGTGAATGCCGCGGGCGGCCTCTTCACCCTGAGCCCGGCCACCGGCCTCGCGGTGCCCGTGGGCTCGGAGACCCGCGACATCCGCGGGCTGGAGTTCGACCCCGACAGCCGTACCCTCTTCGGGATCGACCGGCTCACCGACCGGCTCGTGACGATCAATCCGGCGACCGGCGACAGTCAGATGCGGGCGAGCCTCGGATTCAAGGACATCGCCGGCCTCGCCTTCGACCCGAACACGGACACGCTCTACGGGGTCGAGGGGGTGGGCGACGTCCTCCTCGTCCTCGACCGGTTCACGGGGAGCCCTCAGGCCGTCGGCCCGACGTCGACCTCGATCCGCGGCCTCGCCTTCAACCCGAACACCGACACGCTCTACGCCACAGACGGGGCGAACCTGCTCACCCTCGACACCGGCACGGGAGGATCGACCCTCCTCGGCGCACTCGGGGGGACCGGGACGGCCGAGGGCCTCGCCTTCGATCCCAAGGAGCGCCGGATCTACGCGCTCCTCGACGGTCCGCCCGGCGAGGGCGATTCGATCTTGAGCCTCGATCCCGTCACGTTCGTCCAGGAGTCGACTCCCGCGCCGACGAGGTCGAGCCGGGGGTTGGCCTTCCGGCGATGAGGGGTCGCGCCCGCGGCTCCCTCCAGCCCGAACCCGAGGAGGTTCCCATGCGACACACGATGGTGAGAGGAAGCAGGGGCCTCCCCCTGCCGCTGGCCGCGACCTGCCTGCTCGCCGCGGCTTCCGCCCAGACGACGAGCCTCGCGCCGTCGAATCCCGCTCCCGTGACGCTTCTCGGCACGCCCGTCGTCGTCCAGCCCGGGACGAAGAGCGGCCCGCTCTCGGCGATGGGATGCGAGGAGGACTCGAGCTTTGGGTGCTTGCTGTGCACGACGAGCTGCGACGTCGACTCGAACTGGATGGGCGCCGGCGTCGCGGGCGTGCCGCTCGTCGCGACAACCCGGTTCTCGAAGTCTTCCCTCTTCACCGACTTCGAGGTGGGTGCCACCCCGCAGACCGAGGAGAATCTCGTCCCGGTCTCGATCGAATACGACGTCGAATGGCTGGGGCAGTGGGCGCTCGTCCAAGTGATCGGGGGAGGGATCGGGTCCGCCAGCGCGGAGGTCACGCTCCACCTCCAGGAGCTGCCGAGCGGCGCGATCCTGAAGACGGAGAAGCTCCACAAGGAGGAGCCGAACGACCAGATCAGCATCGACGTAGTGGGCGGGGGCGTCTGGGTCGATTCCGGCGCGATCCAGGACAGTTTCGTGGCCCTCCTCCGGCGAGGTCGCCAGTACCGGATCCGGCTGACCCTCGAGATCCGCGTGGTCTACGCCCTCTCCTCGTCCTACTACGTCCTCGTCTACGGTCCCGCCGCCTTCCAGGGTGCGGGCTGGAACAGCCTGTCCGTGACCGTCGGGGAGGATCCCCCGAAGGCGGGCGTCGCCGCGAAGTCGGTGGACGACTTCGTCGCGCTAACGGGCGGGAGCGTGACCGACTGCCTCGCCACCCACACGATCACGAC